>NZ_JBVJGZ010000010.1:20360-250231 GCF_055587025.1 Streptomyces sp. NPDC048600 | reverse complement strand
ACAGGGCGAGGCCGGAGAGGACCGCTCCGGCCAGGCCCACGATCATTGCGACGAAGCAGCCCCCCCCCCCCGCTTCCTTTCCCCCCCCTCCCCCCCCCCCCCCCCCCCCCCCCCCGCTTTTGTGTTCCCTGAGAGGATCTCTACGTGAGTGATGAAGCAGCGCCCGGTCATGTTCGTGTCCGTCTCGATCTGTCGTACGACGGGAGTGAGTTCTCCGGGTGGGCCAAGCAGGCCGGCGGGCGGCGGACCGTGCAGGGGGAGATCGAGGACGCCCTGCGGACGGTGACGCGGTCGCAGGAGACCTATGAGCTGACGGTCGCGGGGCGGACCGATGCCGGGGTGCACGCGCGGGGGCAGGTCGCGCATGTGGATCTGCCGGAGGCGGTGTGGCGTGAGCACCACGAGAAGCTGCTCAAGCGGATGGCCGGGCGACTGAGCCGTGACGTGCGGGTATGGGCGCTGCGGGAGGCGCCCACCGGGTTCAACGCGCGCTTCTCGGCGGTCTGGCGGCGCTATGCCTACCGGGTCACCGACAACCCGGGCGGGGTCGACCCGCTGCTGCGGGGGCATGTGCTCTGGCACGACTGGCCGCTCGACGTCGACGCGATGAACGAGGCGGCCCGGGCGCTGCTGGGGGAGCACGACTTCGCGGCGTACTGCAAGAAGCGCGAGGGCGCCACGACGATCCGGACCCTGCAGGAGCTGAGCCTGGTCCGGGGCGGGGACGGGATCATCACGGCCACGGTCCGGGCCGACGCCTTCTGCCACAACATGGTCCGCTCGCTGATCGGCGCGCTGCTCTTCGTCGGCGACGGCCACCGTCCGGCCGACTGGCCGGGCAAGGTGCTCGCCGCGGGGGTGCGGGACTCGGCGGTCCATGTCGTACGGCCGCACGGGCTGACGCTGGAGGAGGTCGGTTATCCGGCGGACGAGTTGCTGGCTGCGCGGAGCAAGGAAGCGCGGAATCGTCGCTCTTTGCCTGGTTCATCCGGGTGTGAAACCTGTTAGTTACGTCCCCTTCACGTATTTATATCGGGGCATAGAGCGACTTACCTGACGTAGTGCTTCGCTTATCCCTTACGGCTTTCACACCTCTCGTATAGCCTTGCGATGCTCGGCCATGGGTTCGAATGGGGCGGCCGGGCAAGGGGTGGGGGTCGACGGGTCGAACAGGCCCAGGGTGGGTTGCTTTGCCATGAGTTCTGTGGGTCCCGTGCGGACCGGGGGGCGTCGTGCCGTGCGCCAGAACGGCGGCCGGCGAAGAGCGGGGCGCGCAGGGACGGGCTCGCTGGGCCTGCTGCCGCTGCCGCCGTCGGACCGCGAGAAGTACTCGTACACGCGCAGACATCTGTGGATCCTGACGATCAGCTCGCTGGTCAGCTTCTGCTGTCTGGCGGTGAGCCAGTTCAAGCTGGCGCAGTCCACGCCGATCCTGTGGATCTACACGCCGCTGCTGGTCTTCACGGTCCTCTACTACCTGGTGTCGCTGCGGGTGAACGGTTTCACCCGCGACTTCGACATCGGCCACCACAAGCGCCTGGTGCACAACTGGCGGCCCGAGGTGTACCCGACGGTGGACGTGTTCCTGCCGGTGTGCGGTGAGCCCATCGAGGTGCTGCACAACACCTGGCGGCATGTGCGGGAGATGGCCGACCGCTACCCGGGCATGTGCGTGCCGTTCGTGCTGGACGACTCCGCCAGCCCCGAGCTGGAGGCCATGGCCCGCGACTTCGGGTTCCAGTACGGCACCCGGGAGAACCGCGGCTGGTTCAAGAAGGCCGGCAATCTGCACTACGGCTTCGCCCATTCCGCCGGCGAGTTCATCCTCATCCTGGACGCGGACTTCACCCCGCGCGCCGACCTGCTCGAGGAACTGCTGCCGTACATGGCGGAGGACCCCCGAGTCGGCATCGTCCAGTCGCCGCAGTACTTCCGGGTGCTGGACTCGCAGAACTGGATCGAGCGCGGTGCCGGAGCCGTGCAGGAGCTGTTCTACCGCTCTGTGCAGGTCTCCCGGCAGGGCAGCGACGGCGCGATCTGCGTCGGCAGCTGCGCGATCTACCGGCGCACGGCGCTGGAGACCAACGGCGGCACGACCCTGATCGAGCACTCCGAGGACGTGCACACCGGCTTCGACCTGCGGGGCCTCGGCTGGGACCTGCGCTATGTGCCGATCGCGGTGTCGACGGGCGTGTGCCCGGACAACGCGGGCGCCTTCTTCAACCAGCAGTACCGCTGGTGCTCGGGCTCCATGAGCCTGCTCGGCAGCTCGAAGTTCTGGCAGGCGAAGATCAAGCTGTCCAGCCGGCTCTGCTACATGTCCGGCTTCTTCTACTACATCCACACGGCGCTGTTCACCTTCGCCGCCCCGGTGATCCCCATCGTGCTGCTGCTGGCCATGCCGGAGAAGCTGATGGTGGAGCATCTGCTGCTGGTGGCGCCCAGCATCGTCTACACCACGATCGTCTTCCCCATGTGGCACAAGGCGCCCTACCGGCTGGAGGCCTGGGCCGCCCGCATGATGTACGGCTGGGCGCATGTCTTCGCCATCTGGGACATCCTGCGCAAGAACCGCATGGGGTGGCAGCCCACCGGCTCCTCGGGGGCCAAGAAGAACAAGACCCGGCGGTTCTGGATCGGCATGTGGGTCTGGAGCGGCGGCACGGCCCTGGTCTGGGTCCTCGCCGCGGTCTACCGCACCTTCACCATGGACGCCCCCGACTTCGCGCTGATCCTGTCCTCCGGGCTGTTCTACGCGCTGGTCGTGGGACGTGTCCTGGTCCAGCCCCGCGCGGAGGCGACGGCCTGATGTCCATCCTCACCCGTACCCTCACCCGTACCCTCACCCGTACCCGTACGACGGCCGTCTCGGCCTGTCTGACCCTGCTGCTCGCGCTCAGCGGCTGCTCGCTGCTCGGCGAGGACGGCGACAGCCCGGCGAACGGCGGCGACAAGGCGGGCAGCCAGGTCGCCGGCAGCGCCGACGCGGACATCCCGTACGACGTCACGCCCCTGCTCAGGCCGGAGAAGAAGTACTTCGGCGCCGCGGTCGAGGGCGCGCCGAACTCGCTGGACGGTTACCGGGCCTACTCCGGCATGGTCGGCAAGCAGCCCAACCTGATCGAGTACTACGCCGCCTGGGGCGACGGCTTCGACGCCAGCGGTGTGCGCAGGGCGTGGGGCGAGGGCGCCCTGACGCTGGTGTCCTGGGAGCCGTTCGACGTGTCCCTCTCGGACATCGCGGCGGGCCGTTCGGACGCGTACATCAAGGAGTACGCCACCGCCGTCCGCAGGCTGAACCTGCCCGTCGTGGTCTCCTTCGCCGACGAGTTCAACGGCCACTGGGAGAAGTGGGGCACCAAGTACACGACCCCCGAGGACTATGTGGCCGCCTGGCGGCACATCCACGAGGAGTTCATCGAGGCCGGTGCCACCAATGTGATCTGGGCCTGGTCGCCGAACATCGTCAACCCGGTCGAGGACGTCGAGCTGGAGCCGTACTACCCGGGCGACGGCTATGTCGACTGGATCGGGCTGATCGGCTACTGGACGATCGAGCAGCCCAACGCGTTCGACAGCGTCTTCGGGCCGACCCGGGACCAGGTGCGCACCTTCACCGAGAAGCCGATGATCCTGCTGGAGACCGCCGCCATGCCCGGGGAGCGGCGGCGCGCGGACATCCGCATCCTCTTCGAGGGCGTGGCGGCCGACGACGATCTGCTCGGCTTCATCTGGTTCAACCACGACAAGCGTGCCGACTGGCGGCTGGAGGCGAGCCCGAAGGCGCTGCAGGAGTTCAAGCGCCTGGCCGCCGACGACCGGTTCGGCTTCGACGTACGGAAGCCCTGATGACCTCCCGATACGAGCACTACACGCCCCAGCCGTACGACCCCTACGCGGACGACGAGCCCACCGGCGTCTGGTTCAACTCCGACGGGTACATCCCCCAGCAGCCGCAACGCCGGCAGGAACAGGACTACGGGCACCAGTACGAGCCGCAGCACGGGCAGGAGTACGGCGGGCAGTACGAGCAGGGCTACGCGCAGCAGCACCAGGAGGGGTACCAGGACCCGCGCCGGGCGTACCAGCAGCCGCCCGGCCCGGACACCTACCAGCAGTCCCAGCCGGACCCGTACCAGCAGCCGTACGAGCACGCCTATCACCAGCAGGACTACGGCTACGACGACCAGGTCTACCCGTACCAGCAGCAGCCGCAGGGCGGGTACGAGAGCCCCGCCGACCAGCCGACGACCCTGCTGCGTACGGTCCAGGAACAGCAGACGCCGGATCGAGCGCCCGTCTACCACATCCCCGACACGCCGGAAGTCGGCTGGGAGATGGCGGCGAGCAGGCGCCGTGCCTGGGTGAGCCGCGCCGTGCTGCTGTTCATCATGGTCATCCAGGTGGCGCTGTCGCTGCGTCTGTCCAACACCGCGTTCCAGGACGAGGCGCTCTATCTGGCGGCCGGCCATGCCGAGCTGGACCGTATGCTGCACGGCACCGAGTTGCCCCGTGACTACGCCGCGTACTTCTCCGGCTCGCCACAGTTGTATCCCGTGCTCGCAGCGCTCGTCGACGGGCGGTTCGGGCTCGCCGGGGCGCGGTCTCTGAGCCTTGTCTTCATGCTGTTCACCACCGGGCTGCTCTATTCGTTCACCCGGCGCCTGTTCAACGAGCGGGCGGCGCTGGCGGCCGCCGCGCTGTTCGCGGTGATCCAGTCGACGGTCGTCATGGGCTACTTCGCCACCTACGACGCGGCCGCGGTGTTCCTGCTGGCCCTGACCACGTGGATCGTCGTGCGCACCGACCGCGCGCCCGTGGTCGCCGTCCTGCTCGCCGCGCCCGTCGGAGTGCTGGCCGTCGGGGTGAAGTACGCGTCCGCGCTGTACCTGCCGACCGTCGTCGTGCTCGCGCTGCTCACCGCCTGGCCGCACAAGGGCGGCAAGGCCTTCGTGCGGATGGTGCTGCTGGCCCTCGGTATCGGCGGTCTGCTCGCCGTCGGTGTCTACACGACCAGCCTGATGGCCGGTGTGCAGCAGACCACCACGAACCGTGCCCATGGCACCGACACGACCGGGTTCCTGCTGGAGCAGTCCGTCAAGTGGGGCGGGCTGATGTTCCTGGCCGCCGTCGGCGGCGCCGTGTCGTACGTCCGGCGCAGCCGGATGAACGAGTCACCGCTCGCCCTGCGGCTCGGTGGCCCCGGCTGGCGCTGGCGCGCCCTGCTCGGGCTGGTGCTGTGTGGTACGGCGCTGCTGGCGCCGGCGTACCAGATTCATCTGGGGACCGTGGTCTCGCTGTTCAAGCACGTCGGCTTCGGTCTGCTCTTCGCGGCGCCGATGGCCGGCGTGGGAATGACCCGCCTGGTGGGTGCGCATTTCCGCTATCCCCAGCTCGGCATCATGCTCTGGACGGCCGTGCTGTGCCTCGGCATCCAGCAGGCGGACTGGCGTTTCGACATCTGGCCGAACTCCACGAAGATGATCAACGCCATCGCGCCGCACGTGGACCGCAAGGGCGAGTACCTCGCCTCGACTCCCGAAGTGCCCGTCTATTACCTGTATGACAAATCCAGCCACCGGCAGTGGCACAGCCTCTTCGGCATGGAGTACAAGGACGAGAAGGGCAAGTACTACAGCGGCGACGAGGCCTACAAGGCTGCGGTCGAAGCCGGCAAGTTCGACGTGATCGTCCTCGACGGGCTGACCAATCCGAGGGTGGACGACATCATCGCCTCCGCGGTCAAGGGCAACCCGCACTATCGGCTGCTGGCGGAGATCCCGTTCCGCAACGCGAACGGTACGAGCGAGTACCGCATCTGGCTCAAGAGCCACTGAGCGCATCCGCAGTCCGGGCGCCGGGACGGTCCGCGCCCGTAGGGGAGGGGAAGAGAATGACGTACGACCCGGAGGGTGTGCGTGTCACCGTGGTGATGCCCACCTACAACGAGGCGGGGAATCTGCCGCGCATGGCGGAGGCGGTGCTGTCGCTGCCGCTGCCCGGGCTGCATCTGAAGATCGTCGACGACTCCAGCCCGGACGGCACCGGGCGGATCGCCGAGGAGCTCGCCGAGAAGTACAACGCGGACGGCCCGCGCATGAGCGTGCTGCACCGCACCGAGAAGGACGGGCTCGGCCGCGCCTACATGGCCGGCATGAGCGCCGCGCTCGCCGAGGGCGCCGCGTACGTGGTCCAGATGGACGCCGACGGCTCCCACCCGGTGGAGGCCGTCCCGCGCATGCTGGAGCGGGCCGAGACCGAAGGGTTCGGCCTGGTGATCGGCAGCCGGTACGTCGAGGGCGGCGCCCTGGACGAGGACTGGGGCCGGCACCGGGTACTGCTGTCCCGGTTCGCCAACCGCTACGCCCGCACGGTGCTCGGCACCGACATCCGGGACATCACCGCCGGGTTCAACCTGTGGTCGGCCGCCACCCTGCGGGACGTGGACCTGACCGCCCTGGACAGCGCGGGCTACAGCTTCCAGGTGGAACTGAAGTACAAGGCCGTGTGCGCCGGGCACCGGGCCGTGGAGATCCCGATCCGCTTCGAGGAGCGGACGGAGGGCACGTCGAAGATGACGCTGCGCACCCAGCTGGAGTCGGCCGTCGTGCCGATCCGGCTGCGTCTGAAGCGCCGCTGAGCGGGGCTGCGGCCGGGCCCCCGGTACCGGCCGCGGTCCTCGCTACTGCTGAGCGGCCGCCGAGGCCTGGGCCTCGCCGCGGCGGCGGATCTGGCGGAAGGTGAACTCCGCCAGGTCGTCACCCTGGGCGAACACCTGGGTGTCCTTGGTGGTGACGTCCTTGCCGTTGGTGAAACCGGTCACCGTGAAGTAGGCGTAGCGGCCGTAGCTGTTCGTGGTCGAGCGGCAGACGGCGCCGTCGCAGAAGTCCTTGACTCCGTTGCCGGGCAGCGCGCGCACCAGGCTCTTGGCGTCGGCCCGGCCCTTGGCCGCGGTGGCCTGGTCCTCGGTGTCGAAGACGGCCACGCCGACGGTCACCGCGACGCCGTCCTTGACGTACGTCACCCGCAGCACGCGCCGGCAGCCGTTGTCCTTGAGGACCTTGGGCAGCGTGCCCTGGGTGACCGCGGCGCAGTTCTTGCTGTCCGAGGTCGGGCCCTTGCGGTAGACGGTCTCGCCCATGGTCAGCTGGGTGCCCGGGAAGAGGATGTCCGGGCTGAGCGGGGCCGTGTCCTTGTTCTTGGACGCGATGAAGTCCTTCGGGTCCAGCGGCGGCGGGGCCGTGGTGGGCGCGAAGGAGGGCGCCGGGCCGGTGGAGGACGGGATGTCCGCCGTGGAGGGCAGCCGTGAGGACGGCCGGCCCGCCTCCGCGCCGCCGTCGTTCGCCGAGACCACGGCGACCGCGACCGCGGTGCCCACCGCCACGGTGGCCAGCGCGCCCCCGACGATGAACAGCAGCCGCCGCCGCTTGTTGCGTGCTTCGGACGCCTCCGCCAGTGCCGCCCAGTCCGGAGTGCCGTCGCCGCCGCTGCTCCAGGTCTGCTGCTGCGAATTCGGTTTCCAGGGATCCCACTGGCCTTGGGGTCCCCCCTGCCCATAGCTCATGGGGCGCATCTTAGAGGGGACGGCGCGCCGCCAGACCAGTAGAGTGGGTGTCTTGCGCAGTCGGCACCAGCGGTGTCCCGCCTCGTTTTGACCCGGGCGCGGCGTCGTAGGTATCCTGCGTGTTCGTTGTGTATTGGCTTGCTCATTCTCACGGGACGGGCCCTTACACCGGTCCACCGGGCCGATGACCAGCGACCAGCACGCGGTTTGCGTCACCGCAGTGCGGTCTCGGCTGTCGTGATCGTCTTCGGTGACCTGTCAGGACCATTCACTGAAGAAGCGAAGGCTACGAACCGTGCGTACGTACAGCCCCAAGCCCGGCGATGTGACGCGCCAGTGGCACGTCATCGACGCCCAGGACGTTGTCCTCGGCCGTCTCGCCAGCACCGCCGCCTCCATCCTGCGCGGCAAGCACAAGCCGATCTACGCCCCTCACGTCGACACCGGTGACTTCGTCATCATCATCAACGCCGACAAGGTGCACCTGTCCGGCAACAAGCGGACCCAGAAGATGGCGTACCGCCACTCCGGCTACCCGGGTGGTCTGCGCTCCGTCCGCTACGACGAGCTGCTGGCGAAGAACCCCGAGAAGGCCATCGAGAAGGCCGTCAAGGGCATGCTCCCCAAGAACACCCTGGGCCGTCAGATGCTCTCGAAGCTGAAGGTCTACTCGGGCGACCAGCACCCGCACGCTGCCCAGCAGCCGGTGCCGTTCGAGATCACCCAGGTCGCGCAGTAGTTCCGGCCACCCCCTAAGACTGAACAGAATCTGAGGAGCATCGTGGCCGAGACCACTGCCGAGCAGCCGCTCGAAGAGCTTGACATCGACAGCTACACCACCGAGTCCGAGGTTCCGGTGGAGGGTGAGTACACCTCCGAGTCCCTCGCCTCGCGCTTCGGTGAGCCCCAGCCGGCCGCCGGCCTGGGCCGTCGCAAGAACGCCATCGCCCGCGTCCGGATCGTCCCGGGCACCGGCAAGTGGAAGATCAACGGTCGCACCCTCGAGGACTACTTCCCGAACAAGGTGCACCAGCAGGAAGTCAACGAGCCCTTCAAGGTGCTCGAGCTCGAGGGCCGCTACGACGTCATCGCCCGCATCGCGGGTGGCGGCGTCTCCGGTCAGGCCGGTGCGCTCCGTCTCGGTGTCGCCCGCGCGCTGAACGAGGCCGACGTCGACAACAACCGCGGCCCGCTGAAGAAGGCCGGCTTCCTCAAGCGCGACGACCGTGCGGTCGAGCGCAAGAAGGCCGGTCTGAAGAAGGCCCGCAAGGCTCCGCAGTACAGCAAGCGTTAAGCTTCGCTGCCTGCTCGTACGACTGCGGGGCCCTGCCCCGCCCGCCGTACATCGAACGCCCCGGCGGCACGCCACAGTGCCGTCGGGGCGTTCGTTTATCCCAGCGATGGGCGTATAACGACACGAGACGTTTTACGGCTTGTGTGATGTGATGCCCCGGGCATCGAGGGCCCGTCCCGGGCATCGAGGGCCCGGAAGGGGCAGGCGTGCGGGCCGCACCGGCACGGCTTCCCGAACGGACGCTTTTCTCAGGAGGACAAGTGGGACGACTCTTCGGCACGGACGGCGTGCGCGGTGTCGCCAACGCGGATCTGACGGCCGAGATGGCCCTCGGTCTCTCCGTCGCGGCGGCTCATGTGCTGGCCGAGGCGGGCACCTTCGAGGGCCACCGGCCGACCGCGGTGGTCGGACGGGACCCGCGCGCGTCCGGGGAGTTCCTGGAGGCCGCCGTGGTGGCGGGCCTGGCCAGTGCCGGGGTGGACGTGCTGCGGGTCGGCGTGCTGCCGACGCCCGCCGTCGCCTATCTGACCGGCGTGCTCGGTGCCGACCTGGGCGTCATGCTCTCCGCCAGCCACAACGCCATGCCCGACAACGGCATCAAGTTCTTCGCCCGGGGCGGCCACAAGCTCGCCGACGAGCTGGAGAACCGGATCGAGTCCGTCTACGAGGAGCACCGCACCGGCGCGCCGTGGGACCGGCCGACCGGTTCGGGTGTCGGCCGGGTGCGCAGCTACGACGAGGGCTTCGACAAGTACGTCGCCCACCTCGTCGGTGTGCTGCCGAACCGGCTCGACGGGCTGAAGATCGTCCTCGACGAGGCGCACGGCGCGGCCGCGCGGGTCTCGCCCGAGGCGTTCTCCCGGGCCGGTGCCGAGATCATCACGATCGGGGCCGAGCCGGACGGGCTCAACATCAACGACGGCTGCGGTTCCACCCATCTCGGCAAGCTCAAGGCTGCCGTCGTCGAGCACGGGGCCGCCTTCGGCATCGCGCACGACGGTGACGCCGACCGCTGCCTCGCCGTGGACCACACCGGTGAGGAGATCGACGGCGACCAGATCCTCGCCGTCCTCGCCCTCGCCATGCGGGAGCGGGGGGCGCTGCGGGCCGACACCGTGGTCGCGACCGTCATGTCCAACCTCGGCTTCAAGCTGGCGCTGGAGCGGGAGGGCATCCGGCTGCTCCAGACGGCGGTCGGTGACCGTTACGTCCTGGAGGAGATGAAGGCCCACGGGTACGCGCTCGGCGGTGAGCAGTCCGGGCACGTGATCATCCTCGACCACGCGACGACCGGTGACGGCACGCTGACCGGCCTGATGCTGGCCGCGCGGGTCGCCGAGACGGGGCGTTCGCTGCGGGAGCTGGCGGGTGTGATGGAGCGGCTGCCGCAGGTGCTCGTCAATGTGCCCGACGTGGACAAGTCCCGGGTGTCGACCTCCGCGGAGCTGGCGGCGGCGGTCTCCGAGGCGGAGCGGGAGCTGGGGTCGACGGGGCGGGTGCTGTTGCGGTCCTCCGGGACGGAGCCGTTGGTTCGGGTGATGGTGGAGGCGGCGGACATCGACCAGGCTCGGTCCGTGGCCGGGCGGTTGGCCGATGTGGTGAAGTCGACGTTGGGCTGACGCTGGTCTGGCGGGGTGTGACTGCCGGGTTCGGGGTGCCGGGTTCTGTGCGTGGCGGGCTGCGGGTTCGTCGTGGCTCGTCGCGCAGTTCCCCGCGCCCCTGAAAGACTGCGCAGTTCCCCGCGCCCCTGAAGAGTCGCGTAGTTCCTCGCGCCCCTGAAGATTGCGCAGTTCCCCGCGCCCCCGGAAAGATTGTGCAGTTCCCCGCGCCCCCGAGCAGTCCTTGGCGGGCTAGGTGAGGTCTGTCACTCTGCGGTGTCTGGCCCAGAACCATTTCTGGGCCAGCAGCGTGAGGGTGCCCGCGGTGATGATTCCGCCCAGGTTGGCGAGGAGTTGGGCGGTGGAGCCCCAGGTCTGGGAGTAGTCGGCGTAGGTGAAGGCCATCGCGGCGTTGGCGGCGGCGGGGACCGTGGTGACCGAGATGGCGACGCCGATCAGGGCGCCCGACTTGGCCGACGTCAGGGACAGGGTTCCGGCGATGCCCGCGAGGAAGGCCACCACGAAGGACATCATGTCGGGCTTCCAGATGAAGGCGGTGTTGGGGCGGTCCGCCTCGATCATGTCCTTGTCGAACAGGCCGACGGCGTCCATCAGCCAGCCGAATCCGGCGGTCAGCAGCATGGCGATGCCGAACCCGGCGAGCAGCGCCCACAGCGAGCGCCGCACCAGCTTCGGGGTGCGCTGCACCAGGGCCGTGCAGATGCCGGCCAGCGGGCCGAACTCCGGGCCGACGGCCATCGCGCCGACGATGAGGATCGAGTTGTCCAGCATCACACCGCAGGCGGCGATCATGGTGGCCACCGTCAGGAAGGCCACGTAGGTGACGCTGAGCGTCGACTCCTCGTGGGTCACGTCCGTCAGGTGCTCCCACAGGACCGCGTCGGCCGCCTCGCCCGGTGCCTCCTCCTCGGCCTTGTCGGCCCGCGTGGAGAGGGACAGGTCGATGTTCTCGACGGCGATCGAGCCCGTCGTGTCGAGCCCCAGTTCCTGGAGCCTGCCGATGAGTTCGTCGCCGGCCTCGCGGGCCACGTCGCACATGACCACGTCCCCGGCGGGGTTGCGCGCGGCACCCGGCACCACGACCAGGTGTGTGGTGCCGAGCGTGCCCTCGATCAGGCGGACCACGGCGTCGGTCTTGCCGGCCGGTGTGATCAGACGCAGATGCAGCATGCGCCCTTTCTAGCAGCCCCCGTTCACAGCTTTCGCAGGGAGAGCCTCTGGACCTTGTGGTCCGGGCCCTTGCGCAGGACCAGGGTGGCCCTGCCCCGGGTGGGGGCGATGTTCTCCACCAGGTTGGGCTTGTTGATGGTGCGCCACATCGTGCGGGCGTAGTCCAGGGCCTCGTCCTCGGAGACCTGGGTGTACTTGCGGAAGTACGAGGACGGGTTCTGGAACGCCGTCTCGCGCAGCCGCTTGAAGCGGTTGAGGTACCAGCGCTCGATGTCCTCGACCCGGGCGTCGACGTACACGCTGAAGTCGAAGTAGTCGGCGAGGCCGACGCGGGTGCGGCCGTCCTTGCCGGGCATGGCGGGCTGGAGGACGTTCAGGCCCTCGACGATCAGGATGTCCGGGCGGCGCACGGTGAGCTTCTCGCCGGGGACGATGTCGTAGATCAGGTGGGAGTAGACCGGCGCGGTCACCTCGCCCTTGCCGGCCTTGATGTCGGCGACGAACCGGGTCAGCGCCCGGCGGTCGTAGGACTCCGGGAAGCCCTTGCGGGACATCAGGCCGCGTTCCTGGAGCACATGGGTGGGCAGCAGGAAGCCGTCGGTGGTGACCAGCTCGACGCGCGGGTGCTCCGGCCAGCGGGACAGCAGGGCCGCGAGCAGACGGGCCACGGTCGACTTGCCGACCGCGACCGAACCGGCGACCCCTATGACGAAGGGCGTGCCGGACTGCGAGCCCTGTTCCCCGAGGAAGGTGTTCAGCGCGCCGCGCAGTCCGTCGGTGGCGCCGACGTAGAGATTGAGCAGCCGGGACAGCGGCAGGTAGATGTCACGCACCTCGTCGAGGTCGATGACATCGCCGAGGCCGCGCAGTTTCTCGACCTCCTCGGCACTGAGGGGGAGCGGCGTCTTGTCGCGCAGCGCGCTCCACTCGGCTCGGGTGAGGTCGACGTAGGGAGTCGCCTCCGGCCTGGGCCGGTGGGCGCTCCGGGGCATCGAGGAGACCGGAGAGATCACAGTCCATTGTTAACGGAGTTTGAACGGCGTGGTGGGTGTGCTCCGTCACCTTGCGCCCGGGCCCGGTCGGTGGCCGATGGGGCGGAAGTCGTGTCCTGAGGGGCCGAACAGGCCTGATTATTTCCGAAATCGGGCACGCGGCGCCGTGTTCGGGCGTGGATCCGACCGTAGGCTGCGGCACATGTGCGGAATCGTGGGATACGTAGGGCCGCAGTCGGCGCTGGACGTCGTGATGGCCGGGCTGAAGCGTCTGGAGTACCGGGGCTACGACTCGGGGGGTGTGGCCGTGCTCGCGGACGGCGGACTGGCCGCCGCGAAGAAGGCCGGCAAGCTGGTCAATCTGGAGAAGGAGCTGGCCGAGCACCCGTTGCCGGCCGGCTCGACCGGTATCGGGCACACCCGCTGGGCCACGCACGGCGGCCCGACCGACGCCAACGCCCACCCTCACCTGGACAACGCCGGCCGGGTGGCCGTCGTGCACAACGGGATCATCGAGAACTTCGCCCTGCTGCGCGCCGAACTCGCCGAGCGCGGTCACCGGCCGGCCTCGGAGACGGACACCGAGGTGGTGGCCCATCTGCTGGCGGAGGAGTTCTCCGCGACCGCCGACCTGGCCGCGGCGATGCGGCTGGTGTGCCGTCGGCTGGAGGGCGCGTTCACGCTGGTCGCGGTGCACGCCGACGCGCCGGACGTGGTGGTGGGCGCGCGGCGGAACTCGCCGCTGGTGGTGGGCGTCGGCGAGGGCGAGGCCTTCCTCGCCTCGGACGTCGCCGCCTTCATCGCCCACACCCGCTCGGCGATCGAGCTGGGCCAGGACCAGGTGGTGGAGCTGCGCCGGGACGGTGTCACGGTCACCGGCTTCGACGGCGCCCCGGCCGAAGTGCGCTCGTACCACGTCGACTGGGACGTGTCGGCGGCGGAGAAGGGCGGCTACGACTACTTCATGCTCAAGGAGATCGCCGAGCAGCCCAAGGCGGTCGCCGACACCCTGCTGGGCCGGATCGACGCGGCCGGTTCGCTCACCCTCGACGAGGTGCGGATCGGCGCGGCCGAGCTGCGCGAGGTGGACAAGGTCGTCCTCGTCGCGTGCGGCACGGCGTACCACGCGGGGCTGATCGCCAAGTACGCCATCGAGCACTGGACGCGCATCCCCTGCGAGGTGGAGCTGGCCAGCGAGTTCCGCTACCGGGACCCGATCCTGGACTCCCGCTCGCTGGTGATCGCGATCTCCCAGTCCGGCGAGACCATGGACACGCTGATGGCCCTGCGGCACGCCCGTGAGCAGGGCTCCAAGGTGCTGGCCATCTGCAACACCAACGGCTCCACGATCCCGCGCGAGTCGGACGCCGTGCTCTACACGCACGCCGGGCCGGAGGTGGCGGTCGCCTCGACGAAGGCGTTCCTGACGCAGCTGGTCGCCTGCTATCTGGTCGCCCTGTATCTGGGCCAGGTGCGCGGCACCAAGTGGGGCGACGAGATCCGGGCCGTCGTACGGGACCTGGCGAGGATCTCCTCGGAGGTCGAGGAGGTCCTGCGGACCATGGAGCCGGTCCGCGCGCTGGCCCGTTCCCTGGCCGACCGCGACACCGTGCTGTTCCTCGGCCGGCACGTGGGCCACCCGGTCGCCCTGGAGGGCGCGCTCAAGCTGAAGGAACTCGCCTATATGCACGCCGAGGGCTTCGCGGCGGGCGAGCTCAAGCACGGCCCCATCGCGCTGATCGAGGAGGGCGTGCCGGTGGTGGTGGTCGTGCCGTCGCCGCGCGGACGTTCCGTGCTGCACGACAAGATCGTCTCCAACATCCAGGAGATCCGGGCCCGCGGTGCCCGCACCATCGTGATCGCCGAGGAGGGGGACGAGGCGGTCGTGCCGTACGCCGACCATCTGATCCGTATCCCCGCGACGCCGACGCTCCTTCAGCCCCTGGTGGCCACGGTCCCGCTCCAGGTCTTCGCCTGCGAGCTGGCAACGGCCCGGGGCAACGAGGTGGACCAGCCGAGGAACCTGGCGAAGTCGGTGACGGTGGAGTAGGACGGTGTGCCCGCCCGGCGGTTCGGCGATGCCGTGGCGGGACACGGCCGGCCGCCCGGCGCGGGGCTCAGTCGCGGGTGTCGCGCCAGGCCTCCGGGAGGGCGTCGGCCACGTCGTGGGCGCCGACAGGGGCGCCGTCGGCCGCGTACCGGCCCGCCAGACCGTGCAGGTACGCGGCCACGCTTCCGGCGTCCCGGGGCGCGAGCCCCGCCGCCAGCAGGGAGCCCGCCAGGCCCGAGAGGACATCGCCGCTGCCCGCGGTGGCGAGCCAGGGGGTGCCGGTGGGGTTCACCCGGACAGGGCCCGTCGCCTCGGCGACCAGCGTGGTCGAGCCCTTCAGCAGGACGGTCGCCCCGTAGCTGTCCGCCAGTTCGCGGGCCGACCTCAGCCGGGCGCCCTCGACCTCCTCGCGGGTCACTCCGAGCAGCGCGGCGGCCTCTCCGGCGTGCGGGGTCATCAGGGTCGGGGCCCGGCGTGCGGCCACGGTGGCCCGGTCCGCCAGGCGCAGGCCGTCCGCGTCGATCAGCACGGCGACGTCGGAGGCCAGGACCTCGGCGACCGTGTCCGCGTCGTCGGCCACGCCGGGGCCGACGACCCAGGCCTGGACGCGTCCCGCCTTGGCCGGGCCGCGTTCCGACACCAGTGTCTCGGGGTAGCGCGCGAGCACCGACTCGCCGGCCGGGCCGACGTAGCGGACCGCGCCCGCGCCGCCCCGCAGGGCGCCCGCCACCGCGAGGACGGCCGCCCCCGGGTAGCGGGCGGAACCGGCCGCGATGCCGACGACGCCGCGCCGGTACTTGTCGCTCCCTGAGGTGGGCAGTGGCAGCAGCCGGGCCACGTCCTCGTGCTGAAGGGCCTCCAGTTCGGCCTCCTCGGGCAGTTCGAGGCCGATGTCCACGAGCCGTACGGAACCGGCGTGGTCGCGCGCCGGGTCGATCAGCAGGCCCGGCTTGTGGGTGCCGAAGGTGACCGTCAGATCGGCGCGGACCGCAGCGCCCCGCACCTCGCCCGTGTCGGCGTCCACCCCGCTCGGCAGGTCCACGGCGACGACGGCGGCCCGCGCACGGGCCGCCGCCTCGGCGAGGTGCTCGGCCTGCGGCCGCAGCCCGCCCTTGCCGCCGATGCCCACGATGCCGTCGACGACCAGATCGGCCTGCTCGATCAGTGCGTCGGCCGCGGCCGGGTCCGTCACCGTGCCGCCCGCCCGGCGCAGGGCCGCCAGCCCCTGTGCGTGCGCCCGTTCGGGGGAGAGCAGCACCGCCGTGACGCCCGCGCCCCTGCGGGCCAGCCGGGCACCGGCGTACAGGGCGTCCCCGCCGTTGTCGCCGGAGCCGACCAGGAGGACGACGCGGCTGCCGTAGACCCGGCCGAGCAGTCCGGCGCAGGCGGCGGCCAGTCCGGCGGCGGCCCGCTGCATCAGGGCGCCCTCCGGGAGACGCGCCATCAGGTCCCGCTCGGCGACCCGCACCGACTCCACGCTGTACGCAGTACGCATGACGACGAGTCTGCCGTGCCCCCACGACACCCACCACCGCCCGCACACAACCGCCCCAAGGGGCGCGGGGAACTGCGCGCCCGCCCACGACGAACCCGCGGCCGCTCACAAACCGGACGTTAGGGCCCGGGCAACCGGAAGCCCCGCACACAACCGCCCCAAGGGGCGCGGGGAACTGCGCGCCCGCCCACGACGAACCCGCGGCCGCCCACAAACCGGACGTTAGGGCCCGGGCAACCGGACGCCCCGCACACAACCGCCCCAAGGGGCGCGGGGAACTGCGCGCCCGCCCACGACGAACCCGCGGCCGCCCACGAACCGCCCCCGCCTGGCCCGGGCCACCGAACCCGCCCACGAACCGCCCCCGCCTGGCCCGGGCCACCGAACCCTCACCCCTCCGCGATCACCACCGCCGACGCCACCCCCGCGTCATGGCTCAGGGACACATGCCAGGAGCGCACGCCGAGTTCGGCGGCACGGGCGGCCACCGTGCCGGTCACCCGCAGCCGTGGCCGCCCGCTGTCCTCGACGTAGACCTCCGCGTCCGTCCACAGCAGTCCGGGCGGCGCACCGAGGGCCTTGGCCAGGGCCTCCTTCGCCGCGAACCGGGCGGCCAGCGAGGCGATGCCCCGGCGCTCCCCGCTGGGCAGCAGCAACTCGTTGTCGTCGAAGAGGCGTTGGGCGAGTGCGGGCGTGCGTTCCATGGCCGCGGCGAACCGGTCGATCTCCGCCACGTCGATACCGACCCCGATGATGCTCATGCCGAGCACCCTAAGGGGGCCGGGGTGCCGCGTACGTCCGGGTGACCCCGCCGCGCGGCTGCCCCGGGCCGCAACGGGCGGCGGTTTTGCTGATCGTGTGACCAGTCGTGTGCAGCGCAGCTCTCGTGGGGACCGTGGATCGCTCGCGTGCCGGAGCGTCGCCGTCCTTCTCGCCGGTACGGTCCTGCTCCCCGTCGCCACGGCCACCGCGGCCGTGCACCCGCCGCCCGCCCCCGGGGAACGGAGCGCGCTCGTGCCCGGCGCGGCGCAGGTCTGGCCCCGGGACACACCGGACCAGGCGCTGGCGCCCCGCGTCCGCGCCCTCTCCGCCCACGAGGAGGCCGTGGAGCCCAGGGCGGCGGCCGCCGGGGCCTACGACCTCGTCGAGTACGTCCCCCTCGGCGAGGCGGTCGCCCGGGTGAAGTGCAGCAAGCAGACGGGGCCCTATCAGCGGCAGGTCGAGAAGTGGCTGAGGCTGAAGGCGGACGGTAGACAGTCGGCCGCCGACTGCAGGGCCATCCGGGCGTTCCAGCTGAAGCACCGGATCACCCCGGCGATCGGCTTCGCCGGCCCGGTGACCTGGGCGCGGATGCAGCTCGTCGGCGCGGGCCGGAACCCCAACGCGGCCGGGAAGTGCCCGGTGCGCGCCCACCGGGTCGCCTGCGTGGACCTGAACCGTCAGCTGTTGTGGGTGCAGAAGGGGAAGAAGGTCGTCCACGGCCCGGTGCCGATGCGCAGCGGCCGGGCCGGCTACCGGACGCGGACCGGCTGGCACACCGTCTACTGGCGGCACCAGAACCATGTGTCCACGCTCTACGGCCAGCCCATGCCGTACTCCCAGTTCTTCAGCGGCGGCCAGGCCTTCCACGCCGTGTACGGGACGATCTTCACCACCGTCGGTTCGATGGGCTGCGTCAACCTCCGGCTCGGGGACGCGAAGAAGCTGTGGGGCGTGTTGAAGAAGGGGGACCGGGTGTACGTGTGGGGGCGACGGCCGGGCACGTGAGCGGGGGCCCGCGCGGGGCCTCTGAGACACTGGGCGGGATGACTGAGACTGCAAGCCCGCCCTCCGCCCCGCTGCGCGCCCGCGCCGAGATCGACCTGGCCGCGCTGCGGGCCAACGTGCGCACGGTGCGCGCGAAGGCGTCCGGCGCGGCCGTGATGGCCGTGGTGAAGTCCGACGCCTACGGCCACGGCGCGCTGCGCTGCGCCCGGGCGGCGCTGGCGGCGGGGGCGACCTGGCTGGGCACGGCGACGCCGGAGGAGGCCCTCGCGCTGCGCGCGGCCGGGCTGCGCGACGTCCGGATCATGTGCTGGCTGTGGGTGCCCGGCGGGCCCTGGCGCGAGGCGATCGAGGCCGAGCTGGACGTGTCCGTCAGCGGCATGTGGGCCCTGCGCGAGGTCGTCGCGGCCGCCCGTGCGACGGGCCGCCCCGCGCGGGTGCAGCTCAAGGCCGACACCGGGCTCGGGCGCGGCGGCTGCCAGCCGGGCGACTGGGCGGAGCTGGTCGCCGAGGCGCTGAACGCCGAGCGCGCGGGGCTGATCCGGATCACGGGTCTGTGGTCGCACTTCGCCTGCGCCGACGAGCCCGGCCACCCCTCCATCGCCGCCCAGCTCACCGGCTTCCGCGAGATGGTGGCCCACGCCGAGGGCCGGGGAGCGCGCCCCGAGGTGCGGCACATCGCCAACTCGCCCGCCGCGCTCACCCTTCCCGAGTCCCACTTCGACCTGGTCCGCGCGGGCATCGCGCTCTACGGCGTCTCGCCCAGCCCCGAGCTGGGCACCCCGGCCGAGCTGGGCCTGCGCCCGGTGATGACGCTGTCGGCGTCCCTGGCCCTGGTCAAGCACGTGCCCGGCGGCCACGGCGTGAGCTACGGCCACCACTACACCACCGCCGGCGACACCACCCTCGCGCTGATCCCGGTCGGCTACGCGGACGGCATCCCGCGCCAGGCCTCCGGCGCCGGACCCGTCCTCGTCGGCGGCAAGTGGCGTACGGCGGCGGGGCGGATCGCGATGGACCAGTTCGTCGTGGACCTCGGCGGGGACGAGCCGGAGGCGGGCGCCGAGGCGGTCCTCTTCGGCCCCGGCGACCGCGGCGAGCCCACCGCGCAGGACTGGGCGAACGCCGCGGGCACCATCGCCTACGAGATCGTCACCCGGATCGGCGCCCGCGTCCCGCGCGTCTACGTCGACGCGGAAGCGGACGCAGGACCAGACGCCGAAGCGGACGCAGACGCGGAAGCGGACGCCGACGGTCAGGACGGATGAGGCGGACGCACGCCTGACCCGCGCGGCGCACGGCACGACGGCAACACCACGGCAACAGCGGGCGGGTAGAACGGCAGCAGCACCCCGGCACGGACAGCGGCACACCGAGTGAGGAGCGGTACGTGAGCGAGAGCAGCGCGGAGGCCGTCGTGGCCGCCGCCTCCGCCGCGGGGGCGGCCGGGAACTGGCGCCGGGCCACCGGGATCGCGGGCGTCGCGATAGGCGTCGTCGCGGCGGGCGCGGCGGCCGGTGTCGCCCTGGAGCGGATGACCGTGGGGCGCGGCATGCGCCAGAAGGCACGTCTCGCCCTGGACTCCGCCGGCCCGTACGGGGCGCTGCGCGGCACCCCCGGCAGGGCGTACGCCGACGACGGCACCGAGCTGTACTACGAGGTCGACGACGTGGAGCCGGAGGGCGGCACCGCGCCGCGCCGGCGGCGGCTGTTCGGCCGCAAGGCACCCGCCCCCGTCACGGTCGTCTTCAGCCACGGCTACTGCCTCAACCAGGACTCCTGGCACTTCCAGCGGGCCGCGCTGCGGGGTGTCGTACGGACCGTGCACTGGGACCAGCGCAGCCACGGCCGGTCCGGGCGCGGGCACGCGCAGATCGAGCGGGACGAGCCGGTGACCATCGACCGGCTCGGGCGCGATCTGCGGACCGTGATCGACGCGGCCGTGCCGGAGGGGCCGATCGTGCTGGTCGGGCACTCCATGGGCGGGATGACGGTGATGGCGCTGGCCGCGCAGTTCCCGGAGCTGGTGCGGGACCGGGTGGTCGCCGTGGCGCTGGTGGGGACGTCCTCGGGGCGGCTCGGCGAGGTGAACTTCGGACTGCCGGTCGCCGGGGTGAACGCGGTACGGCGGGTGCTGCCGGGCGTGCTGAAGGCGCTCGGGCAGCAGGCCGAACTGGTGGAGAGGGGACGGCGGGCGACGGCCGACCTGTTCGCCGGGGTCATCAAGCGGTACTCGTTCGCGACCCGGGACGTCGACCCGGCGATCGCCCGGTTCGCCGAGCGGATGATCGAGGGCACCCCGATCGACGTGGTCGCGGAGTTCTACCCGGCCTTCACCGAGCACGACAAGGCCGAGGCGCTCGCGCACTTCCGGGACCTGCCGGTGCTGGTGCTGGCGGGCGTGCGGGACCTGGTCACGCCGAGCGAGCACAGCGAGGCGATCGCCGGCCGGCTGCCGGACGCGGAACTGGTGCTCGTCCCGGACGCCGGGCACCTGGTGATGCTGGAGCACCCGGAAGTGGTCACCGACCGGCTCGCCGACCTGCTCACCCGTGCGGGGGCCGTCCCGGCAGGGGCTACCGTGGGTGGCTATGGAAGCAGCAGCACCGCACAGCCCGGCTGAGGCCCGGCTAACCGTCACTTCTCCCGACCAGATGCGTGAGCTCGGGCGGCGCCTGGCCAAGGTGCTGCGCGCCGGGGACCTCGTCATGCTCAGCGGGGAGCTGGGGGCCGGCAAGACGACCCTGACCCGCGGTCTCGGGGAGGGGCTCGGGGTGCGGGGGGCCGTCACCTCGCCGACGTTCGTCATCGCCCGGGTGCACCCCGCGCTCGGGGAGGGGCCGCCGCTCGTGCACGTGGACGCGTACCGTCTCGGTGGCGGTCTGGACGAGATGGAGGACCTCGATCTCGACGTCTCGCTGCCGGAGTCCGTGGTCGTCGTGGAGTGGGGCGAGGGGAAGGTCGAGGAGCTGACCGACGACCGCCTCCAGGTGACCATCCACCGGGCGGTGGGGGAGACGACCGACGAGGTGCGGCAGGTGACGCTGACCGGGCTCGGCGAGCGCTGGGCCCCGGTGGACCTCACCGTCCTGGCCGCCTGACCTTCGTTCCGGCCGTGTGAGAGCCGCTCCTCCGGCCGCGTGAGACCGCCGCGGTCCGTCGTGCCCGGCGCGGGCGCGTCAAAGGTGGCGCCCCCGCTGAGTTCACCCGGGCTTTCCGACAAAGCGTCGGGAACATATTGCGCCCCCGGTCATCGGCGTGGTCACATGGTAGCCAGTCCGTGGTTAGGTCTGCCTAACCACGCCCGCCCCCAGTTCCAGGAGGCGTCCGTGCAGGCCATCGAACGTGACGAGAACGCGCCCCGCGCGATGCCCGCGGTGTCCATGCGCGACCTGCTCGCGGCCTGTGCCGCCGCGGCGGAGGTCTCCACACCGCCGCGCGAGCCCGCGCCCCTGCCCGCGGAGCGCCCCGAGGCGGCCTAGGCCCCCGTGGCCGGTGCCGGGCGGCTAGCGGATGACGACGACCTTGTGGCCGACCGTCGCGAAGGCCCACATGGCGTCGCCGTCCGCGCGCGACCCGCGGATGCCGCCCGACTTCACCCGCATGTCCGGCCGCGGGGTGGCGCCGTCCAGGGCCGCGCTGAAGCCGATCGCCACTTGGTCCACGCTCGCGAAACGGACGACGTGCTCGATGGGCGTGCCGTCCGTTCCGGTGACCTTGTTGGACCGCGAGGTGACGCGGTAGGTCCCGGGCGCGGGATCGACGCTGCCGGGGGCGACGGCGAAGGTGCGGCGGACCTTGTTCCCGGAGCCGACCAGCCAGACCCGGTCGTCGTCCAGCGAGTACACGACGCGCTGTCCCGTCCCGGACCCGGACGGCAGGGCGGCGGGGTGCCGTTTGTCGCGCGGGGCCTTGGTGAACGAGACGCCGGCGGGGGAGTCCAGGTGCGCGGGGTCCAGCTCCGGGGGGATGTTCGCGGAGGCCTGGTAGGCGAGGAAGCCGACCGTCGCCAGGGCCGCCGCGGTGAGACCGAGCACGAACCCCGGGCCAGAACTTGTCACGGTCGTCCACCTCTGCGTCGTACGTCCTGATTCGTGGTGACGTTAGCAGTCACCGTCCGGCCCAACGGGACGGCCGTGCCCGCAGCGTGGTGGCCGTAGGCTGTTTGCGTGCTCTTGCTCGCTCTGGATACCGCCACCCCCGCCGTGACCGTCGCCCTGCACGACGGCACGGATGTCATCGCCTCGTCGAGCCAGGTCGACGCGCGCCGGCACGGCGAGCTGCTGCTGCCCGCCGTCGACCGCGTCCTGGCCCAGGCCGGGCTGCGGCTCGACGCCGTCACCGGCATCGTCGTCGGCATCGGTCCCGGCCCCTACACGGGTCTGCGCGTCGGGCTCATGACCGCCGACACCTTCGGGCTCGCGCTCGGGGTGCCCGTGCACGGTGTGTGCACGCTCGACGGCCTCGCCTACGCCGCCGACCTGCATGGCCCCTTCGTCGTGGCGACCGACGCCCGGCGCAAGGAGGTCTACTGGGCCCGGTACGCCGACTCGCGGACCCGGGTCACCGATCCGGCCGTCGACCGGCCCGCCGACATCGCCGCCGAGGTCAAGGACCTGCCCGCGGTCGGGGCGGGCGCGCTGCTCTACCCCGACACCTTCCCCCGCGTCCACGAGCCCGAGCACGTGTCCGCCGCCGCCCTGGCCCGGCTGGCCGCGGAGCGGCTCGCGGCAGGCGTCGAGCTGCCCGAGCCGCGCCCGCTGTATCTGCGCCGGCCGGACGCCCAGGTCCCCAAGAACTACAAGGTGGTCACCCCGAAGTGACCGCACCCGTGACGACCGTGCGCGAGATGCGCTGGTGGGACATCGATCCCGTGCTGGTCCTGGAGAAGGAACTGTTCCCGGAGGACGCGTGGTCCCGCGGGATGTTCTGGTCCGAGCTGGCCCACGCGCGCGGGCCCGGGTCGACCCGTCGCTATGTGGTCGCCGAGGAGGGGGACCGGCTCGTCGGCTACGCGGGCCTGGCCGCCGCCGGCGGGCTCGGGGACGTGCAGACCATCGCCGTGGCCCACGACCACTGGGGCACCGGCCTCGGGGCGCGGCTGCTGGCCGAGCTGCTGAGGGCGGCGACCGCCTTCGAGTGCGCCGAGGTCATGCTCGAGTGCCGGGTGGACAACGTCCGCGCGCAGCGGCTCTACGAACGCTTCGGCTTCGAACCCATCGGGTTCAGGCGCGGCTACTACCAGCCGGGGAACGTGGACGCCCTGGTGATGCGCCTGACCACCGCGTCCGACAGCGGCCCCGCAGCGGGCGCGGCCTCCGTACAAGGAACCGAGAACCATGACTGACGAACCCCTGGTGCTGGGGATCGAGACCTCCTGCGACGAGACCGGTGTGGGCATCGTGCGCGGCACCACCCTGCTGGCCGACGCGATCGCCTCCAGCGTCGACGAGCACGCCCGCTTCGGCGGCGTCGTGCCCGAGGTGGCCTCGCGCGCCCATCTGGAGGCGATGGTGCCGACCATCGACCGCGCCCTGAAGGAGGCCGGGGTCAGCGCCAGGGACCTCGACGGCATCGCGGTCACCGCGGGTCCGGGTCTCGCGGGCGCGCTGCTGGTCGGCGTCTCGGCCGCCAAGGCGTACGCCTACGCCCTCGGCAAGCCGCTCTACGGCGTCAACCACCTCGCCTCGCACATCTGCGTCGACCAGCTGGAGCACGGCCCGCTGCCCGAGCCGACGATGGCCCTGCTGGTCAGCGGCGGTCACTCCTCGCTGCTGCTGTCCTCGGACATCACTTCCGACGTCCGTCCGATGGGCGCCACCATCGACGACGCGGCCGGCGAGGCCTTCGACAAGATCGCCCGGGTGCTGAACCTGGGCTTCCCCGGCGGCCCGGTCATCGACCGCTACGCCAGGGAGGGCGACCCGCGGGCCATAGCGTTCCCGCGCGGGCTGACCGGGCCGCGCGACCCGGCGTACGACTTCTCCTTCTCCGGTCTGAAGACGGCCGTGGCGCGCTGGATCGAGGCGAAGCGGGCCGCGGGCGAGGAGGTGCCGGTGCGTGACGTGGCGGCGTCCTTCCAGGAGGCGGTCGTGGACGTGCTGACCCGCAAGGCCGTACGGGCCTGCCAGGACGAGGGCGTCGACCACCTGATGATCGGCGGTGGCGTGGCCGCCAACTCCCGGCTGCGCGCACTCGCCCAGGAGCGCTGCGAGCGGGCCGGCATCCGGCTGCGGGTGCCGCGGCCGAAGCTGTGCACCGACAACGGCGCGATGGTGGCCGCCCTCGGCGCCGAGATGGTCGCCCGGGGCCGGGCCGCCTCCGACTGGGACCTCTCGGCGGACTCCTCCCTGCCGGTGACCGACACCCATGTCCCCGGGCACGGTCATGATCATGTGCACGAGGTGAGCAAGGAGAACCTGTACCCGTGACGGTCGCCCTGATGTGGGAGGCGCGGGCCCTGCCCGGCCGGGGCCCGGAGCTGCTCGACTGGGCCCGCGCCCAGGTGCTCCCGGCCGAGCCCCTGCGCCGTGAGACGCTCCGCGCGCCCCAGGACCGGGTGCTGGTGATCACCTGGTGGGAGGCGGCGTACGACGCCGAGCTGCCCGAGCTGCCGGAACCGGACGCGGACCTGGTGACCCGGGCGGTGCACCGGTGGCGCTTCGAGTCGGCCGACGAGGGCTGACGCGGGGTTCCGCGGCTCCGGCCGCTGCGGTGCGCGTCTGAGGCGGGTTCCGCGACTCCGGGCCGCTGTGGTGTACATCTGACGCACTGTCGTGGCACGTACCCGGACGGTCGCCGCGCGGGTGGTGGGCAAGCGCTGCGTTGAACAGTCAACTAAGCGTAAAGTTTGGCATTTTACCCCAAATGTGCATAGCGTGGAACGCAACCACGAGACCCCACAGGAGGTTCACCACCCCTAATCCATGTCTGCCGACTTGGAGGAGGCTTATCAGCCATGCTTCGACGTCGTAGCATCGTCGCGCTCATCGCCGCACTGTTCATAGGCGTGTTCGGAGGACTCGCCCTTGCGGCGAGCGCCCACTTCGTGCGTGCCAGTGCCAGTGGCCCGAGCGGCAGCGGCACACTCTCGGTCAACTTCAAGATCGCGGGGCTCGGTGACACCGTGACGACGACCGTCACGGCTTCCGCCGACGCCACCGCCACCTATGCCTGCCAGAACAACGGCGGCAACTTCCCGAGCGATCCCAAGAAGACGCAGGCCAGCGGCCCCGTCAGTGCCAGCGGTGACTTCACGTCCGGCAAGAACGGCCAGGTCACCGGCTCGCTGACGCTGTCGCCGCCGACGAGCAACCTCACCTGCCCGGGTGGGCAGCGCGTGGTCCTCGTTGCCGTCAGCTACACCAACGTGGCGGTTTCCGCCTCCGGTGCCAGCCAGAGCATCCCCGGCACGTTCTCCCGGGTCTTCTTCCAGATCTGATCCCGCACAGCGCTGAGGAGAACACCCTGCCCGGCCGGACGGCTCCGGCCGGGCAGTCGTACGCGCGGGTCAGGACGCCTCCGACACCTCTGTCCCGCACAGCAGTTGACGGTCCGGGCCCAACTGCCGCTCGGGGCCGGTCAGTCGCAGCCGGGCGCGATGGACGGTCTCCGCGCTCGACCTGCCCAGCCGCAGCTCCAGCTCGCCGGGCTCGACGATCCGCCGCCCCCGGGCGTCCGTGAAGGAGGACAGATCGGCGTGGAAGCGGAAGGTCACCCGGGCCGCCGCGCCCGGCTCCAGCTCCAGCCGCCGGTAGCCGACCAGACGGACGTCGGGGCGGGTGACCGAGGCCACCGGGTCGTGCAGATAGAGCTGGACGACCTCGGCGCCGGCCCGGTCTCCCGTGTTGCGGACGGTCAGCGACAGCTCGCAACCGCCGTCCGTGGCCAGGTCCGTGCCGTCGGCGAAGTCGCTCCAGTCGAACGACGTGTACGAGCAGCCGTGCCCGAAGGCGTACAGCGGGGTCGGGTCCAGGCTGCTGACCTCACCGGCCAGCCCCAACGGAGGCTGGAGGTAGGTCCAGGGCTGTCCGCCGGGACCGCGCGGGACGCTGACCGGGAGGCGGCCCGAGGGGTTGACGCGGCCGGAGAGCACACCCGCGACGGCCGGGCCGCCCTCCTCGCCGGGGAAGTGGGCCTGCACGGCCGCCGCCAGCCGGCCCTGCCAGCGGCCCAGCGCGTAGGGGCGCCCGGTGAGCAGCACCAGGACCACCGGGACGCCGGTCGCCAGCAGTGCGTCCAGCAACTCGCCCTGCACCCCCGGCAGTCGCAGATCCGCCACGTCGCAGCCCTCGCCCGAGGTGCCGCGTCCGAACAGGCCCGAGCGGTCGCCGAGCACCGCCACACAGACGTCGGCCTCGGCCGCCCGCGCGACCGCCTCCTCGAAGCCGCCGGTGTCCGGGTCGTCGACCCCGCAGCCCTCGGTGAACGTCACCTTGGCGTCCGGGAGTTCGCCGCGCAGCGCCTGGAGGACCGTCGGGACGGCGATGCCCATCGGCACCTCGGGGTGCTGCACGCCCACATGGGAGGGGAAGGAGTAGCAGCCGAGCATCGCCAGCGGGTCCGTCGCCCGGGGGCCGACGACCGCGATCCGGGTGTCCGGGGAGAGCGGCAGCACCCCGTCCGGGTTGGCGAGCAGGATCACCGACTCCTCCGCGAGCCGGCGGGCCAGTGCGCGGTTGGCCGCCGAGTCGAGGTCGACCGGTCCGGCCTGCTCCGGCCGCCAGTCCTCGTCCAGCAGGCCGAGTTCGCACTTCTGGAGCAGCACCCGGCGGGCCGCGCGGTCCACCAGCTCCGCCGGGACCGTGCCCGCGCGCACGGCCTCGGCGAGCGGCGCCCCGAAGCAGTTCAGGGTGGGCAGTTCGACGTCGACGCCCGCGGCGAGGGCCGCGTGCGCGGCCTGGGCCGGGTCGGCGGCCACCCGGTGCAGGGTGCGCAGGAAGTCGACACCGAAGTAGTCGGAGACGACCGTGCCGGTGAACCCCCATTCCTCCCGCAGGAGTTCGGTCAGCAGCCGGGCGTCTGCGGTGGCGGGCACCCCGTCCGTCTCGTTGTACGCGGCCATCACCGACCGCGCCCCGCCCTCGCGCAGGGCCGTCTCGAAGGGCGGCAGCGTCACATCGCCGAACTCCCGCACCCCCGCCCGCACCGGGGCGAGGTTGCGCGCCCCCGCCGAGGAGGCGTACCCGGCGAAGTGCTTGAGCGTGGCCACGACGCCCGCCGACTCCAGGCCCCCGACATAGGCGGCGCCGATCGTGCCGACCAGGTAAGGGTCCTCGCCGATGGTCTCCTCGACCCGGCCCCAGCGCGGATCGCGTACGACGTCCAGGACCGGCGCGAGACCCTGGTGCACCCCGACCGAGCGCAGGTCGTGCCCGATGCGCCGGGCCATCTCCGCCACCAGGGCGGGGTCGAAGGTGGCGCCCCAGGCGAGCGGCACCGGGTAGGCCGTCGCGCCCCAGGCGGTGAACCCGGCGAGGCACTCCTCGTGCGCCAGGGCGGGGATGCCGAAGCGGCCCGCGGCGGCGATCCGGCGCTGGGCGGCGGCGAGCGAGCGGGCGCCCGCCACCGGCTCGACGGGGGCGGTGCCGAAGGGGCGGGTGAGCTGGCCGAGGCCGCGGGTGATCAGCTCGGCCCAGTCCTCGTCGGTGAGGCCGGCGCCCATCTGGTCCTGGAGCGGGGCGACACCGTCGCCGTCGGTCCCGGCGCCCACCCAGACGCCGTACAGCTGGGCGGTCTTCTCCTCCAGGGTCATCCGGGAGAGCAGGTCGGTGACGCGGTCGGCGGGAGGCAGGGCGGCGTCACGCCATGCGGCGGTGGTCATGAGACTCCTGTCGGGGTCGAGTGGTTCACTTGCCGCCTACGCCCATCAGGCCGCTGACCAGCGCGCGGCGCGCCACCAGATAGACGGCGAAGACCGGGATGCCGGAGAGGACGACCGAGGCGAGCAGCGCGGGGACGTCGACCCCGAACTGGCTGACGTAGGTGAAGAGTCCGAGCGTGAGGACCCGGGGGCCGTCGGACTGGGTGAAGATCAGCGGGAAGAGGAAGCCGTTCCAGGCCTGGAGCGCCGAGTAGATGACGACCGTGCTGATACCGCCCCTGGCCAGCGGGACCGTGAGCTGGAACAGCATCCTGAGCGGGCTCGCCCCGTCCAGGGCCATCGCCTCGTACAGCTCCTCCGAGATGTCCCGCAGCGTGCCGACGAGGACCAGTACCGAGACCGGCATGGCGAACGCGGCCGTCGGCAGGATCACCGCGAGCAGGCTGTCGTACAGGCCGAGTTCGGCGATCAGCAGGTACAGCGGCACGACCACGGCCTGCGCGGGGATCGCCACGCCCATCAGGAACAGCCGGAAGGCGGCGCCCGACCAGCGTGTCCGGGTGCGCACGGCGGTGTAGGCGAGCGGCACGCACAGGCCGAGGACGATGCCGACCACGCTCACCGCGACGATCGCGGTGTTGGCCAGCAGATGGCCGAAACCGCTGTTCAGGACGGTGTTGTAGTTGTCGAGGGTGGGCTCGGCGGGCGGGGCGAGGGGGTTGCCGGTGAGGGCCTGCTCGGGGCCGGTCAGGGACGCGGAGAGCATCGCGTAGACCGGGATCAGCACGATCACCAGCCAGATCAGCGCGCCCGCGCCGGCGACCGGGTTGGCGCGGCGGGTCCAGTGGCGGCGCCCGCGGCGCGGTCCGCGCGGGGGCGGCGGCGCGGGACCCGTGGTCTTCGCCGGGCGCGGCAGCGTGTCGTGGGACATCTCGTCACATCCCTTCGCGGGTGCTGCGCATGCCGCCGAAGCCGGTCAGCCCGACCAGCAGCAGGGACAGTCCGGTGGCGGCCAGCACCAGGAAGGAGGCGATGGCGCTGGCGTAGCCGAAGTCGTACGTCCGGAAGCCCGCCTCGTACATCAGGTACGGCAGGATCGCGGTGTCCGTGCCGGGGCCGCCCCTGGTGAGGATCAGGACGGTCTCGAAGTACGTCAGGGAGCCCACGACGATCAGGACCGTGGAGGTCGTGAAGGTGTGGCGCAGTTGCGGCAGCGTGATGGAGAAGAACTGGCGGTAGCGGCCGGCCCCGTCGATGGCCGCGGCCTGGTAGAGGACCTGCGGGATCTGCTTGGCGCCGCCCTGGTAGATCAGCGTGTGCAGCGGGATGAACTGCCAGCCGCCGACGAACACGATCGCCAGGAAGGCGCCCGAGGACGAGCCGAGGGTGTCCTGCCGGACGACGCCGAAGTTCGGGTCGAGCAGGGCGTGGAACAGCACCGCGACCGCGGTCGAGGACAGCAGCAGCGGCACGAAGAACACCGCCGACAGCACCGCCCGGTTGCGCTGCGGGCCGGCCGCCCAGACGCCGAGCAGCAGCGAGACGACCGTCTGGAACAGCCAGCTGGCCACGGTGAGCAGCACGGTGAGCTTCAGGGACTGGCCGAGGCGGGGGTCGTCGAGGAGCTTGCGCCAGTTGTCCAGGCCGACCGGGACCGGGTCACCGAGGCCGTCCCAGGACGTGAAGGACAGATAGAAGGCGAGGGCCATCGGGACCACGGCGAAGAAGGCGAAGAACAGCACGCCGGGCAGGGCCCAGGCGGCGTGCGGGCGGCCCGCGCGGGCGGGGCGGTGGGCCCTCGTCCGCGCGGCACCGGCCCGGGAGGCGTCCGCGCCGGGGGCGCCCGGACCGGCGGCGTCCGCCGTGGAGGCGCCCGTCCCGGGGAAGTCCGCTTTCGTGGCGGTCACTTCAGGCCCTTGCAGGCGGACACGAACCGGTCGGGCGAGGACTTGCCCGCGAACAGCTTGCCGATCTCTGTGTGCATCCGGGTGCCGAGCTCGTCGCCGAGCGCCTGGTCCCAGGAGAGCGTGAAGGCGGGTGCCTGCCGGACCATCTCGTACTGGAAGCGGGCGTACTCGGGGTTGGGCGCGGAGGCCAGCAGCGCCGAGGCGCCGGAGGTGGTCGGCACGTCGCCGTTGGCGATCAGGTCCTTGGCGTACGCCTCGGAGGCGCACTCCTTGAGGAAGGCGATCGCGGCGTCCTTGTTGCGGGCACGGGAGTTGACGGACCAGTAGTTGGTGGGGTTGCCGACGACGTTGCGCACGTCCCCGGTGCCGCCGTCGACCTGGGGGAAGGGCGCCCAGCCCAGGTCGTTCCTGGCGAAGTCGGGGAACTTGCCGAGCTGCGTGGAGTACTCCCAGGAGCCCATCAGGTGCATGGCGGCCCTGCCCTTGGCGAAGACGGCCGGGGCACCGCCGTTGACGTACGACACCGAGGTGAACCTGGAGCCGAAGGCACCGTCGTCGATCAGCTCCTCGACCAGTTCGGCGGCCCTGAGGACGGCCGGGTCGCCCCAGCCCTCGGCGTCGCCGTCCTGGATACGCCGGAAGACCTCCGGGCCGCCGATGCGGTCCACCAGGTACTCCAGCCACATCAGTTCCGGCCATACGTCGGAGCCGCCGAGCGCGAAGGGGGTGATGCCGGCCTTCTTGAGCTTGGCGTTGTTGTCGAGCAACTGGTCCCAGGTGGTGGGCGGCCGGAGCCCGTGCTCGGCGAAGACCGCCTTGTTGTAGAAGAGGATCACCGGCTGCATACCGCGCATCGGGATGCCGTAGTGGCGGCCCTCGAGGTCGCCCGCGGCGAGCACGGCGGGCAGGAAGCCGTCCTTGAGGACCGGGTCGGACTCGATGGTGCCGGTGAGGTCGACCAGCTTGCCGGCCTCCTCGTACGCCTTGATCGAGCCGCCGCCCCAGTTGAAGAACAGGTCGGGGGCGCCGGGCGAGCCCATGGCCGTGCGCAGCTTGGGCGAGTAGTCCGAGCCGGGCACCTTCTCCAGCCTGACCCTGCCGCCCGCCCTCTTCGCCGCGGCCGAGGCGTTGAACCGGTCGACGGCGGCCTGCTGCACCTTGACCGCGTCGTCGCCGTAGACGAAGGCGGTGAGCGTGTCGCCGCCCCCGCCCGCACCGCCGTCGCCGTCGCCGCAGGCGGCCAGGGCGGAGCCGAGCAGCGCTGCGGCACCCGCGCCGAGCACTCGGCGCCTGCTGAACGTGCGTCCGCCGTGGGACGGCGTGGTGGACCCCATGACAGCACCTCTCCCGGAGAGTCGAACGAAAGGAATGGCGAAAGATTCGAGCCGAATCACGAATGTTCCGGGAACGTATGGCGACAGGAGGGGTCCGTCAAGACCGCGCGCAGAGATACGATCGCCGGCATGACAGCTCCGGAATCCGCTGAAACCCAGACAGCAGCTCGTTCGACGCAGACCGCGACCCTCGCCGAGATCGCCCGCGAGGCCGGTGTGTCCGCCCCGACTGTTTCGAAGGTCCTCAACGGCCGGGCCGATGTGGCCCCGGCGACCCGGCTGCGTGTCGAGGAACTGCTGCGCACCCACGGCTACCGGCGCCGCCGCGCCGAGGCGAGCCGCTCCCCGCTGATCGACCTGGTCTTCCACGAGCTGGAGAGCGCGTGGGCGCTGGAGGTCATCCGGGGGGTGGAGAACGTGGCCCGCGACGCCGGGCTGAGCGTGGTCCTCTCCGAGATCGCCGGGCGGCTCACCCCCGGCCGGACCTGGGCCGACCAGGTCGCCGCCCGCCGCCCGCACGGCGTGATCCTGGTGCTGTCCGAGCTGGACGAGTCCCAGCGCGCGCTGCTCACCAGCCGCTCGATCCCGTTCGTGGTGATGGACCCGGCGGGCGACCCGGGCGCCGACGTGCCCTCGATCGGGGCCACCAACTGGCAGGGCGGCCTCGCCGCCACCCGGCACCTGGTGGAACTCGGCCACACGCGGATCGGCGCGATCAGCGGGCCCTCGCGGATGATGTGCAGCCGTGCCCGGGTCGACGGCTACCGGGCCGCGCTGGAGACCGCCGGGCTGCCGGTGGACCCGGAGCTGATCGTCACCGGCGACTTCCACCACGAGTCCGGCTACCGGCTGGGGCTTGAGCTGCTGCGCCGCCCCGACCGGCCCACCGCCGTCTTCGCGGGCAACGACCTCCAGGCGCTCGGCCTGTACGAGGCCGCCCGTGAGCTGGGGCTCCGGGTCCCGGAGGACCTCAGCGTGGTCGGTTTCGACGACCTGCCGGTGGCCCGCTGGGTGGGGCCGCCGCTGACGACCGTGCGGCAGCCGCTGACCGAGATGGCCGAGGCGGCGGCCCGGCTGGTGCTGGAGCTGGGCCGCGGCGACGACATGGCCCCGGCGGCCACCCGGGTGGAGCTGGCGACCAGCCTCGTGGTGCGCAGCAGCACGGCCGGGCCGGTCGGGGCCGGGAGCGGGGCGGCGGGGGCCTGAGGCGCGGGGCGGGATGCACCGCGCGCGGGTGGTGGGGCGACGGGGCCTGAGGCGCGCGACGGGGCTTTAGGCGCGTGGCGGGGCGTACCGCGCGGGGGTGGGGCGCCGGGGGCCCGAGGTGCGCCGCGGGATGCACCGCACGGGGAGCCGGCCGGTACGGCCGGGACCCGGGTGGCCGGAAGTTGACGTATTGACGGGTGGGGTCCTGCCCTCCACACTCCACCGAAGCCAATCGGTTGTACCACCGAAACATTCGACACTTTCGGAGGCACCCGCAATGCGCTCCACCCGACCGCGATTTCTGAGATCAGGCCTCGTATCCGCCCTGACCGGCCTCACCGCGCTCGGCGCGCTGCTGTTCGCCGCGCCGGGCGCGCAGGCCGTCGACACCCCGTTGCGCGACCTCGCCGCCGCCAAGGGCAAGCTCATCGGCTCGGCGGTGAACCCCGCCAAGCTCACCGGCACCTACGGCGGCATCGCCGGCCGCGAGTTCAACACGGTCACGCCCGACAACGCCATGAAGTGGGAGTCGGTCGAGCCCAGCCGCGGCACCTACAACTGGGGCCCGGCCGACCAGGTCGTCGCCTTCGCCGCCGCCCACGGCCAGCAGGTGCGCGGCCACACCCTGGTCTGGCACAGCCAGAACCCGGGCTGGCTGGCGAACGGCAGCTGGACGCCGGCCCAGCTGAGCACCGTCCTCCAGGACCACATCGCCGCCGAGGCGGGCCGTTACAAGGGCAGGATCGCCGCCTGGGACGTGGTCAACGAGCCGTTCAACGAGGACGGCACCTACCGGTCGAGCATCTGGTACAACGGCCTCGGCCAGGACTACATCGCGAACGCCCTGACCTGGGCGCGGGCCGCCGACCCCGGCGCCGAGCTCTACATCAACGACTACAACGTCGAAGGCGTCAACGCGAAGTCCACCGCCCTGTACAACCTGGTCAGGTCGCTCAAGCAGCGGGGCGTCCCGATCGACGGCGTGGGTCTGCAGGCCCATCTGATCCTCGGTCAGGTGCCCTCCACCCTCCAGCAGAACATCCAGCGCTTCGCCGACCTCGGCGTGGACGTGGCGATCACCGAGCTGGACGTGCGGATGCAGCTGCCGTCGACCTCGGCCAAGCTCACCCAGCAGGCCGCCGACTACAAGGCCGTGACGGACGCCTGTGTGGCCGTCGCCCGGTGCGTCGGGGTGACCGTGTGGGGCTTCACCGACTCCGACTCCTGGGTCCCGGACGTGTTCCCCGGGTACGGCGCGGCGACGCCGTACGACGAGGCCTTCGCGCCGAAGCCCGCCTACCACGCCATCGCCGGCTCACTGGGCGGCACCACCACGCCTCCGGACCCCGGCAACGGCTGCACGGCGGCCTACAGCGTGGTCAACCAGTGGAACTCCGGCTTCACCGGCCAGGTGAAGATCTCCTGCGCCGGTGCCGCGCTGTCCTCCTGGAAGGCGACCTGGACCTTCGGCGCCGGCCAGGCCCTCACCCAGGCCTGGAGCGCCAACTGCACCCAGTCGGGCGCGGCCGTCACCTGTACGAACGCCTCGTACAACGGCACGGTCCCCGACGGCGGTTCGGTGACGTTCGGGTTCAACGCCTCCTGGAACGGCAGCAATCCGGTGCCCGTGGTGACTCTGGGCTGAACCCCCGCCCCGGAAGATGAGATTCTCCCTAGAAAACCGGAGTGACGTTCCCGCCCGTAATATTTCGGACGTACGTTCCTGTATGTGACGGGTCACCAGGAGAACGGAACCACCGGGAACGAGGACGAGAACGAAGGCGCGAGAGCGGGCCGGCGGTCGGCACTGCTGAGGACCGCCGGCCTCACCCTGGCGGGAGCGCTGCTGCTGGCCGGCGCCACGGCCGCCTGGGCGTACTGGCGGCTGAGCGACAACATCACCGGCGTCGACATCGACCAGGCCCTCGGCGACGACCGCCCGCCCAGACCCATGACGACCCCGTCCGTGTCACCGTCCGGCCCGCCCGTGCCGAGCGGCGCCCTGAACATCCTGGTCCTCGGCTCGGACACCCGCACGGGCGCGGAGAACCGGCGACTCGGGGGCGGGGAGGACGGCGGCGGCCGCTCCGACACCGCGATGATCGTCCATGTCGACCCCGGCCGTACGTCGGCCACGGTGGTCAGCATCCCGCGCGACACGCTCGTCGCCCGCCCGTCCTGTCCGCTGCCGTCCGGCGGCGAGAGCGCGCCCCGCGAGGCGGCGATGTTCAACTCCGCCTACGAGGTGGGCGGGCCGGTGTGCGCGGTGAAGACCGTCGAGCAGCTCACCGAGGTCCGGATGGACCACTACGTCGAGCTGGACTTCGCCGGGTTCGCGGCGCTGGTCGACGCGGTCGGCGGGGTCACCGTCACCACCGACGAGGACATCGACGACGAGGACAGCCATCTGGAGCTGGCAGCGGGCACCCATCTGCTGGACGGCGAGCGGGCCCTCGCCCTGGCCCGCACCCGGCACGGCATCGGCGACGGCAGCGACCTCGGCCGCATAGGCCTCCAGCAGCAGCTGGTCACGGCCCTGCTGGCGCGTATCTCCGAGGGCGGGCTGTTCACCGACCCCGCCCGGCTCTACCGGGTCGCCGACACGGTGACCGGCAGCCTGACCACCGACACCGGCCTCGACTCGCTCACCGAGCTGACGGGTCTCGGCCGCAGCCTCGCGGGACTGTCGGCGGACACGGTCGAGACGGTCACCATGCCGGTCGTCCCGGCGCCCTGGGACCGCAACCGGGTGGTTGCGGACGAACCCGAGGCGGGGCGGCTGTGGGAGTCCCTGCGCTGAGAAAGCGCTTCCTGAAAAGCCTGGCTCCGGGTGGCGCGCGCGTCCTCCCCGCAGGCGCGTGCGGGCCCGCTCGACAGGCGCGCGAAAAGAATTCTGGCGACGATGTCGATCCGGCCGTCTCCCGTTCGACGCATGGGTGAGAGCGGGGACGGACCCCGCCCGGAAACACGAGGAGTCACCATGCCCCGCTACCTGTCCATGGTCCGTATCCAGGAGGGCACCATCGACATGGCGTCCGCCGACCCCGGCTTCGAGCAGCGCATGGGCGCCCTGTTCGAGGAGATCACCAAGGCGGGCGTGATGCTGGACACCGCCGGGCTCAAGCCGACCGCCGAGTCCACCCGGATCACCTGGTCGGACGGCAAGCTCTCCTACACCGACGGCCCGTTCACCGAGACCAAGGAGGTCGTCGGCGGCTACGCGCTGATGCAGTGCAAGGACATGGCCGAGGCGGTCGAGTGGGGGAAGCGCTTCCTGGAGGTCCACCCCAAGGAGTGGCTGGTGGGCCTGGAGGTCCGCGAGGTCGAGGAGCCCGGGCTCTGAGCCCACGGCCGTTGTCGGTGCCGTGTGCTGTCATGTGAGATGTGACGGCACACAGCACGGACGGGGCCCGTCCGCCGGGCTCGGTCGCCCGGACCCTCGACACCGTCTTCCGGCTGGAGTCCGCGCGGATCATCGCCACGGTCGCGCGGATCGTCCGGGACGTCGGCATCGCCGAGGAGATCGCCCAGGACGCGCTGGTGGCGGCACTGGAGCAGTGGCCCGAGGAGGGCGTCCCGGACCGGCCGGGCGCCTGGCTGACGGCCACCGCCAAGCATCGCGCGGTCGACCTGGTGCGGCGGCGCGAGACGTACGCCCGCAAGCTGGCGGAGGCCGGCCGCGAGCTGACCGAGGAGTCGCACGACCCCGAGCCCTCGGGCCCCGGGGACATCGACGACGACGTGCTGCGGCTGATCTTCACCGCCTGCCATCCGCTGCTGTCCGCCGAGGCCCGCACGGCGCTGACCCTGCGGCTCGTCGGCGGTCTGCGCACGGACGAGATCGCCCGCGCCTTCCTGGTGCCGGAGCCGACCGTCGCGCAGCGGATCGTGCGGGCCAAGCGCACCTTGGCGAAGGCCGGGGTGCCCTTCGAGGTGCCGTACGGCGAGGACCGGGCGGCCCGCCTCGGCTCGGTCCTGGAGGTCATCTACCTGATCTTCAACGAGGGCTACGCGGCCACCGCGGGCGACGACCTGCTGCGCCCCGCGCTGTGCGAGGACGCGCTGCGGCTCGCCCGGGTGCTGGCCGCGCTGATGCCCAAGGAGGCCGAGGCGCACGGCCTGGCCGCCCTGCTGGAGTTCCAGGCCTCGCGCACGGCGGCGCGGACCGGCCCCGACGGGGAGCCGGTGCTGCTCGCCGACCAGAACCGGCGGCTGTGGAACCGGCTGCTGATCCGGCGCGGTTTCGCCGCCCTGGAGCGCGCCGTCGAACAGGGCGGCGCCCTCGGGCCGTACGCCCTCCAGGCCGCCATCGCCGCCTGCCACGCACGGGCCGCGGCCTACGAGGAGACCGACTGGGCGCGGATCGCCGCGCTCTACGGGATGCTCGCCACCCGCGCCCCCTCACCGGTGGTCGAGCTGAACCGGGCCGTGGCCGTGTCGATGGCCGAGGGCCCCGCCGAGGCGCTGCGGATCGTCGACGCCCTGGCCGCCGAACCCGCCCTGCGCGGCTACCACTTGCTGCCCAGCGTCCGCGGTGACCTGCTGGGACGCCTCGGCCGCACCGCCGAGGCGCGGGCCGAGTTCGAACGGGCAGCGGGGCTCGCGCGCAACGAGCGGGAGCGCGAGCTGTTGCTGCGCCGGGCGGGGGAGTTGCCGTAGAGGGGACCTCGCGGGACATTCCGTAGATCATGTTAAGTTCCCCCCGACCACAATAATTTCATACGTTTTTCATGATGTGGGGGAACGTGAAGATGCAGACGCATGCGCTCATGCGCGGCGTCGGGGGAACCATCGCAATCGCTCTCAGCTCCGCACTCGCGGTCGGGCTGCTGCCCGCCACCGCGAGCGCGGCCGCCGACTCGCCGGCGACGGACACCCGGAAGCTGACCACTTCCGGGAACGCTCCGCTGACCGAACAGCAGGCGCGGGAGCAGGCCGTACGTACCGGCCGAAGCGTGGAGGTCACCGCACTGCGCGGTGAGAGCACCGAGGTGTTCGTAACCCCCGAAGGGGATCTGGAGAGACGGGAGCACCTGCGTCCCGTCCGGGCCCGGGTCGACGGCGAATGGAAGCCGGTCGACACGGAGCTGGCGCCGACCGGCCACGGCACGGTCGCGCCGAAGGTGGCGACGATCGGGCTGGAGTTCTCCGCCGGTGGCACCGAGGTGCCGCTGGTCCGGATGGACAAGGCCGGCCGGCGGCTGGCGTTGTCCTGGCCCGGCACGCTGCCCGCGCCCCGGCTGGACGGCGCCACGGCGACGTACCGCGACGTCCTGCCGGACGTCGATCTGCGGATGGGCGCGCAGGAGGACGGGTTCACCCAGCTGCTCGTCGTCAACACCGCCGAGGCCGCGGCCAGTCCGGCGCTCGCCGAACTGCGGCTGAAGCTGGCCGCCGACGGCATGGACGTGAAGGAGACCGCGGGCGGCGGCCTGGCCGCGGTCGACAAGGGCGCCGGGAACGCGGTGTTCGAGGCGCCGAAGCCGCTGATGTGGGACTCCAGCGGCGGCCCGCCCGCCACCGGAACGGCCTCGGCCACCCGCCGGACGGCCAAGGCCGCCACGTCGGCCACCGCGCCGCAGCGCCTCACCGCCGGACCGCGGGCGGCGGCCGGCCCGGCCCCGGCCGACACCGACCCCGGCCCCGGCGAGACCGCCAAGCTCGCCCCGGTCGGCGTGGAACTGCCACCTGGCGGACGCGAGTTGGTGCTCACGCCCGACGCCGACGTCCTCAAGGGCAGGAACACCGAGTACCCGGTGTTCATCGACCCGCAGTGGTACTCGCCGCGCGCGACCTCGTGGACGATGGCGTCGAAGTACTGGGCGTCCTCCCCGCAGTGGAAGTTCAACGGCAAGCCGGACGCCGGCATGGGCTACTGCAACTGGGACTACTGCGCCCCGAACGACACCAAGCGGCTCTTCTACCAGGTGCCCACCTCCGCGTACGCGGGCCGGACGATCCTGTCCGCCGAGTTCGTGGTCCGCAACACCTGGTCGGCGTCCTGCTCGGACCGCGAGGTCGAGCTGTGGCGGACGAAGGGCATCTCCTCCTCGACCACCTGGAACTCGCAGACCGAGTCCGGCTTCTGGATCAAGCAGCTGCGCTCGTCGTCCTTCGCGTACGGCTTCAGCGGCTGCGCCGCCAAGGACGCCGAGTTCGACGTGAAGTCGGCGGTGCAGGAGGCCGCGAACGGCAAGTGGTCGTCGATGACCTTCGGCCTTCGGGCCGGCAGCGAGAGCGACCGGTACGGCTGGAAGCGCTTCTCCGACAAGGCGTTCCTGCGGGTGAAGTACAACCGCCCGCCGCCGCAGGTGAAGATGTCGCAGCTGACCATGGAGTACGGCGGCACCTGCAAGCCCCACACCAGCGAGCCCCGGGTGCGCACCCTGGGCAAGATCTACGCCAACGGCATCACCGACCCCGACGGCGACAACATCGCGGTCGAGTTCGAGGCGGCCTGGGACGCCGGTGACGGCAAGGGCTGGACCGCCCGCTGGAAGCCCGCCCTGACCTCGTACAAGAAGTCCGGCTCCGGCTTCTCGATCGCGCTGCCGTCCTCGATCCCGAAGAACAAGCGGGTGAGCTGGTCCGTCCGGTCCTACGACGGGGCGCAGTTCTCCCCGTGGTCGCACTCCGGCACCGCGACGGGCTGCTACTTCGTCCAGGACACCAGCGTGCCCAAGGCGCCCTCGATCTCCTCGGGCCACTACCCGGCCTCCGACCCGGAGGACCCGGAGGACCCCTGGTACGACGGCGTGGGCCAGTACGGCGGCTTCGCCCTCGACTCGCCCGAGACGGACGTGGTCCGCTACCGCTACGGGTTCAACACCGACCCGTCCGGCTCGACGCAGATCACCACCAGCGGCGGCGCCGGGAAGTCCGTGCAGCTGCTGCCGTCCAAGCCGGGCCTGAACTTCGTCACCGCCCAGGCCTTCGACGCGGCGGGCAACGGCTCCGAGATCCGCACCTACCAGTTCCGGGTCAAGGCGGGTCAGCCCGACCGCGCCGCCTGGCGGCTCGACGAAGGCGCCGGTGCCGCGAAGGCGGCCGGCACGACGGCCCCGCGGACCGTACGCCTGACCGGCGGCGCGGCCCTCGGCGCCGAGGGCCGCAAGGGCACCGCCCTGCACACCGACGGCAAGTCCGGGTACGCCGACTCCGACCTCACCGTCGTCGACACCTCGGACAGCTTCTCCGTCGCGGCCTGGGCCCGGCTCGACAGGATGCCCCCGGCCGCGGCGATCATCGCCGCCCAGCCGGGCAACCACTCGCCGGGCTTCGAGCTGTACTACTCCCAGTACTACGACCGCTGGGTGTTCAACCAGTACACCGCCGACACGGCCGACGCCTCCGTCGCCCGCGCCATGGCGGCCGCGCCCGGGGACGCCAAGGCGGGGGAGTGGACCCATCTGACGGGGGTCTACGACGGCAAGGCCAAGCAGCTGCGGCTGTACGTCAACGGCAAGCTCTCCGGCTCCACCGCGTACAGCACCGCCTGGGAGGCCCGCCGGGGCCTGCGGATCGGCGCGGGCAGCTACAACGGCAAGCCGGGCGCCTACTTCCCGGGCACGGTCGACGACCTGAAGATCTTCGACCGCGCCCTGAGCGCCGCCGAGGCGGCACGGCTCCAGCAGGACCAGGAGCTCACCGGCGGACGCCCCGCCCGGGCGGTCTTCCCGCTCGACGAGGCCGCCGGCGCCACCGAGACCGCCGGCGCCGCTCCCGAGCAGCCGCTGACGCTGAACGGCGGTGCCACGGCGGGCGCCGAAGGGGTCGCGGGCCGTGCCCTGACCCTGAACGGAAGCACCGGCTACGCCGCCACCGACCGGCCGGTGCTCAACACCGCCGGTTCCTACGCGGTCTCCGCCTGGGCGAAGCTCAACTCGGGCGTGACCGGCAACCGCACGGTGGTGAGCCAGAACGGCACGTACTACAGCCCGTTCTATCTGTCCTACGAGGCCTCGCCGAACACCTGGAGCCTGCGCACCTCGCTGGAGGACGTCCAGGCGGGCAACATCACCGAGCAGGTGGTGCGGGGCACCCAGCCCGCGCGGCCGGGCGAGTGGACCCACCTGGTGGCCGTCCACGACGCCACCGCCCAGCAGATCCGCCTCTACGTCAACGGGCGGCTCCAGGGCACCGACAGCGCGCCGAAGACCTGGGAGGCACAGGGGGCCCTCCAGATCGGGCGGGCCGTCTGGACGGGCAAGATCGTCGACCACTTCCCCGGATCGATCGACGACGTACGGCTCTTCGACCGGCCCGTCGCCGACGACGAGGTCCGCCAGATCTTCCAGCAGCGGCCCCTCGTCAAGAGCCGCTGGAACTTCGAGGAGACGGCCGGCACCTCCACCGTCACCACGCCCAACGCGGTGACCGGGGGCGGCGCGCTCACCCTGGGCGGCGGCGCGAAGAAGTCGGACTCCGCCTTCATCGACTCCGGGAGCCTGGACCTGGACGGCGTCACGGGCCACGCGGCGACCACCGCGGTCCCCGTCGACACCGGCGCCAGCTACACCGTGACCGGCTGGGCGCAGGCCGCGGCCGTGCCCAAGGGCGGGGTCACCCTGCTCAGCGCGGAGGGCTCGGCCCAGAGCGCGTTCGCCGTCCGGTTCGTGCCGGACGCGAAGCCCGACGGCCCCGGCCGCTGGGAGCTGGCGGTGGCCGACCAGGACGGCGCGGACGCGACCGTGGTGCGCGTGGAGAACAGCGAGTTCTTCGACGTACGCGACTGGAACCACCTCGCCGTGGTCTACGACGGCTTCGCCAAGCAGGCGCGGCTGTACGTCAACGGCAACCTCCAGGCGGTCTCCTGCGGCGACGCCGACGGCGACGGCGAGGCCGACCAGGGCGGCTGCGCCGAGCGGGTCTCCTGGGCGGAGAACACGCTGGCCTTCAAGGCGGCCAAGTCCTTCCAGATCGGCCGCGCCAAGTCCGGTACGGGCTACGGCGAGTACTTCCCGGGTCTGGTCGACGACGTGTGGGCCTTCCAGGGCGCGCTGACCGACGAACAGGTCGAGAAGCTCGCCGCCACGTGGTTCGACCTGCCGACCGAGGTACCGGGCGCCTGACGCCGCCTGCACTTCCTTCTCTTCCTTCACCGGCTCGCCCCGCTCGGGGCGGGCCGGTGACCTCCCACGAGGATTGACGATCACTCATGTCTGGAACATCCAGATCGCGACTGCGTAACGCGGTCCGACGAAGGGTGGCGCTGACCCTGTCCGCCGTCATGGTGGGCACGGTCCTACAGACCGCCGCCGCTTCCGCGACCACCCCCGACGCACGGCATGACCTGCCCGGCCTGCCCTCGGCCGAGAAGCCCGTCAAGGGCGAGGACATCCTGAGGGCCGAGCCCCGCGCGCTCACCGAGGAACCGAGGACGCCCCGGACCAGGCCCAGCGCGGCCTGGCCGAAGGAGGGCGCGGACCTGGTCGACGTGACCGGCCCGCGCACGAGCGGCCGCCTCGCGCGCTCCGCCGCCGCGGCCGCTCCCGCCTCCGTCACCGCCCGTGTCCTGGGCCGTGCCGCGGCGAAGCGCGCCGGGGTGAACGGCGTGCTGTTCACGCTCGACGCGGCTGGCGGCAAGGGCCGTACGCCCGCCTCGGTCGGGGCGAGCCTGAACTACTCCTCCTTCGCCGAGGCCTACGGCGGCGGCTTCGGCTCCCGTCTCACCCTGGTCCGGCTCCCCGGCTGCGCCCTCGACCGGGCCGGCAAGGGGATCAGGGCCAAGTGCGGTACGGCGACGCCCGTCGAGACGGTCAACGACACCGAGCGGCGCACCCTGACCGCCCCGAAGCTGGCCCTGCAGTCCTCCGGTCCGACCCTCTTCGCGGCCGTCGCGGCCGCCGAGGAGACCGCGGGCAAGGGCGACTACACCGCCACCCAGCTGTCCCCGTCGGCGACCTGGGACACCGATCTCAACACCGGTGACTTCAGCTGGTCCTACGACATCCCCGTGCCGGACGTCCCGGGCGGGCTGTCCCCCGACCTCGGGGTGTCGTACCAGTCGGGCCGGATCGACGGACGGACCGGCACCACCAACAACCAGTCCTCCTGGGTCGGTGACGGCTTCGACCTGTGGTCCGGCTACATCGAGCGGCGCTACAAGCCGTGCGCCGACGACGGGCAGAAGGCGGCCGACGGCGTCAACAAGCCGGGCGACCTGTGCTGGGGCTACGACAACGCCTTCATCACCTTCAACGGCAAGGGCGGCGAACTCGTCCCCACCGGCGCCGACGACTTCCGCTTCAAGCAGGACGACGGCACCCGCGTCAAGCGCCTGCGCTCCGCCGACCGGGGCAACGGCGACAACGACGGCGAGTACTGGCGGCTGACCGCCCCCGACGGCGTCCGCTACTACTTCGGGTACAACCGGCTGCCCGGCTGGGCCACCGGCAAGGAGACCACCGACTCCACCTGGACGGTCCCGGTCTTCGGCGACGACGCCGACGAGCCCTGCCACAAGGCGGCCTTCGCGGACTCCTGGTGCCAGCAGGCCTGGCGCTGGAACCTCGACCACGTCGAGGACCCGCACGGCAACGCGATCGCCTACTACTACGACCAGGAGAAGAACTCCTACGGCCGCAACCTCAAGGCCAAGGACGACACCCGCTATGTGCGCGGCGGCTCCCTGGACCGCGTCGAGTACGGCCTGAAGTCCTCGGACGCGTACGCGGCCAAGGCGCTCGCCCGGGTCGACCTCAGCACCTCCGAGCGCTGTCTGCCGGACTCGAAGACCACCTGCGCCGACATCGGCAAGGACGCCTTCTACTGGTACGACACGCCCTGGGACCTCAACTGCGACGAGGGCAAGGAGTGCGACAAGGGGCGGCTGTCCCCGGTCTTCTTCACCCGCAAGCGGCTGACCGGCATCGCCACCGAGGTGCTCAAGGGCGACGCCTTCGCCAAGGTCGACTCATGGACGCTGGGCCACCGCTGGGGCAAGGCCGACATCGACTACCAGCTGCTGCTGGACTCCATCCAGCACACCGGGCACAGCGCGACCCCGGCGATCACCCTGCCGAAGACCACCTTCGGCTACACCCAGCTCGCCAACCGGCTCGACCGGATCGGTGACGGCTACGCGCCGTTCATCAAGTCCCGGCTGTCCACCGTCGCCGACGAGTACGGCGGCCAGGTCGACATCAACTACTCGGCGCCCGTCTGCTCCTTCGACGAGCTGCCGGTCCCGGAGAAGAACACCACCCGCTGCTTCCCCCAGTTCATCGGCGGCGACGCCGACGACGCGCCGGAGAAGCAGTGGTTCAACAAGTACGTCGTCACCTCCACGACCAAGACCGACCGCACGGGCGGCGCGCCCGACGCGGTGACCCAGTACGAGTACCTGGGCGGCGCGGCCTGGCACTTCGACACCGACGACGGCCTCACCAAGCAGAAGCACAAGACGTGGTCGCAGTGGCGCGGCTACGGCCAGGTGCGGGTCAGGTCCGGCGGCCAGGGCGGCGCCATGAAGTCGCAGGCGGACACGTACTTCCTGCGTGGCATGGACGGCGACCGGGAGAACACCTCCGGCGGCACCAAGGACGTGTCCGTCGCGCTCGGCGCCGGTGAGGGCGACACCATCGCCGACCACGAGTCGACGGCGGGCTTCGCCTACAAGACCGTGCAGTACTCGGGCGTCGGCGGCAAGGTCCTGTCCAGGACCGTCAGCAGGCCCTGGTACCACCAGACCGCCAAGAAGACCCGCGACTGGGGCACCGTCACCGCGAATTACTCCGGCATCGCGCGGACCTCGTCCTGGACCTCCCTGGACGCAGGCGCGGGCTCCTCGTGGAAGACGACCGCGACGGAGACGGAGTACGACGACGCGACCGGCCGGGTCACCCGGGTCGACGACCTCGGTGACACCACCACCGCGGGCGACGACCGCTGCACCCGCACCACTTATGTGCCCGGCGACCTCGACCTGGTCGCCCGCACCGAGACCGTCCTCGGCAACTGCTCCCGCACGCCCGACCGTGCCAAGGACGTCGTCTCCGACGTCCGGACCGCCTACGACGGCGGCGAGTACGGCGCCGCGGCGACCAAGGGCGACGCCACCGCGTCCGCGACCCTCAAGAGCCACGACGGCACCACGGCCGCTTACCTCGAGTCCAAGGCCACCTTCGACTCCTACGGCCGCCGTCTGACGACCACCGACCTCACGGCCGACGTGAAGTTCACCGGCACCGGCGCCCCCGTCCGCACCGCCCGCAAGGACGGCCGCACGACGACCACGGCGTACAGCCCGGCCACCGGCATCCCGGCGAAGCTCACCGAGACGACCCCGCCGGCCACGCCGGGCGTCGCCTCCACGGCCCAGTCCACGGTGACGGAGTTCGAGCCGCTGCGCGGCCGCCCGTCCGCCCAGGTCGACCCCAACGGCAAGCGCTCCGAGTTCGCGTACGACGCCCTCGGCCGCTCGCACAGGATCTGGCTGCCCGACCGGCGCACCGGCCAGACCCCCAACTACGAGTTCGGCTACTTCGTCGACGAGGGCAAGCCGGTCGCCATCCGCACCCAGACCCTCGACGACAACGGCGGCCAGCGCGCCTCGTACGTCCTCTACGACGGCTTCCTGCGCGAACGCCAGACCCAGAGCCCCGGCCCGAACGGCGGCCGCGTCCTCACGGACGTCTTCTACGACGAGCGGGGCCTCGCCGCGCGGTCGTTCGCGCCCTACTACAACGACCAGGAGGCCCCGAACCGCGGCCTGTTCAAGCCGGCCGACGCGCTCACCGTCGAGACCCAGACATGGCACACCTACGACGGGCTCGGCCGCGAGACGGAGACCCGGGACGTCGCCGGCAACGGTGACGGCGGCGCGGTCCTCGCCATCACCCGGCGGATCTACGGCGGCGACCGCACCACCGTGATCCCGCCGGAGGGCGGCACCGCCACGACCGCGATCGCCGACGCCGGCGGCCAGGTCACCGAGCTGCGCCAGCACCACACCCGCAGCGCCGACGCCCCCTACGACACCACACGCTACGCCTACACCGCCAAGGGCCAGCTGGAGACGGTCACCGACCCGGCCGGCAACGTCTGGAAGTACGGCTACGACCAGCGCGGCCGGGAGACCCGCGCGGAGGACCCCGACCGGGGCACCACCATCCGCACCTACGACGACCGCGGCCTGCTCACCACGACCAAGGACTCCCGCGACACGGTCCTGGCGCACGTCTACGACGGCCTCGACCGGCAGACCGAGCTGCGCGACGGCTCCGCCGCCGGCGCCCTGCGCGCCAAGTGGACGTACGACACCGTCAGCGGCGCCAAGGGCCTGCTCGCCGAGGCCACGCGCTACGCCGGCGGCGCCGCGTACACCTCCAAGGTCACCCAGTACGACCAGCTCTACCGCCCGGTGCGCACCGCGCTCGTGGTCCCCGAGAAGGAGGGCGCCCTCGCCGGCACGTACCAGACCGGCACCGCCTACAACCCGTCCGGCCTGGTCAAGGGCGTGAGCTGGTCCGCGGCCGGCTCACTGCCGGGCGGCGGCTACTCGTACTCCTACGAGGCGGACACGCTGCGGCCCGTCTCGGTGCTCGGTGACGGCTTCACGGCCGACACCAGCTACTCCAGCACCGGCAAGCCGCTCCAGCACAAGATGTACGGCAACGCGGCCGGTGCGAAGCCGCTTCAGGTCACCAACACCTACGAGTGGGGCACCCAGCGCCTGGCGACCTCGCGGGTGGACCGCCAGGACGTGGCGGGCGTCGACCGGTTCAACACCTACCGGTACGACGAGTCGGGCAACATCCTGTCCGTCTCGGACACCTCCCGCTCCGGCACCGACACCCAGTGCTTCCGCCTGGACCACCTCCAGCGCCTGACCGAGGCATGGACGCAGGGCACCAAGACCTGCGCCGCCGCCCCGTCCGGCGCCACGGTCGGCGGTCCCGCGCCGTACTGGCAGTCCTACGGCTACGACAAGTCCGGCAACCGTCTCACCGAGACCCGGCACGATCTCTCGGGCGACAGCGCCAAGGACACCGAGCGCGCCTACGCCTACCCGGCGCCCGGCAGCGCCCACCCGCACGGCCTGGACTCGGTCACCACCCGCCGCCCCGACGGCACGTCCGCGAAGGAGTCGTTCGACTACGACGAGACCGGCAACACCACGGTCCGCCCCGGCCAGTCGCTGGAGTGGGACGCGGAGGGACACCTGGCCAAGGTCACCGAGTCCGGCAAGGTCACCGAGTACCTGTACGGCGCCGAGGGCAGCCGCCTGATCGCCCGTACCGGCTCCCGGACCACGCTGTACCTCGGTCACACCGAGCTGACCCTCACCAAGGGCGCCGACAAGCCGAAGGCGACCCGCTACTTCCCGCTCGGCGGCGGCCACCAGGCCGTCAAGTCCGACGACGGCTCGGTGGCCTTCACCATCGCCGACCACCAGGGCACCGGCCAGCTCGCGGTCGACGCCGCCACCCAGCGGCTGACCCAGCGCCGCACGCTGCCCTTCGGCGGCGCCCGCGGCACGGCGGCGGCGGCCTGGCCCGGCGGCAAGGCGTTCGTCGGCGGCACCGACGACTCGGCCGACACCGGCCTGACCCATCTCGGCGCCCGTGAGTACGACAGCGCGACCGGCCGCTTCATCAGCGTCGACCCGGTCATGGACCTCACGGACCCGCAGCAGCTCAACGGCTACGCGTACGCCGAGAACTCGCCCGTCACCTTCAGCGACGCCAACGGCCAGTGGAAGTGGCTGGACGACGTCCTCGACAAGGGCAAGAAGGTCACCTCCGGCTTCTGGAACGGCGCGGTCGACGGCTACTACGACCTCTCCGAGAGCGTCTACACCGTCACCGACCGGCTCGGCTGGACCGACAACAACGCCCAGAAGGTCAAGAACGACCGCGCGGGCAAGGGTCCCTTCAGCGTCTACAAGGCGGTGCGCGGGCCGGAGTACAGCGGGGCCTGGTACGGCGTCGCGCACTGGATCGGGAAGTTCCTCGTCCCGTTCATGCCGGGTGCCTCCGGCGCGGGCGGCGCGGCGAAGGTGGCCTCCAAGCCCGGCACCGTGGCGAAGGTCGTCAAGGGAGCGCTCGGGAGGCTGTTCTCGGGCGCGGCGAAGAAGTCGGAGCAGCCGAGGGTGGCGCCGCGGGTCACTCCGCCGCCGCGGGTCAGCTCGCGCGGCGCGGGCGGCAAGAGCGCGCCCGTGGTGGAGGTCCAGAAGGCCCCCGAAGGCTGGACGCACGCCGGGCAGATGGAGAAGGCGTCGTCCCAGGTCGCCGGCTTCGCCCTCAGGAACTACTCCAGGACCAAGAAGGGCAAGACCTACGTCGGCGGCTACAACACCGAGACGGGGGACATCGCCCTCGCCCAGTCCGGCGGATGCAAGCCCGGCCCCAGCTACTGCGCCGAGGGCAACGTCGTGCACGCGCTCGGCGGCGATCCCACGAAGGTGCGGTTCACCATCGCCTACACGGTGAAGGAGGAGGCCGGCGGCCACCTGGTGGCGGTGATGAAGGAGGTGTGCAGGAAATGTCAGGTGGACTACGGGTCCCCGTTCCAGTTTGAATCGGGCGCCGTTCCGCAAGAGGGCGGCATCTGGTTCCACCAGTTCTTCTAGGGAGACGCGAGCGATGGACGCCATGGAGTTGGAGCTGGGCCTGCACGACTGGGCCCGGCTGCCCTGCCGCAGCTGCGCATCCGCGTCGCACGTTCCCGGGGAACTGCTGCGGATCGCCCGAGCGCGAACGCCCGAGGACGCCGTGCCGAGGGACATCGAGTTCCATGTGATCCAGGACAGCTGGGCGACGGAGACCGCCGTCCCCGTCGCCCGGGCGCTGATGGCCGGGCTGGCCGATCCCCGGGTCGCTCCGGCGGCCCGGCACCAGTTCCTCGACCTGCTCTCCTCGTTCGTCGTCGTGGATGACGAGGACATCGCGGAGGCGTGCAGGGACGCGGCGCGGGCCGGGATCTGGACCCTGTACGAGGAGGTGCTCTCCGGCCGGGCTCCGGGCACCGCCCTGCTCGCCTACTGGGTCCTGTACGAGGCGGAGTCCGTCCCGGCGCGCCGGGAGAGACTCCTGGAGACGGCCCGGCACCTGCTGCCGGAGGACCTGCGCATGGACTGACCGGCCGCATGGGCAACGGGCAGGACACCCGCCGAGGAGGCGGTGTCCTGCCCGTTCCGCGTTCTCACCCGGCGGGATGCCCCACGAGCATCGTCGGCGTGCCCGCCACCCGCGTCAGGAACACCGTCGCCGCGTTCCGCCCCTGCGGCTTGACCTTCCTGCGCAGTTCCTCCGGCTCGACGGCCGAGCCGCGCTTCTTCACCGTCAGCACGCCGACCTCCCGCTCGCGCAGCAACGCCTTGAGCCTCTTGACGTTGAACGGGAGCTGGTCGGTGATCTCGTAGGCGGTGGCGTACGGGGTGGGGCGCAGCGCGTCGGAGGTGACGTAGGCGATGGTCTCGTCGACGAGGCCGCCGTCCAGCGCGGCGGCGGCGTCGGCTACCAGGTGGGCGCGGATGACGGCGCCGTCGGGCTCGTAGAGGTAGCGGCCGAGGGGGCGGACGGCCGGGTTGGGCAGGCCGGTGCCGAGCAGGGTGTGCGGGCCGGGGAGCAGGGTCGCGCGCACGGCACCCGGCTCCGTGCCGAACCACAGCACGGCCTCCTTCACGTCCCCGCCGTCGGAGATCCACTCGGCCTCGGCCTCGGCGGGGATCGCCTCGTGGGGGACGCCGGGGGCGATCTTCAGGGCGGCGTGCGGGGCCTTCGCCGCAGCCTGCACGGCCCAGGAGAGCGGCGGCGAGTAGGCCTCCGGGTCGAAGATCCGGCCGCGTCCGCCGCGCCGGGCCGGGTCCACGAACACGGCGTCGTACCCGGAGGTGTCGACCTCGGTGACGTCCGCCTCGCGCACCTCGATCAGGTCCGCGAGCCCGAGCGCCTCGGCGTTGGCGCGGGCCACCCGCGCGGTGAGCGGGTCGCGGTCGACCGCGAGGACCCGGATGCCCGCGCGGGCCAGCGCGATCGCGTCCCCGCCGATGCCGCAGCACAGGTCGGCTACGGAGGCCACGCCGAGCTCCTCGAACCGCCGCGCGCGGTACGTGGCCACGCTCGCCCGGGTCGACTGCTCGACGCCGTTGGGCGTGAAGAACATCCGCGCGGCGTCCCCGGCCGCGAACTTCGCCGCCGCGCGCTGCCGCAGCCGTGCCTGTCCCAGCGCGGCGGACACCAGCTCCGCGGGGTGCTCGCGGCGCAGCCGCGTGGCCACGGCCAGCTCCTGCGCGGGATCGGTGTCACGCACCTCGTCGAGGAGGGCACGGCCTTCGGGCGTCAGCAGGGCGTCGAGCTCGTTCACCGGCTCATTGTGGGCCAGTCGGAGGACGGTTCGCCCGCGGTGGCGGTGTCGGCGGGGGTCCGGGGCGGGCTGCTGCGAGGATCCGGCTCCATGCGAGCAGTACGACAAAACGACAAAAGCCGGGCGCGGGGGGTCGCGCCCGAAGGGGCGGCGGACGGCCCGAGGTCCGGCGGAACGGACGGCCCGGGGTCCGGGGGAGCGGGCGGTCTCTCCGGGGACGGCTCGGACGGGGCACGGGCGGAGCGGTTCCGCGACGACGCAGGGGGCGGCGGCCGGGGTGCCTCCGGTCGCCGGGGGCGTTCCGCGGGGCGCCGGCGGGGACCCGCACCTCGCGTGCCGCGCGTCCGTGCCGCGCTCGCCGTGCTCGTCGCCTCCGCCATCGTCTCCGGATGCGCCGAGGGCGCCCGCCCCGAGGCCTCCGCGGCGCGGCCCGCCCCCGGGCAGCAGCCGCACCTCGAGGCGCCCCCGGCGCGCGCCCTGGACTCCTACGCCGACCGCCTGCGCGCCGACCACACCGCCCGCGCGGCCGCCACCAGGCGCTGGGGGCTGACCCGCATGCCGCTGACGCCCCCGGCCCCGCCCGCACGGAAGCCGGTGATCGGCACCCGCAAGGGCTTCGAGGTCGACGGCCACGAGGAGCTGGGCCTCCCCCCGGTCTTCACCACCGTCCCCACCAGGGACAAGGTCGTCTTCCTCACCATCGACGACGGCGCCGAGAAGGACCCCGCCTTCCTGCGGATGATGAGCGATCTGAAGATCCCGTACACCGCCTTCCTCAGCGACTACCTGGTCAAGGAGGACTACGGGTACTTCGGGCGGATGCAGGACCGGGGTGTGGTCCTGAACAATCACACCCTGCACCACCCGTACATGCGCGCCCTGTCCTACGCCCGCCAGAAGCACGAGATCTGCGGCATGCAGGACGTCATCGAGAAGCGCTACGGCAAGCGCCCCGTGCTGTTCCGGCCGCCCTTCGGCGGTTACAACCGGGACACCCTGCGCGCCGCGAAGGCCTGCGGCGTGAAGTACGCCCCCCTGTGGAACCAGGAGGTCTTCGTCGACCGCTGGGAGTACCGCGAGCCGGACCACGCCCTGCACCCCGGCGACATCGTCCTCAGCCACTTCCGCGGCAAGGACCAGTGGAAGGGCACCATGTCCGACATGATCCGCCGGTTCCTGCGCAAGGTGACGGACGAGGGCTACGCGGTCGCGCGGCTGGAGGACTATCTGTGAGGGTGCGGTACCCGATCGCGGCCGCGCTCGCCCTCACCGCCCTCCTCGCGGGCTGCGCCCGGTCCGGCGACCCGGTCGAACGGCCGGGCGGCAAGGCGGCCGAACGGGTGCACGAGACCGGCGCCGCACGGGCCCCCGCAACAGCCCCCTCCGCGCCCCCGCACGCCCCCGCCGTTGACTCCCGCGCGCCGCAGCCGCCGTACCGCCGCTGGGGTCTCGCCGCGCCCCTGCCCGCCCCGCCGGACCCCGCACACCGGCCCCGGCCGGCCGCCCCCGGCGCGCGGCCGCCCGTCGTCGACCGGGTGCCGACCCGCGACCCGGTCGTCTTCCTGACCTACGACGACGGGGCCGAGCGCGACCCCCGGTTCGTCGACCTGGTCCGCGAACTGCGGCTCCCGGTCAGCCTGTTCCTCACCGGCCATGTCGTGGGGCCGGGCTACGCGCACTTCGCGCGGCTGCGCGCGGTCGGCGCGGACGTGCAGAACCACACCCTCGACCACACCTACCTGCGCGGACTGCCGTACGCCGGACAGCGCGCGGCGATCTGCGGGCAGCAGGACAAGCTCCGGTCCCGCTTCGGCCTGCGCCCGCGCCTGTTCCGCCCGCCGCACGGCGCCTACGACACCGCCACGCTGCGGGCCGCCGCCGACTGCGGCATCGCGGCGGTCGTCCGCTGGAGCGCGACCGTCGCCGGCACCCGGGCCCCCGCCGGGCTCGCCCCCGGCGCGATCGTCTCGCTGCCCTCCCACGACCCCACCGACCCGCCTCTGCGCGACCGTACGGCCGCCGTGCTGCGGGAGATCCAGCGGCTCGGGCTGACGGTGGGGAGGCTGGAGGACTACCTGTGAGCGACTGGAGAGAACGCGCCGCGCCGGACGTCAATTGGCACTCCGCTTGACCGAGTGCTAACCCCGGTCATAGTCTCGGCTCTGGCACTCCCCACTGGAGAGTGCCAAACACGCGACGGGCAGGTCCGGCACCCGCGACGACGGATCCACCTGGTCGCCACCTCAGACAGTTAACCCCGTGAGATCTCCGAAGGGGGAGGTCGGATCGTGACGACCACCAGCTCCAAGGTTGCCATCAAGCCGCTCGAGGACCGCATCGTGGTCCAGCCGCTCGACGCCGAGCAGACCACGGCCTCCGGCCTGGTCATCCCGGACACCGCGAAGGAGAAGCCCCAGGAGGGCGTCGTCCTCGCCGTGGGCCCGGGCCGCTTCGAGGACGGCAACCGTCTGCCGCTCGACGTCCAGGTCGGCGACGTGGTCCTCTACAGCAAGTACGGCGGCACCGAGGTGAAGTACAACAACGAGGAGTACCTCGTTCTCTCGGCTCGCGACGTTCTCGCGATCATCGAGAAGTAAGCACCTCGCTTCCCGCGAAGCACCTTTGCTTTCCACTGCGCCCCTGGCCCCCGCGACCGATGAGTAGCCGGGCGCCCGGGGCGCAGTTTCTTTACCCCAGACTTTTCCGAGAGGGCTACCGCTGCCATGGCGAAGATCCTGAAGTTCGACGAGGACGCCCGTCGCGCCCTTGAGCGTGGCGTCAACAAGCTTGCGGACACGGTCAAGGTGACGATCGGTCCCAAGGGCCGCAACGTCGTGATCGACAAGAAGTTCGGCGCCCCCACCATCACCAACGACGGTGTGACCATCGCCCGCGAGGTCGAGGTCGAGGACCCGTACGAGAACCTCGGCGCGCAGCTGGTGAAGGAGGTGGCGACCAAGACCAACGACATCGCGGGTGACGGTACGACCACCGCCACCGTGCTGGCCCAGGCGCTCGTCCGCGAGGGCCTGAAGAACGTCGCCGCCGGCGCCTCCCCGGCCGCCCTGAAGAAGGGCATCGACGCGGCCGTCGCCGCCGTCTCCGAGGACCTGCTCGCGACCGCCCGGCCGATCGAGGAGAAGTCCGACATCGCCGCCGTCGCCGCGCTGTCCGCCCAGGACCAGCAGGTCGGCGAGCTCATCGCCGAGGCGATGGACAAGGTCGGCAAGGACGGTGTCATCACCGTCGAGGAGTCCAACACCTTCGGTCTGGAGCTGGACTTCACCGAGGGCATGGCCTTCGACAAGGGCTACCTGTCGCCGTACTTCGTGACGGACCAGGAGCGCATGGAGGCGGTCCTGGAGGAGCCCTACATCCTCATCAACCAGGGCAAGATCTCCTCGATCCAGGACCTGCTGCCGCTGCTGGAGAAGGTCATCCAGTCCGGTGGCTCCCGCCCGCTGCTGATCATCGCCGAGGACGTCGAGGGCGAGGCCCTGTCCACCCTCGTGGTGAACAAGATCCGCGGCACCTTCAACGCGGTCGCGGTCAAGGCCCCCGGCTTCGGCGACCGCCGCAAGGCGATGCTCCAGGACATGGCGGTCCTCACCGGCGCCACGGTCATCTCCGAGGAGGTCGGCCTCAAGCTCGACCAGGCCGGTCTGGACGTGCTGGGCAGTGCCCGCCGCGTGACCGTCACCAAGGACGACACCACGCTGGTCGACGGCGCGGGCAACTCCGAGGACGTCGCGGGCCGCGTCAACCAGATCAAGGCCGAGATCGAGAACACCGACTCCGACTGGGACCGCGAGAAGCTCCAGGAGCGCCTCGCGAAGCTGGCCGGCGGCGTGTGCGTGATCAAGGTCGGCGCCGCCACCGAGGTGGAGCTGAAGGAGAAGAAGCACCGTCTGGAGGACGCCATCTCCGCGACCCGCGCCGCGGTCGAGGAGGGCATCGTCTCCGGTGGTGGCTCCGCGCTCGTCCACGCCGTGAAGGTCCTCGAGGGCAACCTCGGCAAGACCGGCGACGAGGCCACCGGTGTCTCCGTCGTCCGCCGCGCCGCCGTCGAGCCGCTGCGCTGGATCGCCGAGAACGCCGGCCTCGAGGGCTACGTCATCGTCTCCAAGGTCGCCGACCTGGAGAAGGGCAACGGCTACAACGCCGCCACCGGCGAGTACGGCGACCTGGTCAAGCAGGGCGTCATCGACCCGGTCAAGGTCACCCGCTCCGCCCTGGAGAACGCCGCCTCCATCGCCTCCCTCCTCCTGACGACCGAGACCCTGGTCGTCGAGAAGAAGGAAGAGGAGCCGGCCGAGGCGGGCCACGGCCACTCGCACTGACGCACCACGCACCACCAGAAGGCCCGGCACCCGGTTGGGGGCGCCGGGCCTTCCGGCTGTCAGGCAGCGGGGCCTGCCGCGAGTCCTACTGCTCCAGTGCGTCCAGCACGCCCAGCTGGGACATCAGGCCCAGGCGGTCGTACTCCCACCAGGCCTCCGCGATCTTGCCGTCGCCGCCGCAGCGGAAGACCGTCGTGCCGGTCATGGTGCATTCCTTGCCGGTGGCCGGGATGCCGAGGAAGTCGCCCTTGTTGGTGCCCTTCCAGAACCAGCGCACACAGACCCGGTCACCCTCGCAGATCAGGTCCTCCACGGTGAACGCGAAGTCGAACGCCCCGCGCCACATCTCCATCTCGCGCCGGATGGCGTCCAGCCCGAGGTTGTCCTGCTCGTTGGAGGGGTCGTGGTCGTGGTAGTGCTCGGCGATCAGGTCGTTGAGCGGCGGGAGCTCGCCCGGCGTGCCCATCGTCTGGAGCAGCCGCCGCACATTGGCCGCGTACAGCTGCTCGTCCCGTACGACGTCCAGGTCCGTGAACGTCGGCATCTCGTCGCAGAGCGCGACCATGTCCCGGAAGATCCTGTCGGTCTCGGGGAGGTTCGAGTTCCGCATCGCCTCCTCGTACGAGGGGAACTCCACGATCTCGATGTAGTGCGACGCGTCGGACCGGTCCTTGCCGATCACGTTGTGCGTCGCGGTCCGCTTGCCTTTGGTCTGTTCGACCCAGGTGTCCATCAGCCGGTTCATCTCGTCGAACCGGCTGGTCTTGCAGTCGATGATCTGTACGAACGTCATGGCGCCGCCTCCGGTCCCCCGAGGGGTCCGTCCGGACAGCTCCATTGTTCCACCGCCCCGCCCCGGCGGCCTCCGCCCCGTGCCCGCGGCCTCCGCCCCGCGTGCCGGGTCGCCGCCCAGAACCCCGGCCCCGCCCTCGCGGCCTCCGGCCCGCCCGGCCCCGGCGACGCCGGTCCGCAGTCGGTCCGCTGAGGCCCGTACCTCCGCCCGGCCCTACTGCGGGCCGTACTTCCGCCCGGTTCTGGAGGTGACCCCGCCCAGCATGCCCCGGGGGATCACCTTGACCACGCCCATCAGCGCCTTGTACCGCGGGTCCGGAATCGACACGGTCCGGCCGCGGGCCAGGTCGGCCAGGGCCGCCGCGACCAGCTTGTCGGCGTCGAGCCACATCCAGCCCGGGATGTTGTCGGTGCCCATGCCGGCCCGCTCGTGGAACTCGGTGCGCACGAACCCCGGGCACAGCGCCATCAGCCGCACGCCGCTGCCCGCCAGATCGCGCGCCACGCCCTGCGTGAACTGCACGACCCACGCCTTCGACGCCCCGTAGGTGCCGCGCGGCACGAACGCCGCGACCGAGGCCACGTTCACGACCCCGCCGCGCCCGCGCTCGCGCATCGCCTCCGTCGCCGCCGCCGTCAGCCGCAGCACCGCCTCGCAGTGCACCTTCAGCATCCGCAGCTCGTCCTCGGCGGACACCTCCAGAAAACGGCCCCTGTTGCCGAACCCGGCGTTGTTCACCAGCAGGTCGACGGCGCTCCGCCGGTCCGCCAGCCGGGCCGCCACGGCATCGATCCCGGCGTCCGTCGCCAGGTCGGCCACCAGCACCTCCGCCTCGATGCCGTGCCGGTCGTGCAGCTCGGTCGCCTGCTCCGCCAGCCGCTTGCCGTCCCGTGCCACCAGGACGAGGTTCTGCCCGTCCGCGGCCAGCCGCCGCGCGAACGCGGCACCGATGCCCGCCGTCGATCCCGTAATGAGAGCCGTTGTCATGGCGCAAGGTTAATGACCCGGAGACGGGGGATCCGGCCCGGCAGGTGGGGGATTCGGGTACCGCGCGTGAGGATTCGGCCGACCGGCGATCAGCTCCCGTTCGCCGCCGTGTACTTGCGGGCCGCGGCCAGCAGCTCGGGGTGCAGCGCCTCACCCGCCGCGAGGATCTCGGGCAGCAGCGACCGCCGGGTCGTCTCCGCCTGGAAGGCGAGCGCCACCGTCACCTCGTGGGCGGGACGGTGCACGATCTCGATCGGGTCGCCCGCGCGGATCTCCCCCGGCTCGATCACCCGGAGGTACGCCCCCGGCGCCGCGCGCTGCGTGAAGCGCTTGACCCAGCGCTCCTCGCCGAGGTGGCCCTGGAAGGTCCGGCAGGGGATACGGCCGCAGGTCACCTCGAGGACCAGGTCGGGGCCGACGCGCCAGCGTTCGCCGATGAGGGCGCCGGAGACGTCCAGACCGCTCGTGGTGAGGTTCTCGCCGAAGCAGCCGTTGCGCAGCTCCCGGCCCAGCTCGGCCTCCCAGTCGTCTAGGTCCTCCCGCGCGACGGCGTAGACGGCCTGGTCGTCGCCGCCGTGGTGCCGGGTGTCGCACACCGCGTCCCCGGCCAGCCCGCTCGCCCCGACCCCCTTGGGGCCGGGCGCCGCCACCCGCACCGGGCCCTCGACGGGCCGCTTGTCGATACCGGTCAGCCCTTCCGGCTGGTCGGTGTAGGGCACGGCCGTCGCACGGCCCAGATTCAGCGACAGAAGCATCATGAGCGCACGGTAGGCCGCCCGGAGCCAAAGCGTCGACGCATTACCGGAGCCAAAGCATCGATGCACTATTCGCCTCCGCACCCAAGCAAGACTTATGCTCAGGGCGTGATCGAGGCACGACATCTCCGTGTGCTGCGCGCCGTCGCCGCCACCGGTTCCTTCTCCGCGGCGGGGCGCGAGCTGGGCTGCACACAGCCCGCGGTGAGCCAGCAGATGAAGGCCCTGGAGGCCTCCGTCGGCACTCCGTTGCTGGTGCGCGGCGGCCGTGAGATGCGGCTGACCCAGGCCGGCGAGGCCCTGGTCCGGCACGCCGCCGGCATCCTCGCCGGGCTCACCGCCGCGGAGGAGGAGGTCGCGGCGATCGCCGGGCTGCGCGCCGGCCGGGTCCGGCTGGTCTCCTTCCCCAGCGGCAGTTCCACCCTCGTCCCCACCGCCCTCGCCGCCCTGCGCGCGGCGCACCCCGGCACCAGGGTCTCCCTGGTGGAGGCCGAGCCGCCGCGCAGCGTGGAGATGCTCCGCGAGGGGGACTGCGACATCGCCCTCGCCTTCCGCTACGCGGGGAGCGCGGGCGCGCAGGACGCGGAGTGGGACGACCTCGTCGTACGGCCGCTGCTGACGGACCGTCTGGTCGCGCTCGTGCCCGAACGCCACCGGCTGGCCCGGGCCGGTTCCGTCGCCATCGGCGAACTCGCCGAGGAGCCCTGGATCGCGGGCTGCCCGCGCTGCCGCGGCCAGCTCGTGGAGGTGTGCGAGGGCGCCGGCTTCACGCCCCGCATCGACTTCGCCACCGACGACTACCCGGCCGTGGTGGGCCTGGTCGGCGCCGGTCTCGGCGTCGCCGTGCTGCCCCAGCTGGCCATCGAGTCCGTACGGCCCCGAGGGGCACGTGCGGTGACCCTGGAGCCCGCGGTGCGCCGGGACATCGTCGCCCTCACCCTCCCCGACCTGGCCCAGGTCCCGGCGGTGACGGCGACGCTCGACCAATTGGCCAGGGCGACGCGGCGCTAGAAAGAGCCCCACCTGTGACCGCCGGGTGCGGGTGGGCGTGACTTGCCCGCGCGACTCCCCGTGCCCCACAGGCGCCCGTCGTGCACGCCCCTCAAGGGGCGCGGGGAACTGCGCGACCAGCCACACCCGACCCGCACCCGGCGGACCGCGACCAGCCCTATCCGCCCCCCGCACCCGGCGGACCGCGACCAGCCACGCCCGCCCCGCACCCGGCGGGCACGGGATCACCCTCAGTAAGACCCCGCGGCACCCCCCGGCCAGGGACAGGGCACGACAAAGCCCAGGCGCGCGCACCGCGAGCCCTCACCCGTTCAGCCCCCAGAGATCCGAAGAAACGTTCCTTCAGGTGTTCGAACCGGCGTCGCCGCCGGACGTCGAAGCCGTCACCAGGCGATGGCGCGCCCGGCCCATGAGCTCCTCGCGCTCGTCCTCGGTCAACCCGCCCCACACGCCGTACGGTTCGCGCACCGCCAGCGCGTGAGCCGCGCACTGCGCGCGGACCGGGCACCTCATGCAGACCTCCTTGGCCGAGTTCTCGCGAGCGCTCCTGGCCGCCCCGCGCTCACCCTCCGGATGAAAGAAGAGCGAGCTGTCCACCCCGCGACAGGCAGCGAGCAGCTGCCAGTCCCACAAGTCCGCGTTCGGTCCGGGAAGGCGGGAGAAATCTGCCATTGCGTGACCCCTTGTAGCCGTTCAGAGCGGATACGGTGCCCACGACCGTACAACTACGATCTAAGGAGATGAAAATATGACTCATTGCGAATCTAGCCTCGGACACCAGCAAAAGGGAAGAAAATGGGCCGAATGGGGCGCGCTTGTGATGAAACGTTGAGGGTCCGGCGGCTATGTCTGCCCCGTGTCCGCCCCCTCACGTAGAGTGCCGAAGATGGCAGACAGCCCCGTAACTCTTTCGAGTGACCGTCGTTGAGAGTGCGGAGGCGGTTGAAAACAAAAGCGCTCGGGCAGGCGTCCGAGACGGTCGACCGCACAGGTGACGATTCGTACCAGCCTGGAGGCTCAAGGTGACGCGCATCAGCTGCGGAGGGCGGCCATGACTTCCGTCCTCGTCTGCGACGACTCCCCGCTTGCCCGAGAGGCGCTCCGCCGCGCGGTCGCGACCGTGCCCGGTGTCGAGCGCGTGACGACGGCGGCCAACGGCGAGGAAGTCCTCCGCCGCTGGGGTGCCGACCGCTCGGACCTGATTCTGATGGACGTACGCATGCCCGGACTGGGCGGCGTCGAGACCGTGCGGCGGCTGCTGTCCGCCGACCCGGGTGCCCGCATCATCATGCTCACCGTCGCGGAGGACCTCGACGGCGTCGCCCTCGCGGTCGCCGCGGGTGCGCGCGGGTACCTCCACAAGGACGCCTCGCGCGCGGAGCTGCGGGCGACCGTGACGCAGGCGCTCGCCGACCCCACCTGGCGGCTCGCGCCGCGGCGGCTGCGGTCGGCCGAGATGGGTGCGGCGCCGACGCTCACCGCGCGTGAGATCCAGGTGCTGGAGGGCATGAGCCACGGCCGCTCCAACGCGGAGATCGGGCGGGAGCTGTTCCTCTCCGAGGACACGGTCAAGACCCACGCCCGGCGTCTGTTCAAGAAGCTGGGCGCCTCGGACCGGGCCCACGCGGTGGCCCTGGGCTTCCGGTGGGGACTGGTCCGCTAGAGCCCCACTCGGGCGAGTGGCCTGCTGTCACCCGTCCGCCGTCGTCCGTGGGCGGTCCCCGCGCGGGCAGTGTCGGCCGGTCGCGCCCATGCGGCGGAGCCTTGCGTCGATACAGCCCCGCGCCCTGACGGGGCGCGGGTGTGGACCGCCCTCCAGATGCCCGCTGCTCGTTTCGGCGCGGATGCCGCATCCTTGAGGTGTGGAGTTCCTCGGGGACGAGTCGGTCGAGCGGAAGGGGAGGGCGCAAGGGATGACTTCCGGCGCACCTGCTCATAACGCTTCGGTGCACAACGATGGACGCGGTGCCACGGGCCGAACGGGCTCAGGGCACGATGGACCGATGCGCGACGACGAGCCGACCCGTGCCCAGGGTGCGATCGGCGCGCTCGTGCATCGCGCGGTCGACGGGGACGAGCAGGCCACACACGACCTGCTCGCCCATGTCCACCCCCTGGCGCTGCGCTACTGCCGCACCCGGCTGTCCCGGCTTCCCGGCGACGCGCGCCACTTCGTCGAGGACCTCGCCCAGGAGGTCTGTGTCGCCGTCCTGCTGGCGCTGCCGCGCTACCGGGACACCGGCAGGCCCTTCGAGGCGTTCGTCTTCGCCATCGCCTCCCACAAGGTCGCCGACCTTCAGCGGGCCGCGATGCGCCACCCGGGCTCCACGGCCGTCCCCTCGGACGAGATGCCCGAGCGGCCCGACGACTCCCTCGGCCCCGAAGAGCGGGCACTGCTCAGCAGCGACGCCGAATGGGCCAAGAAACTGCTGGCCAACCTGCCCGAGAACCAGCGCGAACTGCTCCTGCTGCGGATCGCGGTCGGCCTCACGGCGGAGGAGACGGGTCAAATGTTGGGAATGTCACCCGGCGCGGTCCGGGTCGCCCAGCACCGTGCGCTGAGCCGGCTGCGGGCACTGGCGGAGCAGTAACGGCCCAGCCGTGGAGCGGTGTCCGCGCCTTGGTTGAACAGGCGGCGACCACTTTCCGTACGAACATACGAAGCCGCCCGGGGTTCGGAACCGTGGAATGAGACGGGTCCTCTTCCCGTTAGCATGGACATCCGCACCGATCAAGGCCATTGGGGAAGGTGTCATGACTGCAAACGTCGACGGAGTGCCCGGTAAATTCGCGACACTCGGGCTGACCTACGACGACGTGCTGCTGCTGCCGGGCTCGTCGGACATGGCACCCGACGAGATCGACACCGCCTCGTACGTCTCCAGGAACGTGCGGGTGAACATCCCGCTGCTGTCCGCCGCCATGGACAAGGTCACCGAGTCGCGCATGGCGATCGCGATGGCCCGCCAGGGCGGCGTCGGCGTACTGCACCGCAACCTGTCCATCGAGGACCAGGCCAACCAGGTCGACCTGGTCAAGCGCTCCGAGTCGGGCATGGTCACCGACCCGATCACGATCCACCCGGACGCCACGCTCGCCGAGGCCGACGCGCTCTGCGCCAAGTTCCGCATCAGCGGCGTCCCGGTCACCGACGGCGACAAGAAGCTGCTGGGCATCGTCACCAACCGTGACATGGCCTTCGAGAGCGACCGCACCCGCCGCGTGCGCGAGGTCATGACGCCGATGCCGCTGGTCACCGGCAAGGTCGGCATCTCCGGCGTGGACGCCATCGAGCTGCTGCGCCGGCACAAGATCGAGAAGCTGCCGCTGGTCGACGACCAGGGCGTCCTCAAGGGCCTGATCACGGTCAAGGACTTCGTCAAGGCGGAGAAGTACCCGAACGCCGCCAAGGACGCGGGCGGCCGGCTGCTCGTCGGCGCGGCCGTCGGTGTCGCCGGTGACTCCTTCGAGCGCGCCCAGGCGCTGATCGAGGCGGGCGTCGACTTCATCGTCGTGGACACCGCCCACGGTCACTCCCGGCTGGTCGGCGACATGATCGCCAAGATCAAGTCCAACTCGTCCGGCGTCGACGTCGTCGGCGGCAACGTCGCCACCCGCGACGGCGCCCAGGCGCTGGTCGACGCGGGCGCCGACGGCATCAAGGTCGGTGTCGGCCCGGGCTCGATCTGCACCACCCGCGTGGTCGCCGGTGTCGGCGTCCCGCAGGTCACCGCGATCTACGAGGCCGCGCTCGCCGCCCGCGAGGCCGGTGTCCCGGTCATCGGCGACGGTGGCCTGCAGTACTCCGGCGACATCGCCAAGGCCCTGGTCGCGGGCGCCGACACGGTGATGCTCGGCTCGCTGCTCGCGGGCTGCGAGGAGTCGCCGGGCGAGCTGCTGTTCATCAACGGCAAGCAGTTCAAGTCGTACCGCGGCATGGGCTCCCTCGGGGCCATGCAGACCCGCGGCGACCGCAAGTCGTTCTCCAAGGACCGCTACTTCCAGGAGGGCGTCGCCTCCGACGAGCAGCTGATCCCCGAGGGCATCGAGGGCCAGGTGCCCTACCGCGGCCCGCTCGCCTCGGTCGTGCACCAGCTGGTCGGCGGCCTGCGCCAGTCGATGTTCTACGTCGGCGGCAAGACCGTGCCGGACCTCCAGGCCAACGGCCGGTTCGTCCGGATCACCTCGGCGGGCCTGAAGGAGAGCCACCCGCACGACATCCAGATGACGGTCGAGGCGCCGAACTACAGCCGCCACAAGTAGTCACCAGCTCCGACAAGGGCGGCCCCGCAAGCACCGGGGCCGCCCTTGTGGTGCCCGTCGGCGATACTGGAAGACGCTGAAACGCATCAGGGAAAGGCCACACATCGTGACTGAGATCGAGATCGGGCGCGGCAAGCGCGGCCGCCGGGCGTACGCCTTCGACGACATCGCCGTCGTCCCCAGCCGCCGTACGCGGGACCCGAAGGAGGTCTCGATCGCCTGGCAGATCGACGCCTACCGCTTCGAGCTGCCCTTCCTGGCCGCCCCCATGGACTCGGTCGTCTCGCCGGCCACCGCGATCCGGATCGGCGAGCTCGGCGGTCTCGGCGTGCTCAACCTCGAAGGCCTGTGGACGCGCTACGAGGACCCGCAGCCGCTGCTCGACGAGATCGCCGGGCTGCCCTCGGAGACCGCGACCCGCCGCCTCCAGGAGATCTACGCCGCCCCGATCAAGGAGGAGCTGATCGGCGCGCGGATCAAGGAGGTGCGCGACTCCGGCGTGGTCACCGCCGCGGCGCTCTCCCCGCAGCGCACGGCCCAGTTCTCCAAGGCCGTCGTCGACGCGGGCGTGGACATCTTCGTCATCCGCGGTACGACGGTCTCGGCCGAGCACGTCTCCGGCGCCGCCGAGCCGCTGAACCTGAAGCAGTTCATCTACGAGCTGGACGTCCCGGTGATCGTCGGCGGCTGCGCCACGTACACCGCGGCCCTGCACCTGATGCGCTCGGGCGCCGCGGGTGTGCTGGTCGGCTTCGGCGGCGGCGCCGCGCACACCACCCGCAACGTGCTGGGCATCCAGGTCCCGATGGCCACGGCCGTCGCGGACGTGGCGGCGGCCCGCCGTGACTACATGGACGAGTCCGGCGGCCGGTACGTGCACGTCATCGCCGACGGCGGCGTCGGCTGGTCCGGCGACCTGCCCAAGGCCGTCGCCTGCGGCGCCGACGCCGTGATGATGGGCTCCCCGCTGGCCCGTGCCACGGACGCGCCCGGCAAGGGCCACCACTGGGGCATGGAGGCGGTCAACGAGGAGCTGCCGCGCGGCAAGAAGGTCGACCTCGGCACGGTCGGCACCATCGAGGAGGTCCTCACCGGCCCGTCCCACACCCCGGACGGCTCCATGAACCTCTTCGGCGCCCTGCGCCGCGCCATGGCCACCACCGGCTACAGCGAGCTCAAGGAGTTCCAGCGCGTCGAGGTCACGGTCGCGGACTCCCAGCACAAGCGCTGACCCCACCCGCACACGCCGAAGGGCCCGCTCACCAGCAGGTGGGCGGGCCCTTCGGCGTGTGCGGCGGCCGGACCTCCTCCGGGCTGTCGTGGGGCGTGCGCCCCCGTCACAGGCGGTGCGCCACCCCTGTGGGGGTTGTTCCTCGGGTGTCCAGGAGGAGTTGGGCCTTGACCGACAGGCCCTGGAGGTCGTAGGTGCGGTGGGGCTGGAGGAGGATCGTGAGGTCGGCCTCGGCGGCGGCCTCGTAGAAGGAGTCGACGCGGGGGATCGGGCGGTCGAGGACGGTCCACGAGGGGATGTGCGGGTCGTGGTAGCTGACCGCCGCGCCCAGGGACATCAGGCGGAAGGCGATCTCGTGGGCGGGGGTGGCCTGTTCGTCGGCGAGGTCGGGCTTGTAGGCGACGCCCAGCAGGAGGACGCGGGCGCCTCGCGCCGACTTGCCGTGCTCGTTCAGCAGGGCGGCCGCGCGCTGGACGACGTAGCGCGGCATCTGTTCGTTGACCTGGCGTGCCAGTTCGACCATGCGCAGGCCGCGGCCGGGGTGGCCGATGAGGTCCTGGGGGACGGTGTGGCCGCCCACGCCGGGGCCGGGGCGGAAGGCCTGGAAACCGAAGGGCTTGGTCTCCGCGCAGCGGATGACGTCCCAGAGGTCGACGCCCAAGTCGTGGCAGAGGACGGCCATTTCGTTGACGAGGGCGATGTTCACGTGCCGGTAGGTGGTCTCCAGCAGATGCACCGTCTCCGCCTCGCGCAGTCCGCGCGCGCGGACGACCTTGTCGGTGATGCGGCTGTAGAAGGCGGCGGCGGACTCCGTGCAGGCGGGGGTGAGGCCGCCGATGACCTTGGGCGTGTTGGCGGGGGTGAACACGCGGTTGCCGGGGTCGACGCGGCTGGGGGAGTGGGCGAGGTGGAAGTCGCGTCCCGCGCGAAGGCCGGAGCCCTCCTCGAGCAGGGGGCGCAGGACGTCCTCCGTGGTGCCGGGGAGGACCGGGGACTCCAGGATGACCGTGGTGTGGGGACGCAGCCTGGCCGCGAGCGTGCGGGCGGCCGTCTCCACCTGGCCGAGGTCGAGGCCGCCGTCCGCGGCGCGCGGGGTGGGGGCGCAGATGACCGCCGTGCGGACGCGGCCGAGTTCGGCGGGCCCGTCGGCCGGCCGGAAGCCCTCCGAGTGCATCCGGCGCAGTTCGGCGGGGCTGAGGGACCCGGCCTCGGTCCCGGTGCGATAGCCGACCGTGGGGATGCCGGCGGCCACCGCGGCCTGGGCCAGCGGCAGGCCGAGCGGGCCGAGTCCGATCACGGCGAGATCTGCGGGCATGGAGTGGGCCGTCCTTCCCAGTAACCGAAGCGGGACAGGTGCGCAAGCCCGGTGGACAGAACGAGCGAGCGCAATGTCAGACTAGGCGTAAATATGACCGATATGCTGCATTGTTTCCTTGTGTCGCCCGGTCCGGTGGCGGAGGACGCGTCCAGGTCCGCCGGAGTTGTCCACAGGTCGCCGGTGCGTGGTGGCTGAAGTCGGGCAAGCCGGTCAGAATTCTGGGCAGGGGGACACGGACGGGGCTTCGCCCGACGGGTGCGGCCGGCGCGACCGAGCAGCGGGAGGCAGCGGTGAGGACAGCGACACTGGGGCCGGAACAGCGTGCCGAGGCACTGGCGGCCATGGCCGAGCACGAACTGGACCTCCTCGTCGTGGGCGGTGGCGTGGTCGGTGCCGGTATCGCCCTCGACTCCGCCACGCGCGGCCTGTCCACCGGACTGGTCGAGGCGCGCGACTGGGCGTCGGGCACGTCCAGCAGATCCAGCAAGCTGATCCACGGCGGCCTGCGCTATCTGGAGATGCTCGACTTCGCCCTGGTGCGGGAGGCGCTGAAGGAGCGCGGACTGCTGCTGGAGCGGCTCGCCCCGCATCTGGTGAAGCCGGTGCCGTTCCTGTACCCGCTCCAGCACAAGGGCTGGGAGCGGCTCTACGCCGGCTCTGGCGTCGCGCTCTACGACGCCATGTCGACGGCTCGCGGACACGGCCGGGGGCTGCCGGTGCACCGCCATCTGAGCCGCCGTCACGCGCTGCGGGTCGCCCCCTGCCTCAAGAAGGACGCCCTGGTCGGCGCCCTTCAGTACTACGACGCCCAGATGGACGACGCCCGCTATGTGACCACCCTGGTGCGCACCGCCGCGGCCTACAGCGCCCAGGCCGCCAACCGCGCGCGGGTCACCGGTTTCCTGCGCGAGGGCGAACGCGTGGTCGGCGCGCGTGTGCAGGACGTCGAGGCGGGCGGGGAGTACGAGATCCACGCCAAGCAGATCGTCAACGCCACGGGCGTGTGGACCGACGACACGCAGGCCATGGTGGGCGAACGCGGGCAGTTCCACGTCCGCGCGTCCAAGGGCATCCATCTGGTGGTGCCCAAGGACCGCGTCCACTCCAGCACCGGACTGATCCTGCGCACCGAGAAGTCCGTGCTGTTCGTCATCCCCTGGGGCAGGCACTGGATCATCGGCACCACCGACACCGACTGGGACCTCGACAAGGCCCACCCGGCCGCCTCCAGCGCCGACATCGACTACCTGCTGGAGAATGTGAACTCCGTGCTGGCCGTGCCCCTCACCCGTGACGACGTCGAGGGCGTCTACGCCGGGCTGCGCCCGCTGCTGGCCGGCGAGTCGGACGCCACCAGCAAGCTCTCGCGCGAGCACACCGTGGCCCACCCGGTGCCGGGCCTGGTCGTGGTGGCCGGCGGCAAGTACACGACGTACCGGGTGATGGCCAAGGACGCCGTCGACGAGGCGGTCCACGGCCTCGACCGGCGGGTCGCGGAGTGCGTCACCGAGGACATCCCGCTGGTCGGCGCCGAGGGCTACCGGGCGCTGTGGAACACCCGGGCGCGTATCGCCGCCGGCGCCGGACTGCACGTGGTCCGCGTCGAGCACCTGCTCAACCGCTACGGCTCGCTCACCGAGGAACTCCTCGAACTCATCGCCGCCGACCCCTCGCTGGCCGACCCGCTCCAGGGCGCCGAGGACTATCTGCGCGCCGAGGTCGTCTACGCCGCCTCGCACGAGGGCGCGCGCCATCTGGACGACGTGCTGACCCGGCGCACCCGTATCTCCATCGAGACCTTCGACCGCGGCACGCGCTGTGCGCGGGAGGCCGCCGAGCTGATGGCCCCGGTGCTCGGCTGGGACGCGGACCAGATCGAGCGGGAGGTGCAGCACTACGAGAAGAGAGTGGAGGCCGAGCGGGAGTCCCAGCGCCAGCCCGACGACCTCACGGCGGACGCGGCACGGCTGGGGGCGCCGGACATCGTGCCGTTGTGAGGGCGCGGGGGGTGCATGTCACAGGGCGTTACGCGAGCGTCTCACAGAGCGTCATCCAGGGGTGCGGAAGGGGCGATTCAGACCGCACGCGGACGTCAGCGCACCCGCCGGGCCCCAGGGCCCCCCGGGGAACCGGGCACTTGTCGGGTGAGGGACAATGGAGCCTCTGTCAGGGCGGGTTGCACGAGGGGACGCATGTCGGAGGCGGAGCGGGCGGGGACATCCCGTCAGGACAAGAGCGCACGTCTCCTCGCCGGGCGCTACCGGCTGGGAGACGTGCTCGGCCGCGGCGGCATGGGCACGGTGTGGCGGGCCGAGGACGAGACCCTCGGCCGCACGGTGGCCGTCAAGGAGCTGCGGTTCCCGTCGAACATCGACGAGGAGGAGAAGCGACGGCTCATCACGCGCACCTTGCGTGAGGCAAAGGCCATCGCCCGGATCAGGAACACCAGCGCGGTGACGGTCTTCGACGTGGTCGACGAGGACGACCGGCCGTGGATCGTGATGGAGCTCGTCGAGGGCAAGTCGCTCGCCGAGGCCATCCGCGAGGACGGCCTGCTCGAACCCCGGCGCGCCGCCGAGGTCGCCCTCGCGGTCCTCGACGTGCTGCGTTCCGCCCACCGCCAGGGCATCCTGCACCGCGACGTGAAGCCGTCCAACGTGCTGATCGCCGACGACGGCCGGGTCGTGCTCACCGACTTCGGCATCGCCCAGGTCGAGGGCGACCCGTCCATCACCTCGACCGGCATGCTCGTCGGCGCCCCCTCCTACATCGCCCCCGAGCGCGCCCGTGGCCACAAGCCGGGGCCCGCGGCCGACCTGTGGTCGCTCGGCGGTCTGCTCTACGCGGCGGTCGAGGGCGTGCCGCCGTACGACAAGGGGTCGGCGATCGCCACCCTCACCGCCGTGATGACCGAGCCGCTGGACGACCCGAAGAACGCCGGGCCGCTGAAGGACGTCATCCACGGCCTGCTCACCAAGGACCCCGACGAACGGCTCGACGACGCGGGCGCGCGCAGGATGCTCACCGCCGTGCTGAGCGCGCCGGACGCCTCCTCGGCGGAGGCGCTGGAGGCGACCAAGGTCGTACCGCTGCCCGAGCAGCCGGGCGGGTCCGGCACGGGCGGCCGACGCGGCGAGGAAGCGGCCGACCGGCTGCGCGGGGCCCTGCGTTCGGTGCGCAAGGCCGCCGGGTCGGCGGGGTCCGCCGTGTCCGCGCGGGCCGCGGGCTCGAGCGGGTCCGCGGGCGCCGCGGGGGCGGCGGGAGCTTCGAGTGCCACCTCCGCGTCGGCCGGTGCCGCTTCTCCGGCCGCCGCCGGGCCCGGGCGCCCGGAGGGGACCGCGGGGCAGGGCGGGAGAGCCGCCGGCACGGCCGGGCAGGTTTCCGGGTGGCCCGTGGTGCCGCCGCCGGATCTGCCGGCGCGCCCGGCGCGGCGTGCGCCGCTGACCGACGTGGTGCCCCGGCGGACCCTGGTGATCATCGCGGTGGCCCTGGTGCTCGCCGTGCTCGGCACCGTGATCGCCCTCAACCTCGACGACGACTCCGGCTCCTCGAACACCGGCGGGGGCACCAAGGCCTCGGGCGACGTCACGCCCGGCGCCGACACCAAGGGCGACGACCAGGGCGGCACGCGCCCCGACGGCCGGGCGTCCGAGTCCGCCGGCAAGGGCGCGAGCCCGACCGCGACCGCGGGCGCGGCGGCCGGCCAGGGCGAGGACGGCGACGAGGACGACAAGGGCGACACCGCGGGCGGCTCCGGCGACGACGCCGTGGCCAGGACCCACCGGGGCGGCCAGGGCTACTCGATCGGGCTGCCCAAGGGCTGGAAGTACCAGTCCACCGGTGACGCGGGGGACCGTTTCACCGGCCCCGACGGGCAGAAGCTGCTCATCGGCTGGACCAGCACCCCGAAGGACGACCCGGTCGCCGACTGGCGCAACCAGGAACGCGCGATGCAGCGCTCGCAGTACCAGCGCATCCGCATAGAAGCGGTGGGCTACCGCGGCTGGAACACGGCCGACTGGGAGTTCACCTACGCCGAGGACGGCACGCGCTACCGGAGCATCGACCGCGGGTTCGTCGTCAACGACCACCAGGGCTACGCCCTGATGTACACGGCCAAGGCCGACAAGTGGCGCGGGGAACTGCGCCGGGACACCTGGCAGACGCTCACGAAGACGTTCCGGCCGAAGGGTTGAGCCCGGCCCCGGCCGGGGGCGGCCCCGGCGTCCGGGCCGGGTTTCCCGCGGCCGAGGCGGGGTGAGATCTCCCATCCCCTCGGTGCGGGTTGCCCACGGCACGTATCGTGAGTGCTTGCGAACCGTACGCATCCGGAACGGGACGCCGTACGAACGGAATTGACCAGCCGGGCGGCCGGGGGAGGCAACGTGGACGACTATGCGGGACGGGTGCTGGCCGACCGCTACCGCCTGCCGCTGCCGCCCTCCGACGAGTACGAACTCACCGAGTCGCGCGCCTTCGACACCTACAGCGGGCAGGAGGTCCTGGTCCGCCAGGTGCCGTTGCCCGAGGTCGTCGAGGCCGAGGTGCTCGACGCGGACGGGCTGCCGGAGGGATTCACCGCGCGGGACCGCGGCGTACGGCGGCCCGCCGCGCCCGGCACCGCGCGACGGCCCGCCGATCCGGCGGTACGGCGTGCCGTGGAGGCCGCCCAGGCCGCCGCGGCCCTTCCCGACCACCCGCGGCTCGACCAGGTCTTCGACGTGTTCGCCGAGGGCGGTTCGCTGTGGATCGTCAGCGAGCTGGTGGCCGCGCGGCCGCTCGCCGCGCTGCTCACCGAGCGGCCGCTGACGCCGTACCGGGCGGCCGAGGTCGCCTCCGACGTCCTCACGGCGCTGCGCGTGCTGCACACGCACGGCTGGGTGCACCGCAACATCACCGCCCGCACGGTGCTCGTCTGCGACGACGGGCGCGTCCTGCTCACCGGCCTCGCCGTCGGCGCGGCGGAGGAGGCGCTGTGCGGCTACGACCCGGTACCGGCCGGTGAGGACAGCGGCACCCACCCCGCCCTGCCCCACCAGGGCTCCGGCGGCCCCTCGGGCGGCGCCGCGGCCCTGTCGCCCGGCCGGGCGGGAGCCACGGCCGGTGACCTGGAGGCCGCGCGGCGGGCCGCCATCGAGGCACGGGGCGCCGGCCGTCCGCCCGGCGGAGAGGCCCCGCCCGGCCCGGGCCCCTACGGCCCGGCCCCGTCCGGCGCGCCGGACGCCCCCGAGCGCGGGGAACCGGGGCGAGGCGACGACATCCGGGCGGCCCGCGCCGGGGCGATCGCCGCCTACCGCGAGGGAGCCCGCGCCGCCGCCCGCGTCCAGGAGACCCGGCAGGGCGCCCCCGGCCTCGGCCCCGACCCCTCGCTGCCCGATGGGCAGGCCCTGCTGCCCGGCGCCCGGCCGGCCCCCGGCGCGCCCTCGCCCCAGCTGCCGGAGCAGGACTCCCGCGGCCGTGCGGACGGCAACCCACCGGGCCAGATAGCCGACCCGTACGGGGTGCACGCCCGCCCCTGGCACGGTGCCGCCCCGCGCACCGCCCCCGGTGCCCCGCGGCCGGGCGACGCGCCGCTCGGGATCCCCCCGGCCGACCCGCACCGCCAGGCCCTCCCCGCGGCGGGCCGCACGCCGGGCATGTCCCCCGTGCAGCTGAGCCCCGCCGCCCTTCCCGCACCCGCCTCCCCGCCGGCCGGCCGCTGGGACGAGCCGGCCCCCGCCGTCCCCGGACGGCGCGGTCCCGCCACCGCGCTCGCCGCCGAGCGCGCGCGGCAGGCACGGATGGCCGTGGTCGGCGCGGTCACCGAGCGGTGGGCCCCCGAACAGGCCGGGCCCGTGCACGAGAACTGGCAGCTCGCCGCGCCGATCGGCCCCGCCACCGACCTGTGGGCGCTCGGCGCGCTGCTGTTCCGGGCCGTGCAGGGCCACGCGCCCTACCCGGAGGAGTCGACGGCCGAGCTGGTGCAGATGGTGTGCGCGGAGCCGCCCGCGTTCGCCGAGGAGTGCGGCCCGCTGCGGCCGGTCGTGGAGTCCCTGCTGCGCCAGGACCCCACCGAGCGGCCCGACTTCGAGGAACTGCGCGGCTGGCTGCGCTCCCTCGTGCGCTCGGCGCCCGAGCCGGAGGCCGGGGTGCACGTGGTCGCCGCGCCGCCCGCCGACACGGGCCGGCTGCCGGTCGTACGACGGCGCGGCGAACTGGTGCGCAAGCGGCGCGCCGGGCTGCCCGCGGCGCACGGACGGCACAAGCGGGCCCGGCAGGAGGAGCGTTCGCCGCGCAGCCTCGGCCGGACCCTGCTGGTGACGGTGCTGCTGGCGATGGCGGCGGCGGTCGCGTACGCCGTGCTGTTCATGCCCGAGTCGGAGGAGTCCGGCTCCGGCTCGCCGCAGGCGGACCGTACCGGCGCGGCCGGGCAGGCCGGACAGGCGCCCGAGAGCTCGCCGCAGGCCAGCAGCGAGCCGCGGCCCGACCAGACCACGCCGGGCGACGAGGGCGGCAACGACCCGTCCCAGTCGGCCGGTTCCGAGGACACGCAGCCGTCCGGGCCGGGCGCCGCCGACGGCTTCACCGTCCGCTCCGACCCGGCGGGCTTCCGGATCGCCGTGGCCGACGGCTGGGAGCGCGGTGGCGAGAACGGCCGCGGCCAGGTGCGGTACGCGCACGGCTCGTTCGAGCTGATCGTCGTGGCCGGCCGGGACAGCGCCGGGGAGTTCGGCAGCGACCCGATGGTCTACCAGCGGGAGCGGGAGGCGGAGCTGCAGCCGTACCGCGACTCCAGCTGGGCCACGGCCACCGGGCTGAAGACGATCTCGGTGGGCGGACGGACCATGGCCGAGGGCCAGTTCACCTGGACCGGTGCCGACGGGCGCGAGCTGTTCGTGCGCAATGTCGCGATTCTCCTCGACGGCCGCTACCACGTGGTGCAGGTACGCGGCCCGGAGGCCGAACGGGACGAGGTGACCCGCCTGTACGAACAGGCGTCCTCCACCTACCAGCCCACCGGCTGAATCCGGCGGGGGCGGTCCGGTTCCCCGTCGTCACTCAAAGCGACAACCGTCACAGTGCGGTATCCGAGCCGCCCCGCTTGTTCCCCGTCGGGTCAACCGTACTTACCCTGACCCTGTCAATATCAAAGCGGGGCAACGTGAATCAGATGCAGGGCCAGCTCATCGCGGCCCGTTACCGGTTGGCCGAATCGATCGGCCGCGGCGGCATGGGCCGGGTGTGGCGGGCGCACGACGAGGTGCTCCACCGGACCGTCGCGATCAAGGAGCTGACGGCCGCGCTCTATGTGTCGGAGAGTGACCAGGCGGTGCTGCTGGCGCGCACCCGGGCCGAGGCGCGGGCGGCCGCCCGGATCAACCACTCGGCCGTGGTCACCGTGCACGACGTGCTGGAGCACGACGGCCGGCCGTGGATCGTCATGGAGTTGGTCGAGGGCCGCTCGCTGGCCGACGCGGTCAAGGAGGAGGGCCGGCTGGAGCCGGCCGAGGTGGCACGGATCGGCATCTGGGTGCTGCGCGCGCTGGGCGCCGCGCACACGGCCGGTGTGCTGCACCGGGACGTCAAGCCCGGCAATGTGCTGCTGGGCGGTGAAGACCGGGTGCTGCTCACCGACTTCGGCATCGCGCAGATCGAGGGCGACTCCACCATCACCCGGACCGGAGAGGTCGTCGGCTCCGTCGACTACCTCGCCCCCGAGCGCGTGCGCGGCCACGACCCCGGTCCGGCCTCCGACCTGTGGGCGCTCGGGGCGACGCTCTACACCGCGGTGGAGGGCCGTTCGCCGTTCCGCCGCACCTCTCCCATCTCCACCATGCAGGCCGTGGTCGAGGAGGAGGCCGACGCCGCGGTCAACGCCGGTGCGCTCGGGCCCGTCATCACCGCCCTGCTGCGCAAGGATCCGGCCAGTCGTCCGAGCGCCGCCGAGGCCGAACGGATGCTCGTGGAGGTGGCGCAGGGCCGCCCGCCGACCGTGCCCCAGCCGTACGTCCCGACGCAGGTGGTCTCCCGGGGCGGCGCGGGCGGCGCGTCGCCCACGTCCAGCACGACGCCGTACCCGCAGCAGTCCGACGGACCCACCCCGTCCACGCCCCGCCGGCCCCGGCGGCGGCGGACGCTCGCCCTGGTGGTCGTCCTCGCGGCGATCGTCGGCGGCGGCGCCGCCGTGGGCATCCAGCAGTGGCGGGACCACGGACAGCAGCAGGCGGGCGACCGGACCCCGGGCGGCCGCAGCCCGAGCCCTTCGCCGAGCGACTCGGCCGGTCCCCCGGGAAGCGCCGGCACCCTCCCCGAGGGCTGGGAGCGCCGCAACGACCCCTTCGGCTTCAGCATCGCGGTGCCCGGACCGGAGTGGCGGCGCACGGTGTACGACGAGGCCACGGGCCAGGTCGACTACTCGCCCGACGGCGGGGAGAACTTCTTCCGCATCGCCGTCGACCGCAGGCCCGACTACGACGACCCCTACGAGCATCAGCTGGAGCTGGAGCCGCAGGTGCAGCGGCTGGCCCAGTACGAGCGCGTGAGCCTGGAGAAGATCACCTACCGGGACCGGCCGGGTGCCCTCTGGGAGTACACCTGGACCGCGCTGGCGAACGCGAACACCCTGCCGGGTCCGCGCCGCGCGATCGACCACATGTACATCTCCCGCGACGGCGTCGAGTACGCCGTCTACGCCTCGGCCCCGGTCGCGGACTGGCCCGCCATGCGCGAGCGGTTCGACATCCTGCTGCGCAGCTGGCGGACCACCGGCTCCTGACGACTTCCCGTCGTCGAGCGTCTGTTGTCGGCCACCCGCGGCCGCGCCACTCGGAGGGCGCCGCTCCGGCTGATGCATGATGGGGCGCATGGGGACCGAGCGGACGGGCGGGCGTGTGATAGCGGGCCGTTACCGGCTGGAGACGGTGCTCGGGCGCGGCGGCATGGGCGTGGTCTGGCGTGCCACCGACGAGTTGCTCGGCCGGGCCGTCGCGGTCAAGGAACTCGCCCTGGACGACTCGCTGTCGGCGGACGAGGCCCGCAGACAGCGGGACCGCACGCTGCGGGAGGCCCGTGCGGTGGCGCAGTTGCGGCATCCGCAGGTGATCGTCGTGCACGACGTCGTGGCCCACGACGAACGCCCGTACCTGGTGATGGAGTTCGTCGACGGCGGCTCCCTCGCCGAGCGCATCGCCGCGCACGGCCCCGTCGACGCCCACGAGGCGGCCAGGATCGGTGTGGCGCTGCTGGGTGCCCTGCGCACCGCGCACGCCGCCGGGGTGCTGCACCGGGATCTCAAGCCCGCCAACGTGCTGGTGGAGAACGGCACCGGCCGGGTCGTCCTCACCGACTTCGGGGTCGCCCAGGTCGCCGGGGCCACCACGCTCACGGAGAGCGGCTCCTTCGTCGGCTCGCCCGAGTACACCGCGCCGGAGCGGATGTCCGGGGCCGGCACCGGGGCCGCCTCCGACCTGTGGTCGCTCGGGGCGCTGCTGTGCGCGGCCGTGAGCGGTGAATCGCCGTTCCGGCGCGAGTCGCTGGGCGCGGTCGTGCACGCGGTGCTGTCCGACGACCTCCGACTGCCCGCCCAGGCCGCGCCGTTGCTGCCCGTCGTACGGGGACTGCTGGAGCGCGATCCGCAGCGGCGGCTGGACGCGACCGGGGCCGAGCGGATGCTGCGCGGCTTCCTGGACACCGGCCGCACCCCCGAGCCCGAGCGACAGGCCCCGCGCTCACGGCTGTTGGTGGCCGCGCTGGTGGCGGTGACGGCGGCGGCGGGCGTGTCGGCCGCGGTGCTGCTCCTCGACGGGGACGGCGACGGCGGCGGTCCACCGGCGACGCCCTCCCCGTCCACCTCCGTCAGCACCCCGCGGGCGACGCCGACACCGTCCGGCGAAGAGGGCGCAACGGGCTGAAACCGCCCGCGCGGACGGAAGCCGGGCGATGCCGGGGGTCACGGGTCTGTACCGCGTGTTCCGCCGAAGTGGATACGCGAGCGCCCGGCACGATATGGATGAACCATGAGCAACAACGGGGGAGCCCGCTACGGGGCCGACGAGCCGACGAGTTTCGGCCTGCAACCACCGAACCCGAACCCGCCCACGGGCGTGCCGCAGCCGGGCAACCCGTACGCGACGCCCACTCAGGTCGTGCCGCAGCAGCAGGCCGTGCCGGAGCCGGGCACGGGACGCCTGGTCGCCGGGCGGTACCGGCTGCTGTCCAAGCTCGGCCACGGCGGCATGGGCACGGTGTGGCGGGCCAAGGACGAGACGGTGGACCGGGAGGTCGCGGTCAAGGAACCGCGTGTCCCCGACCACCTTCCCGAGCGCGAACGGGCCAACGCCTTCGAGCGGATGCGTCGTGAGGCCCGCGCGGCCGCGCGGCTCGACCACCCGGCGGTCGTCAATGTGCACGACGTCGCCGTGGTGGACGGGCAGCCCTGGATCGTCATGGAGCTGGTGCAGGGACGTTCGCTCGGCGCCGCGCTCCAGGAGGGCACGCTGAGCGCCCGGGAGGCCGCCAAGGTCGGCCTGGACGTGCTCGGCGCGCTGGAGGCGGCCCACGCGGCGGGCATCCTGCACCGGGACGTCAAGCCGGACAACGTGCTGCTCGGCCGGCACGACCGGGTCGTCCTCACCGACTTCGGGATCGCCCAGATCGAGGGCGAGACCAACCTGACCGACACGGGCGGCTTCGTCGGCTCGCCGGAGTACATCGCGCCCGAGCGGGTGCTCGGCCAGCGCCCCGGCCCGGCCTCCGACCTCTGGTCGCTGGGCGTGGTCCTGTACGCGGCGACCGAGGGCGTCTCGCCGTTCCGCCGCAGCAACACCCCGGCCACTCTCCAGTCCGTCCTCAACGCCACCCCGGCCCCGCCCGCCTCCGCGCAGGGGCCGCTCGCCGACGTCATCAACGGACTGCTCCAGAAGGACCCGGCCCACCGTCCGGGCGCCGGCCAGGTCCGCGCCCTGCTGGAGGCGGCCGCGAACCCGCCCGCCCCCGCGCCGACCCAGGTGGTGACGCTGGCGGGCGGCGACCGCGGCGACGACCGGGGCGGTGTCCGGCTCGGCCGCAAGGCGCTGACCGCGCTCGGCGCGGTGGTGGTGGCCTCCGTGCTGACGGCCGTACTGGCGGTCGCCCAGCCGTTCAAGGGCGACGAGGACTCGGGCGGTGTCTGGGAGAAGCACGAGCACAAGGACCTCGCCGCGACGCTGAGCGTGCCCAAGGGCTACGACCGCTACCTGCCCGGGGAGACGGACCAGGGCGAGCACTGGGTGCACTGGTCGGACCCCAGCGGCGTGATCTACATCCGCCTGGAGCTGCTGAAGAAGAGCGAGGACTCGCTCGGCTACATCGCCAGCTCCTCGATGGGCGAGGCCTACGACGAGAAGAAGGAGCTGGAGGGCGGTTCCAGCTCGGCGTTCAACATCTCGGACGACGAGCCGAAGAAGGTCGTGACGAAGGCGACCACCTTCCAGGGGCACGAGGCCGCGGAGAGCACCTTCACCTACAGCGACGACAAGGACAGCCAGTTCCTCGTGCCCAAGGAGGTGAAGATCCTCTACTACCGGAGCGTGGGTGAGGACATGTACCGGCTGTCCGTCTCCTACCCGGGCGAGGGAGACCTCACCGAACGGGGCCGCGAGGTGGCCGACCGCGCGATCGCCGAGTTCGTGGTCGACGAGGCCGAGGCGCCCGCGAAAAACTGACGCTGTGGTCCGAGTCGGGGAACAAGCCCCTGATCAGGCGGTTTGTTGCCAGTGATCGCTGGCGGTTTGTGCGCGCCCGGTGAATCCCCATTACCGACGGGTACACAAAGCCTCCGACGCGGCATACCCTGCGCCTCATGACCGAAGCGCAGGCACCCGAGAAGGCCGCTCCTGGCACCAATCCCGTCGCCCCCGCCCCGGCGGGGGTCCGCACTGCCGCCGACGTGGTGACGCCGGACCTCGTGGCCCGGCTGAGCAAGGGCGTCACGGGCTCCGGCCTGACGGCCAACCACACGCCGTTCACCGGCGAGAAGCTGGCCGACCTGCCCGAGTCGACGCCCGAGGACGTCGCCCGGGCCTTCGAGGCCGCCCGCGCCGCCCAGGCCGTCTGGGCCCAGGTGCCCGTACGGGAGCGCGCCGCCGTCCTGCTCCGCTTCCACGACCTCGTCCTGGAACGCCAGGCCGAGGTCCTCGACCTCATCCAGCTGGAGACCGGCAAGGCCCGGCTGCACGCCCACGAGGAGGTCCAGGCCGTCGCGGTCGCCGCCCGTCACTACGGACGCCGGGCGGCCGCGTACCTCAGGCCCAAGCGGCACACGGGCGCCATCCCGACCCTGACCAAGGTCACCGAACTGCGCCACCCGCGCGGGGTCGTCGGCCAGATCGCCCCCTGGAACTACCCCCTCGAACTCTCCGTCGGCGACGCGATACCCGCCTTCGTCGCGGGCAACGCCGTCGTGATGAAACCCGACACCGAGACCTGTCTGACCGCCCTGTGGGCCCGCGACCTGCTCCTCGAGGCCGGACTGCCCGCCGACGTCTTCCAGGTCGTCATCGGCGACGGCCCGGTCGTCGGCCCCGAGGTCGTCAAGCACGCCGACTACGTCTCCTTCACCGGCTCCACCCGTACCGGCCGCGAGGTCGCCCAGGGCGCCGCGGCCCGCCTCGTCGGGGTCTCCCTCGAACTCGGCGGCAAGAACGCCATGCTCGTCCTCGAGGACGCCGACCTCGACAAGGCCGCCGCGGGCGCGGTCCGCTCCTGCTTCTCCTCCGCCGGACAGCTGTGCATCTCCATCGAGCGGCTGTACGTCCACGAGTCGGTCGCCGGCGCCTTCCTGGAGCGCTTCGCCGCCCGCACCCGGGCCATGCGTCTCGGCACCTCCCTCGCCTACGGCGCCGACATGGGATCCCTGGTCGGCGAGCGCCAGCTGGAGACCGTCACCCGGCATGTCGAGGAGGCCGTCGCCCAGGGCGCGAAGGTCCTCGCCGGCGGGGTCGCCCGCCCGGACATCGGCCCGTACTTCTTCGAGCCGACCATCCTCGACGGCGTCACCGAGCCCATGTCCGTCTGCGCCGAGGAGACGTTCGGCCCGGTCGTCTCCGTCTACCGGTTCACGACGGAGGAGGAGGCGATCGAGCGCGCCAACTCCACGCCGTACGGACTCAACTCCTCCGTCTGGACGAAGGACGGCCGCCGCGGCCGCGGGATCGCCGCCCGGCTGACCACCGGCACGGTCAACGTCAACGAGGGCTACGCCTCCGCCTACGGCTCGGTCCAGTCCCCGATGGGCGGCATGAAGGACTCCGGCCTCGGCCGCCGCCACGGCTCCGAGGGCATCCTCAAGTACACGGAGGCCCAGACCGTCGCCCACCAGCGCGTGCTCCCCATGGCCCCCGCGCTGGGCATGGACGACGAGAAGTACGCGGCCTTCATGAGCCGCAGCCTCCGCCTGATGAAGGCGTTCCGGCTCAGGTAGCCGGAGCGCGGGGCCGTACCGTCGTGCGGCCCCGCCCGGCGAGCGCCACCGGCCCCACCCTCACCCCGCACGGACACTCGACGAGGAGCGCACACGTGCCCCAGGACACCTACGACTACGACGTCATCGTCGTCGGCTCAGGATTCGGCGGATCCGTCACCGCCCTGCGCCTCACCGAGAAGGGCTACTCCGTCGGCGTCCTGGAGGCGGGCCGCCGCTGGACCCGCGACTCCCTCCCGAAGAACTCCTGGGACATCAAGAACTACCTCTGGGCGCCCAAGCTCGGCCTGTACGGCATCCAGCGCATCCATCTGCTCGGCAACGTCATGGTCCTGGCCGGCGCGGGCGTCGGCGGCGGCTCCCTCAACTACGCCAACACCCTCTACGTCCCGCCGAAGCCGTTCTTCGACGACCCCCAGTGGCGCGACATCACGGACTGGCAGGAGGAGCTGAAGCCCTTCTACGACCAGGCCCGGCGCATGCTCGGCGTCCGGCTCAACCCGACGATGACCCCCTCGGACGTCCATCTGAAGGCGGCCGCGCAGCGGATGGGCGTCGGTGACACGTTCCACATGGCGCCGGTCGGCGTCTTCTTCGGCGACGGCGAGGACGCCGACGGCGGCACGAAGGCCAAAGCGGGCCAGCAGGTCGACGACCCCTACTTCGGCGGCGCGGGCCCCTCCCGCAACGCCTGCACCGAGTGCGGCGAGTGCATGACCGGCTGCCGGCACGGCGCGAAGAACACCCTCAACGAGAACTACCTGTACCTCGCCGAGAAGGCGGGCGCGGTCGTCCACCCGATGACGACGGTCGTGGCGGTCACCGAGGACTCCCAGGGCGGCTACGCCCTCACCACCCTGCCCACCGACAGGCGCGGGAAGGGCGAGGGCCGCACCTTCAAGGCCCGCCGGGTCGTCCTCGCCGCCGGCACCTACGGCACCCAGACCCTGCTGCACCGCATGAAGGCCGGCGGCAGGCTGCCGTATCTCTCCGACCGGCTCGGCGAACTGACCCGGACCAACTCCGAGGCCCTGGTCGGCGCCCAGACCACCGACCGGCGCTACCGCAAGGCCACCGGGCAGAAGCGGGCCGACTTCACCCGCGGCGTCGCCATCACGTCCTCCGTCCACCCGGACGCCGACACCCACATCGAGCCGGTGCGCTACGGCAAGGGCTCCAACTCGATGGGCGGCCTGTCCATCCTCCAGGTCCCCTACGCCGAGAACTCCTCCCGGGTGCTCGGCTGGCTGACCAACGCGGCCAGGCACCCAGTCCTGGTGCTGCGTTCGCTGTCCAACCGCAAGTGGTCGGAGCGGACGATCATCGGCCTGGTGATGCAGTCGCTGGACAACTCCCTGACGACGTATCTGAAGCCGGACGGCGTCGGCAAGGGCCTGCTCACCGCCCGCCAGGGCCACGGCGCGCCCAACCCCAAGCAGATCCGGGCCGCGCACGAGGGCGCGAACGCGCTCGCCGCCGAGATCAACGGCTTCGCCGGGTCCAACGTCGGTGAACTGATGGGCACCCCGCTGACCGCCCACTTCCTGGGCGGCTGCCCCATCGGCCCCTCCCGCGAGACCGGCGTCCTCGACCCGTACCACCGGCTGTACGGCCACCCCGGCATCTCGGTCGTCGACGGCGCCGCCGTCTCGGCGAACCTGGGCGTGAACCCGTCGCTGACGATCACCGCGCAGGCCGAGCGGGCGATGTCCTTCTGGCCGAACAAGGGCGAGGCCGACCCGCGCCCCGAGCAGGGCTCCGCCTACGAGCGCGTCCAGCCGGTCGAGCCGAAGTCCCCGGCCGTGCCCGCGGACGCTTTCGGCGCGCTGCGGCTGCCGTTCCTGGGGATGCCGGCGGTGCCGCCGAAGAAGTGACCCGGTGAACAGCCAGAGGGACCTGCGCCCCCCTCCGAGCGCAGGTCCCTCTGGCTGTCTCTACGGCGTGTGCCGCCCGGATCACCGGGCCGCTCACGCCACGTCTCAGGTGTCGGTACCGCCCTTGCGCCGCCGTACGGCGAGCACCGCGCCCGCGCCCGCCACCACCGCGACCCCGCCGACGAGGGCGATCACCGGCAGCGCGGAGCTGGAGCCGGTGTGCGCGAGGTTGCCGTCCCCGGCCGCGGGGGCACCGGCGCCGCCCTGCGCCTTGTCGTCCGAGTCGCTCGGCGTGGCCGTACCCGGGTCGGGGTTGGCGGAGCCCGCCCTCAGGACCTCGAAGTCGTACTGGGCCCAGCCCTCGGCGATGCAGTCCTCGTCGCCGACCCGGTCGAGATAGGCGCCGGAGCCGAAGGAGTACGCGTCACCGGCCCGCGCCCCGGCGTCGATGCTCAGCCGCAGTTCGACCGACCGGGAGGCGTGCGCGGCGAGCGTGGTGTCGAGGAAGTCGTCGCCCGCCCAGTCGCCGTCGCCGATCCGGGTCCAGCCGTCGCCGTCCTTGAACTCCAGCTCGGCGTACGGGCTGAGGAACGCCGACTCCTCCAGCTCGTAGTTCTCGACCTCGGCGTAGAGGTGGACGTCCTCGATCGGGGCGTCGGAGTCGTTGGTGACGACCAGCCGGAAGGCGTGGTGGCCGTCGCCCGCGACGATCTTGCCGGGCAGGCCCTTGATGTCCGCGGAGATCTTGGCGTCGTGTCCCGCGTCGACGTCCTCGCAGAAGGGGACGTCCGGCTCGGACGGCGCGGGGGACGCGGGCGGCCCGGAGGAGTCGGCGGACTCCGACGGGTCCGCGGTCGGCTCGGGCTGCCCCGAGGAGCTCTCGGTGGCCGAGGGCGAGGACGTCGCGGTGGCCGTCGCGGTGCCGGTGGGGGTGCTGGTGGCGCTCGAAGTTCCCGCGTCGGCCGGGGTGGCCGTGCCGGTCGGAGTCCCGGTGCCGGCCGGCGTCGCCGTGGCGGTCGTCGTGTCCGAGACGGTCGCCGGGTCGGCCGGGTCCGCGAAGGCGACAGAGGCGGACAGCAGCACGAGCGGCGTCACGACCGCCGTGGCGGCGGCCGCCGCCACGGCACGGCTGAGCTTCATGCGGACCTCTGGATCACGGGCGAGCTGTGGTTTGCCCGGTTGGATCGGTGAGGCCTGTGAAGGGTTGTCCTCCGCTTACCCGATTTCTATGTGATCTGGGTCACTTGCTGGGAGGTGTGGGGCGGGGAGGGGCGGCGGCGGGAGAGGGGGACGGTTCCCGCCGGCCGGCCCCGGGCGTCCCCGGAGCCGGCCGTTCTCTTGGGTGACCGGGCTGCTGTCCCCTGCCGTCCGGTCACGACCCTGGAGCGAGGTCCCACGACGCACGGCACGTTCCGCACGTCTCATCGCTCCAGCGAGCCACGCGTGGTTCTCTCGGGCCCGCGTCTGGCTGACACGGACAATCAGAGCAACGAAGCGGTTCGCGTGCCGTCACGCGCCGTACGGGTGAGTCGGGGGTCGAACTCAGATCCGACCCCGGCACAGCTCGAGCAGCTTCATGGCGAGCGTGGTGCCCGGCCTGCCCAGGGCCTCGCTGTAGTGGCCGAGGACCTCCATCTCGCGGGAGAGGTTCACCCGGCGCCCGCCGGAGGTGATCCGGGCCTCCTGGATGACGGCCGACACGGCCATACGTTCCTGGATCAGCCCGATGATCCGGTCGTCCAGGGCGTCGATGCGCTCCCTGGCCCCGCTGATCACATCGGCGGCCTCGGGGGTGCGGGCGCCGGTCCGCTCGGCGGCGGGGATCGCGGGGGCGGCGGTCTTCTGGGGGGCGGGGATCGCGGTGGTGGCGGTCTTCTGGGCTGCGGTGGTGGTCACGGGGGCTCCTTGTCGGGGAAGGGCCGCCCCGGGACGACAGGACCCGGAAAACGTCAGACGCCCCGGGCCTTGTCGGCCCGGGGCGCCTGGGAAGTCGCTTGGCGTCAGCTCAAGCAGCACGACCATGGCAGCCGGCGGGCCGGTTGCCATAGGTAAACAGGAAGGTCGTCTGCGTGAGCATGGGGCCAGTATGCCGCGCGTGGGGGGTCGGGCCAAAGCGGTTCGGATGCTGAGACGGGCGCGGGGCTCCGAGGGGCGTGCACCGGCGGCGGAGGCGGCGGCTCCGGGGTGTGCTCGCCGACGGCGGAGGGCGAGGCTCCGGGGTGTGCTCACCGGCGGCCGGACCAGCCGCACCCGCGCGTCGGTAGAATCAGCCACACAGCCCCCGCCCGACCACCAGAAGGCACCCCGTGTCATCAGCGACTCCCGCTGCCGCCGCCCCCGACACCGTCCTGGTCGTCGACTTCGGTGCGCAGTACGCCCAGCTCATCGCCCGTCGAGTCCGCGAGGCCCGGGTCTACAGCGAGATCGTGCCGAGCACCATGCCGGTCCAGGAGATGCTCGCCAAGAACCCGGCGGCGATCATCCTCTCCGGCGGCCCCTCGTCCGTTTACGAGGAAGGCGCTCCCCGTCTCGACCGCGCGCTCTTCGAGGCCGGCGTCCCCGTCTTCGGCATGTGCTACGGCTTCCAGCTCATGGCCCAGAGCCTGGGCGGCACCGTCGACAACACCGGCGCCCGCGAGTACGGCCGTACCGACCTGCACGTCTCGAAGTCGTCCTCCACGCTGTTCGAGGGCACGCCCGCCGAGCAGCACGTGTGGATGTCGCACGGCGACGCCTGCTCCGCCGCCCCCGAGGGCTTCGCCGTCACGGCCTCCACGGACGTCGTCCCGGTCGCCGCGTTCGAGAACGACGAGAAGAAGCTCTACGGCGTCCAGTACCACCCCGAGGTCATGCACTCCACGCACGGCCAGCAGGTGCTGGAGCACTTCCTGTACCGGGGCGCGGGCCTGAAGCCGACGTGGACCACCGGCAACGTCATCGAGGAGCAGGTCACCGCGATCCGCGAGCTGGTCGGCGACCGCCGCGCGATCTGCGGTCTGTCCGGCGGTGTGGACTCCGCCGTCGCCGCCGCCCTCGTCCAGAAGGCCATCGGCTCCCAGCTGACCTGTGTCTACGTCGACCACGGCCTGATGCGCAAGGGCGAGACCGAGCAGGTCGAGAAGGACTTCGTCGCGGCCACCGGCGTGCACCTGAAGGTCGTCGACGCGGAGGAGCGGTTCCTGACGGCCCTCGCCGGCGTCTCCGACCCGGAGGAGAAGCGGAAGATCATCGGCCGCGAGTTCATCCGCGTCTTCGAGCAGGCGCAGGCCGAGATCATCGCTGACGAGGGCCCGGCGGTGGAGTTCCTCGTGCAGGGCACCCTGTACCCGGACGTCGTCGAGTCCGGCGGCGGCACCGGCACGGCGAACATCAAGTCGCACCACAACGTCGGCGGCCTGCCCGAGGACCTCGAGTTCAAGCTGATCGAGCCGCTGCGCCAGCTGTTCAAGGACGAGGTCCGCATGGTCGGCCAGGAGCTCGGCCTGCCGGAGGAGATCGTCCAGCGGCAGCCGTTCCCCGGCCCCGGCCTCGGCATCCGTATCGTCGGCGAGGTCACCAAGGACCGTCTCGACCTGCTGCGCGACGCCGACGCCATCGCCCGCGAGGAGCTCACGGCCGCCGGTCTCGACCGCGAGATCTGGCAGTGCCCGGTGGTCCTGCTGGCGGACGTCCGCAGCGTCGGCGTCCAGGGCGACGGCCGTACCTACGGCCACCCGATCGTCCTGCGTCCGGTGTCCAGCGAGGACGCCATGACCGCCGACTGGTCGCGCCTGCCGTACGACGTCCTCGCCCGGATCTCCACGCGGATCACCAACGAGGTGCGCGACGTCAACCGCGTCGTCGTCGACGTGACCAGCAAGCCCCCGGGCACGATCGAGTGGGAGTAGGACTCCCCGGGGCCCAGTGGCCACAGGACACTAGGTCCGCTTGAGCGTGCGCACCGGCTCTCCGGGCTTCCAGACCTGGACGACGAGGTACTTGTCGTCCTCGACCGAGGTCCGCACGACCTCCGTCAGCTCGGTGCGGAAGAGGTGGAACGGCTCCGGCGGTTCCACCTCTTTCATGTACACCGCCTTCGTCCCCGGGTCGTCCACCTCGACGGCCCGCCCGCTGATCCGTACGTCCCCGCCGCCCATGCCCGTCCCCTCGCCCGGGTTGGCCTGGAGCGCGAAACGGGGGTCCCGGCGCAGGTCGAGCGCCTTGAGCGAGTCCGGCATCATGCCGAGCCACAGCTCACCGCCGAGGAAGCGGACCTCCAGGCCCGTCGTGCGCGGCGAGCCGTCCTTGCGGAGCGTGGCGAGGACGTGGTGCGTGAACGCCCCGAACCGCTCCTCGACGGTCCGGGCGAGCTCGGGTTCGGCGGTGGTGAAGGTGTCCCAGTTCGCTGCCATACGGCGAGTGTGGCGCGGATACCGGACATCCGCCGTCGGGTATCCGGGTGGTCGTGCGACCGGCCCGGGGCGGGGCGGGCGTCGCGAGCCCGGACGCGGGGCGCGCGCCGGGGGGCGTGTCCCGCGCGTCGCGGGTCACGCGTCAGGCGCCCTGCGGCACCGGGCGGACGTACCGCTCCCGGCCCTGCTGGTCCCGCACCGGTGTGCAGCCCGCCGCCGTGAGCTGCTCGGCCAGCTTCGCGCGGCGGGCGGTGTTCACCCGCAGGGCGCCCAGCAGGACGACCGGCGGCAGCGCGGCCAGCGGCACCAGCACGGCGTACTTGCCGGTCACCACGGCCAACAGCAGCAGCACGAGCGGGAACGACCAGGACATCAGGACGAACTTCTTGCGGTCCACGGCCGAGCCGAAGGCGTCGTACCGGATGAGCGCCCCGAGAACGTCCACCTCGGCCTGCGCCTGCGGCAGCGGGGTGAGCGTGCCCGGCTGCATGCCCGGCACCGCACCGCCCGCCCCGGCCTGCGGGAACGCCGCCGCGTTGGCCGCCGCCCGGTGCGGCGCCCGCTCGTCGTGGTCCCGTACGAGGTACACGTGCAGCGTCTTCTGCTCGCCCTCGACCCGGGCGTCCGCGTACCGGAACCCGTACGCCTCGGCGATGTAGGCCAGCGACGCGACCGTCTGCCGCTTCGCGTAGGGATGGTGGATCTCGACGACGTCCTGGGTCGCGACCTGCCGCATGACGGCGTTGATGTGCTGCTCGGCGAGGCTCACGAGGGCTCCTGACATGCGAGTGGCCGAAAACCGGCGCTGAACTTCTGATTCCGGATCCCAGACAGGTGAACCCCGGGTTTGGTTGTGCACTCGTCCCTTCGCGTACGTCATCTTTGCGCAACGGCCTGTCCTCCTGGACGGACCGGCGGTAACTTCCGCCCCGTACAGCAACCCTTTTCTGGAGGCCCGATGCACGGGACGCCCCGGCCGACGCCGCCCCCCGCCCTCCCGACGGACAGGCTGCGGTTCGCCATGCCGCCCATGCACGACTCGGTCGAGGACGAGCGCCGGCACCGCAAGGAACGGCTCGCGGGCGCCCTGCGGATCTTCGGCCGGCTCGGCTTCGAGGACGGTGTCTCCGGGCACATCACCGCCCGCGACCCCGAGTACAGCGACTGCTTCTGGGTGAACCCCTTCGGCATGCCCTTCCGTCATGTCACCGTCAGCGACCTCGTCCTCGCCAACTCCGACGGACAGGTCGTCGAGGGCCGCTACCACGTCAACCAGGCCGCCTTCACCGTCCACGCCCAGGTGCACGCCGCCCGCCCCGACGTCGTCGCCGTCGCTCACTGCCACTCCGTGCACGGCCGTGCACTGGCCGCCCTCGGCGACCTCCTCGACCCCATCACCCAGGAGAGCTGCGCCTTCTACGAGGACCACGCCCTCTACGACGCCTACACCGGCGTCACCGTCGACACCGAGGAAGGCCGCCGTATCGCCGCCGCCCTGGACTCCCACAAGGCCCTCGTCCTGCGCAACCACGGGCTGCTCACCGTCGGCGACTCGGTCGACGCCGCCGCCTGGTGGTTCATGTCCATGGAGCGCTCCGCCCAGGTCCAGCTCACCGCCCGCGCGGCCGGCCGTCCCGTCCTCATCGACCACCGCATGGCCGTCGCCACCCGCGAACAGCTCGGCGGCGACCTCGTGGCCTGGATCAACTACCAGCCCTTGTGGCGGGACATCAGCCGCACCGAACCGGATCTGCTGAGCTAGGGCCTTCCGGCGGATCTCCGTGGCGTCGCGGCCGGGGGCACTGGGGGCTGCCGGGCTGCCGGGCTGCCCACGCCCGGTCCCTCCTCCCTCGCGTCCCACCGGCCCCGCCAGGACACCCCGCGGAAAATCCGGCGTCCAGGTACTGAGCGCCGCCCGCCTTTCCTACGTATCGTCGACCGAGGGGTCACGTCACGTGGGCGAGAGGTGGCTGGCAGCGATGACTCACGGTTTCCATCCCAACACGCACACTCCTTACCCCGGCGGTCCCCGCGGTTGGCGCGAGACCGCCTCGCAGTACGCGCTCCTTCCGCTCCGCGTCTTCCTGGGCGTCACCTTCATCTACGCCGGTCTGGACAAACTCACCGACAGCTCCTTCATGAAGGACTCCGGCGCCGGTTCCATCGGCGAGATGATGCGCGGCGTCCGGGACTCCGCCGCCATCCCCGCGATGGTCGACCTGGCACTGAAGAGTCCCGTCGGCTTCGGCTACGCCATCGCCTTCGGGGAACTCGCCGTCGGGCTGGGCACCCTGTTCGGGCTCTTCGGCCGTCTCGCCGCGCTGGGCGGGGCCCTGATCTCCCTGAGCCTGTGGCTCACGGTGAGCTGGGCCTCCGACCCGTACTACTACGGCAACGACCTCGCCTACCTGATGGCCTGGCTCCCCCTGGTGCTGGCGGGCACGCCCTATCTCTCGCTGGACGCCGTACTGCACGCCCGACGACGGCACACCTAGGGCCTTTCTGATGAAGAGCCCTAGCCGGTGACCGGGCCGGCCGCGGAGGGGTCGCCCCTGCGGCGGCGTATGCCTCGGCCGATCAGTCCGGCCACGCCTGCCAGGCACAGACCGCCCACGACGACGGGGATCACCACGAACCACGGTGTCTCCCACGCGCCGCCCGCGTCACCCGCGTACAGCACGCCCGCGGCGGCGACGGACAGACCGGCCACCAGCTTTCCCGGCCGGAACTCATGACGCAGCACGGCTCACCTCCGCCTGTCCCACACCGACCTGAAGGTCGATCTCGATGACGCCCCGGGCCTCGGTGCCCTCGGCCGGGGCCAGGGTCGTCTCCTTCGTTCTGCCCGCGGCCACGTCCACGTCCTGCTTGTCCTCACCCGGCAGCTGGATGTCACCGACACCCACCTCGATGTTCGCCTTCACGGTCACGTCCGGCGGCACGACGATCAGCAGCCGGCCGACCCCGACCTCGGCGCTGGTGCTGATCAGCCCGCCCCGGCGGAGGTCGAGCCGGGACAGATCCAGCGTGCCGACGCCGGTGCCGAGTTCGTAGTGGGGCCGTACGTCCGCCACGGCGGCCGGCCGCCAGGTCGTCCTGGTCCACTGGGTGCTGATGTCCTTGGGCAGGGCCGTCGCCGCGGCCAGCAGCCCGGCCGTGAGCACAGCGAGGAACACCGACCCGGCGCCCGTACGCCCCAGAAACGCGCTCACCGATATACCCACGCCGAGGACGATCAGTGTGCAGGCCAGTCCCGCCTGCACACTGGTCCCCAGCGGGTGTTCCTCCCAGGTCAGCCGAGTGGTCAGGGCGCCCGCGAGCAGGGCGAGCAGACAGACCCAGCCACCGATCCAGCGCTGGTCCCGTGCTCTTCGCGGCTCGGGGCGGGTGGTGCGGGGCGCCTGGGCGCCCGGCTCGTAGGCCTCACGGCCGATGGTGACGGCGGCCGCGATGTCCCGGTCGCGGGAGTCGCGCGGCCCCCACAGATATCCGGTGCCGCCGACGTGCTTGCCGTCCTTGACGATGGGGTCGCGCCACCAGGACGGGTGGGAGGCGGGCACCGGCGGTGCCTTCGCCTCCGGCGGGGCGTCCGCGACGGCCTGGGCGGCGAGCGGATCTGGGTCGGGTGCCCCGCGCCGCTGGGACCAGTACCCCGCGCCCGCCAGCAGCAGGGACAGTATGACGGCGAAGCTGAGCACCCCGCCGTTGTTCATCATCGTCAGGAAGACCCCGCAGCCGACCAGCGCGAACAGCACCGCGGCGAGGGCCTGGCCGTCGACCCTGCCGGTCAGCAGCCTGCGTACCTCGTTCTCGTCCTCGTCCTCGTCCGGCAGGAAGAGCCAGGCGAAGCCGTAGAAGATCAGGCCGATGCCGCCGGTCGCGGCCAGCACGGCGAGCGTGATGCGAAATATCACCGGGTCCATGTCGCACTGGCGGCCCAGACCCGAGCACACGCCCGCGAGCATCTTGTGCTCCCGCTCGCGGCGCAGCCGTCGGTGCGGCGGCTCGAGCTCGTCGCCGGTCCCGGCCGCGGCGGTCCCGTCGGTCGCACCGGTCTTGCCGGGCCCACCGGCCTTGCCGGGCCCGCCGGGCGGACGGGCGTCGGCGGGCTCACCAGCGGAGGCGGAGCCGGCGGAGTCCGCGGGCCCGGCGCCCGCCGTCCCCTTCGTCCGCGTGCCCGCCCGCCCGTGCGCGCCCGCGTGCCCGCCCGCGTGGGCCCGTGGGCCCGCGTGCGCGCCCACGCCGCCGCTCGCGGGCGGCTGCCCGCCCGCCGAGGCCGAGGGCGGGCCGGACGAGCCGCCCGGGTCGGCGCCGGCGTCCGCGGCGTGCTGGTGATCTGTCATGCGTCCATGGTGACGGTCCGGTCGGCGCGGCGGCAGTCGGAACGACCCTGGCCGGACCCTGATATCGCCCCTGAGACGGCGGGCGGGAGGTGTTCGACGGACGCGCCGGCCGAAGATCAGGGGCGTCTCGGGGGACAACCCTGATGCCCCGCCGCGCCCGGCCGTGTGACCATCGATGGCATGCCGGAAGCCGCAGCAGCACCCATCGCCGAACCGCGGCCGCCGCGCAAGCTCTACCGCAGCAGCGACGGACGCTGGCTGGGTGGCGTGGCGCGGGGGCTCGCCGGGCATCTCGGACTGCCCGTGATCTGGGTGCGGCTCGTCTTCGTCGGCCTGTTCATGGCGGACGGCCTCGGCGCGCTGCTGTACGCCGCCTTCTGGTTCTTCGTGCCCCTCGGCTTCGGCGGGGTCGACGCGGAGCGGCCCCCCTCCCTGGTCACCGCGGAGACCGCGCCCGACGGCCGGCGAAGACTCGTCGCGCGCAAGCCGGACAAGGGCCAGATCGTCGCCCTGCTCCTCATGGTCGTCGTGGCCATGGTCTTCGTGGGCAATGTGAACCTGGGCAACGGCGCCAAGGCCTATCTCTGGCCGACCGTCCTGGTGGGCGCTGGCGTCGCCCTCGTCTGGCGGCAGGCGGACAACGCCCGGCGGGCCCGCTGGGTCGAGGTCGGCCGGCGCCGGCGCACCCTCACCCTGCTGCGCGCGGGCGCCGGCGTCCTGCTGGTCACCGCGGGTGTCTCGGGAGTCTTCGTCCTCAAGGGCTCCGCGTCCCACCTCGGCTCGGTCCTCCAGGCCGCCCTCGCGGTCCTCGTCGGGATAACGCTCCTGGCCGGGCCGTACCTGGTGCGCATGACACAGGACCTCTCCGAGGAACGTCTGATGCGCATCCGGGCCCAGGAGAGAGCGGAGGTCGCGGCCCATGTCCACGACTCGGTGCTGCACACCCTGACCCTGATCCAGCGCAACGCGGAGAACGCGGGCGAGGTACGCCGTCTCGCCCGCGCCCAGGAGCGCGACCTGCGCACCTGGCTCTACAAACCGGAGGGCACCGGCAAGGACGAGGCTGACGAGCCGACCGCGGTCGCCGACGCGGTGCGGCGCAACGCCGCGGAGGTCGAGGACAAGCACGGCGTCCCGATAGAGGTGGTCGTCGTGGGCGACTGCCCGCTGGACGACAGACTGGGGGCACAGATGCAGGCCGCGCGCGAGGCAATGGTGAACGCCGCCAAGTACGGTGGCGAGGGCGGTGCCGTGCAGGTCTACGCCGAGGTCGAGGACAGGTCGGTGTTCGTGTCCGTCCGGGACCGTGGCCCCGGTTTCGACCTGGACTCGATACCCGCCGACCGCATGGGCGTCAGAGAATCGATCATCGGCCGCATGGAGCGCAACGGCGGCACGGCGCGGCTGCGCGCGGTGCCCGACGGCGGCACGGAGGTCGAGCTGGAGATGGAGAGGGCGGAGAAGACGTCATGAGCGACCCGACCGAGACGAACGGCGGCGCGGGAGCCGCGGAGGCGGACGACGGCGCGGAGGCGTCCGGCGGGCGTCGGGTGCGGGTGGTCCTGGTCGACGACCACCGGATGTTCCGTACCGGCGTGCAGGCCGAGATCGGCCAGACCGCGCAGACCGGTGTCGAGGTGGTCGGCGAGGCGGCGGACGTCGACCAGGCGGTCACCGTCATCACGGCGACCCGGCCCGAGGTGGTCCTGCTGGACGTGCACCTGCCGGGCGGCGGCGGTGTCGAGGTGCTGCGCAGGTGCGCGCCGCTGATGGCGGACGCCGAGGAGCCGGTGCGTTTTCTGGCTCTGTCCGTGTCGGACGCGGCCGAGGACGTGATCGGGGTGATCCGCGGCGGTGCCCGCGGCTATGTGACCAAGACGATCACCGGGTCCGACCTGATCGGCTCCATCTTCCGGGTCCAGGAGGGCGACGCCGTCTTCTCGCCCCGGCTGGCCGGGTTCGTGCTCGACGCCTTCGCCTCCACCGACGCCCCGCCGGTCGACGAGGACCTCGACAGGCTCACGCAGCGCGAGCGCGAGGTGCTGCGGCTGATCGCGCGGGGGTACGCGTACAAGGAGATCGCCAAGCAGCTGTTCATCTCCGTGAAGACGGTCGAGTCCCATGTCTCGGCGGTGCTGCGGAAGTTGCAGCTGTCCAACCGGCACGAGCTGACGCGCTGGGCGACGGCGCGACGGCTGGTCTGACGGTCTGGTAGGCACGCCTGCGATCACGCCGTTACGCTGAGGCCGACGAGAGGAGGGCTTCATGCTGCTGCGTTTCCGTACAGCGAACGTACGGTCACTGCGCGACGAGCAGGAGCTGCCTTTCGTCGTTCCACCCGGTGAGGAATCCGACGCGGGACGCACGGTCCCGCTCTCTGACGGCAAGCAGTTGGAGATCTATCCGGTCCTCGGGGTCTTCGGCGCCAACGCCTCGGGCAAGTCGAACGTCATCACCGCGTTGAAGAAGATGAGGAGCGCGGTCCTGGACTCCTACGGTCCGTGGACCTCCTACACTGGTGTTCCTGATCGGGAGCCTTTCGCCCTTGACGCCGAGTCGGCGAAAGTGAGCACCTTCTACGAGGCGGACTTCCTCCTCGACGACGGGGTGCGGTGGACCTACGGGTTCGAGCTGGGGGATCGGCGGGTCGAGTCGGAATGGCTCCACTCCTACCCCAAAGGCCGTCGGCAGGTCTGGCTGGATCGGGACGCCACGAGAGACACCGTCTATGACTTCCCGGGCGACCGAATTCAGGACCGGGCACGACTGGCCCGCTCCACGCGCCCCAACGCGCTGCTCCTCAGTCGTGCCGCGAGCGACAACCATCCGCAACTGGCCCGCATCTACCACTGGTTCCGGTCGAACCTCTGGGACATCACTCCTGAGACCGAGTTGAAGGACCGGGAAGGCTACACGGCCGAGCAACTTCTCGACGACAGGAACAGCGAGCGGGTTCGGGAGCTGCTGCGAGTGGCTGACCTCGGCATCCAGGGCGCAGAGGTGGAGCGTCAGTCGGGGGACAGAGCCCCCAAGGTGAGACTGCTGCACGGCAGCGACCGAGACAGCGCGGTGGCTCTCGATTGGGCGAAGGAGTCGTTCGGCACCCGATCCTGGTTCGCGCTCATCGGCCCGCTTCTGCTGGCGCTGGACAGCGGCGCGGTGTTGCTCATCGACGAACTCGACGCGAGCCTGCACCCCAAGTTCGCGTCCGAGGTGGTCAGGCTGTTCCAGGCACCTTGGTCGAACAAGAAGGGCGCTCAGTTGCTCTTCACGTCGCACGACGCTTCCCTTCTGAAGAGTCCGAGAGGCGGCAGGCTTCTCGAACCAGGCCAGATCTGGCTGACAGAGAAGGACAAGCGCGGAGCCACCGAGCTCTATCCGCTCAGCGACTTCGCCCCCAGGCCCGAAGAGGACCTTGAGGACTCATACCTGGCCGGTGCCTACGGCGGCGTACCGAACGTCGACCAGGGACAGATCGGACGCAAGGTGCTCACGGCACTGGCGGGGGAGGCAGAGCGTTCCTGATGGCGAGGGACAGGGGGCGGGACAATCCGGCACGCGCGAAGCGACAGCGGAAGCTGCGGCGCGAGGTGTATGTCTTCACGGAGGGCGCGGTCACGGAACCGGGCTTCGTCACCTTCGTGACGGAGAACGGCACCCGTAAGGAGCCCGGCCACGAGATCGTCTGCAAGGTCGAGAACCGCAGTGCCCCGACGAAGCGTCGCAAGCCGCTGCCGCTGGTAAGAGATGCCGCGGCCAAGTGGCGCGAGGTCCGGCGTGCAGCCGAGAAGGCCGGAATCGGGCCCGACGACTGGAGCTGGCCCCAGGTCTGGTGCCTCTTCGACCGTGATCAGCACGAGGACATCCCCACGGCCTTCTCCGAGGCTCGGAGAGGAGGCCTGCACGTCGCCTACTCCCACCCGTGCTTCGAGCTGTGGCGTCTGCTGCATCACCAGAACTACACGAGCACGTTCGGCGGAGTCTGCGACAGCGCGGCGAACCTGCTGAAGCAGCAGCCGGGCTTCGCGCAGACTTATGGGCCGACGATCCGTTCCGTCTCCGAGGAACAGGCGAAGCACGTCATGCCCGGGCAGCTGAGCGGCCGGTACAAGACGGCGCAGCGGTACGCGCAGGGCCTCGCCCGCCGCCATGAGGGCCGTGCGGATCAGAACAGCTGGGACCCCTACACGGATGTGTGGCGGTTCGTCGAGGACGGCCTGGACGTCTCCGACTACTGATCGGACAGTCGAGGGCCAGGGAGCTTCGGGCCTGCGCGGAGTTCCTTTCGGTTCGGGGCCACTTTCGGTCGCCGTGCGTACACGGTGAAGGTGGCCGTCCGGAAGACCGTAGGCTTCCTGGTGCGTCCTCGCGCCGCGATGCCGGGTCGCCAGTGGAAGTCGATCAGTCACCAGGGGAGAGCCGTACGTGGCCAAGCTCACGCTCGCGCAGTTGGAACGCCATCTCTTCGCGGCGGCGGACATCCTGCGCGGCACGATGGACGCCGCCGAGTACCGCGACTTCATCTTCGTGTTGCTGTTCCTCAAGCGGGTCAATGACGAGTTCGAGGCCGCCCGCGAGGCGATCATCAAGGAGCGCCTCGCGGAGGGTGACACCCAGGAGGACGCGGAGGACGAGGCCGAGTCGTACCAGTGGTACGACGCCCACGGTGCGATCTTCGTCCCGGAGGCCGCCCGCTGGGACTACCTGGCGGGCGCGGTCGACAACGTCGCCGGCGAGTATCTCCAGCCCGCCCTGGACGCACTCGAACGCCAACCCGGCAACAGCGAGCTGCGCGGTCTCTTCGCGCACGTCAACTTCAACCGCATCGGCGGCGGCAGCGCGCGGAAGTCGGCCGCCGAACTGGCGGACAAGCGTCTCGCCGCTCTGATCGACCACTTCGGCAGCGTCCGGCTGCGCGGGGAGGACTTCGAGTTCCCCGACATGATCGGTGCCGCGTACGAGTACTTGATCAAGGACTTCGCCGACTCGGCGGGCAGCAAGGGCGGTGAGTTCTACACCCCGCGTGCCGTCGTGCGCATGATGGTGGAACTGGCTCGCCCGCACGGTGACATGCGGGTGTACGACCCCTGCGTGGGGTCGGGCGGCATGCTCATCCACGCCATGGAGTACGTGGACGAGCACGGTGGCGACTCCCGCAACCTGGGTCTCGCCGGCCAGGACGCCAACAGCGGCTCCTGGGTGATGGCCACGATGAACATGCTCTTCCACGGTGCGAAGAAGTTCTCCCTGCGCACGGGCGACACCCTGACCAACCCCCTCCATCCCGAGGGCGGCTTCGATCTGGTCCTCAGTAACCCGCCCTTCTCGATGGACTACAAGAAGGACGAGGTCCCGCGCCTGAAGGAGCGCATGCCGCACGGCGAGACGTCCGAGCGCGGCAAGGCGGACCTGATGTTCCTCCAGCACATGCTGGACATGGTGAAGCAGCGGTCCGGCACGGTCTTCACGGTCATGCCGCACGGTGTGCTCTTCCGCGGCGGCGAGGAGCAGAAGATCCGGGCGAGGCTCCTCATGGAGCACGACCTGATCGAGGCCGTGATCGGCCTTGCACCGAATCTGTTCTACGGCACCGGCATCCCCGCCTGCGTGCTGGTCCTGCGCCCGCCGAGCCGCCGCCGCCCCGACCGTCGCGGCAAGGTGCTCTTCATCAACGCCGACCGTGAGTTCCACGCCGAGCGTGCACAGAACATCCTGCTCCCCGAGCACATCGAGAAGATCGTCTCGACGTTCCACTCCTGGCAGGACGGTGAGGTCTTCCAGGACGTGCCCGGCTTCGCCCGCGCCGTGACGAGAGACGAACTGTCGGGCAACGACTTCAACTTCAACATCCGCCGCTACGTCGACAACACCCCGCCCCCGGAACCGCAGGACGTGCGGGCGCACTTGGTGGGGGGTGTGCCGGTGGCGGAGGTCGAGGCCAAGAAGCCGCTGCTGGACGCGTACGGCATTGAGCTGGCGGACCTGTTCGACGTACGGGCCGACGATCCGGCGTACGTCGACTTCCCCGAGCCGGAGCGACGTCCGGACGCGGCACGCCTCGCTGAGTTGGCGAGCGGCCGGGAACGCAAGCTGTGGGATGCCTTCGAAGATTGGTGGGCGTCCGAGACGGAGCAGATCGCGGCGCTTGAGCCGGTCGACGGTGACGACCGAACCGAGCAGGAGCGCAAGGCTCAGCTGGCGCGGCTGCGGGCGGACCTGATCGGCAGCTTCCGCGAGCGCCTGCTCGGGGTCGGCCTGCTCGACCGGTACGCGCTGGCGGGCGCGGTGGCCGGCTGGTGGCACGACGCGAAGAACGAACTGAAGGCGCTCTCGGTGAACGGCTTCTCGGGCGTCGTCGACGGCTGGGTCGAGACGGTCGAGACCATGCTGGCTCCCGAGCCAGACCCGCGCACGGGTGGCCGACGGGAACGTACGGCGGCGGAGCGGCGGCAGGCTTACGACCACAAGGTGATCGCCGCGATCGCGCCGAAGTTCCTGGAGGACCTGGCGTCGGCGGAGCGCACCCACGCCGACCTGGACGCGAAAGTGAAGGCCGCGCAGGAGGCGGAGGCCGCGCTGGCCGAGGCGCAGCAGGCCGCCCTGGACGGCGACGACTCCGACGCCGAGTCCGGGGCGGACGGGAAGCAGGGCATCGACCCGGCGTTGGCTGAGGCGGTTCTGAGCAAGACCGAGAAGCAGGACCTAGTCAAGCGGCGTGCGGAGGCGAAGCGGCTGGTCGAGGACTTGGAGGACGGGTTCTGGCCCGTGGCCGCGATTCGCCTTCGGCGGGAGGCGGAGCGGGAGAGAGCTGCGAAGAAGAAGGCCGCGCCTGCCAGGAAGAAGGCGGTTGCGGCAGCGGACGGGGCTGGCCAAGGTGCGCTGCTTGAGCTGCCGGTCGCCGTTGAGGCAGAGACGCCTGTCCCCTCCGGGCCGTCGGAAGAGGGCCTCACGAAAGCCCGCCGTGAGCTCGCCGAGCGGGACGGCGAACGGGGTGTGGTCCTCGACATCCTCCGTGCCGACCTTTCGGGCAAGCTCGATGGGCATGTGTTGCGCCGCCGACGGGAGTTGGCGGAGGCGTATCGGGTGTGGGAGCAGAAGTACGGGGTTTCGCTGCGGGAGATCGAGAGGCGACGCGTAGCGGCTGCGGATGCGCTGGAGGGCTTTTTGAGGAAGCTGGGCTATGTCGGCTGAAAACGAGATCTGTTGGATGCCAGTCGGTCAGGTTGGCGAGGTGCGAATGGGGAAACAGCTTTCGCCGTCTAGCAGAGCAGCTGGAAGGCAGTTTCCCTATCTGCGCGTTGCAAACGTTCTGGATGGTCGAATCGACTATTCCGACGTTAAGCTCATGGGTTTCTCGGAAACCGAACAGGCGGCCTACGCGCTGAGGGCGGGCGACATCCTCCTCAATGAGGGGCAGAGCTTGGAGCTAGTTGGCCGGAGCGCAATTTTCCGCGATGAAGTGGCTGAGATGTTCTTTCAGAACACTCTCGTGCGCTTCAGGCCAACAGGTGATCTGATCTCCGAGTATGCGCAAGCCGTCTTTTCCTATTGGCTCAACAGTGGCGTCTTTGCGCGCATTGCCAAGCAGACAACGAGTATCGCTCACTTGGGAGCGGAACGCTTTGCTCAGCTCCTTTTCCCCGTGACTTCCCCCGAACGTCAGCGCGGCATCGTTGAAGTACTTGAAGCGTTGGGTGAGCAGGAGCGAGCGATCGAGGCAACGATCGCAAAGCTCCGGACTGTGCGGCGTGGAGCGTTGATGTCGCTGATGCCGTCTGTAGGGACTGCTGGACCGGCCGAGGAGTTTGCGCGCGGCCCTCTAAAGGACTACGTGCCTGTTGTGGAGTACGGGATCTCGACAGCGCTAAGCGCTGATCCGGCAGGAATGCCGGTTCTCCGCATGAACAATCTCCTTGACGGCCGTGTGGTCGTGGATGACTTGCGCTTTCATCCTGGTATGGTTCCCGCACGTCTGCGTCTTCGCGCGGGAGATGTCCTATTTAATCGCACGAACAGTATCGATCATGTCGGTAAGTCGGCGTTGTGGCGAGACGAGCTGCCGCAAGCAACCTTTGCGTCATATCTGGTTCGATTGGTGCCGGATCGGAGGACGCTGCTTCCGAGATATTTGGTCGAATGGTTGCAGCATCCTCTAATCCGGCAGCGCGTACGGGCGATCGCAACAGTGGCTGTTCAGCAGGTGAACGTGAATCCAACACGTCTTCGCGAGCTGGAAATCGATGTGCCTATCGATCTGATGCAGCAGAGCAGAGTGATAGACGCGCTGGATGCATTCGATGTGCGCATCGAGGAGCAGTGCCGAGAGCAGGAAAAGCTGGCGAAACTCAAAGCAGGGCTGATCGATGACCTCTTGGAGGGCCGGACAGGTCAGCCAGTTCCTGTGGGGTAGCGCCGCAGCTCGAACCACACCTCCTTGCCGGTGCCGCACTTCCTCCTCTCCGTGCCCCAGTTGTCCGCCAGTGCCGCGACCAGTGCGAGCCCTCGACCCGACTCGTCGTCCGGGGATGGCGTGCCCGGATTTGGCAACGTGTCGTTCGCGTCTGTCACCGTCACGCGTACTCGGTCCTCTGTGACCTCGCAGCGGGCCCAGATCTCGCGGCCAGCCGGGACCTTTGCGTGGCGGTACGCGTTCGTCATCAGCTCGCTCAGGAGGAGTTCCGCTGTGTCCGTTACGTCCTGCGGTAGCTCCCAGGACGCCGCCTGTTCGCGGAACAGCGCGCGTGCCCTGCCCGCGCTGCGGGCGTGACGCGGTAGGCGCCACTCGATGTCCTTCGGGGTGGCCGTCATGGGGGTGTGCATGCGCTCTGTTCATCCCTTGCGTCGAAGTTCTGGCGTTCGGCCAGATCACCGTCCCGGGGCGCGCGTAGTCTCACGAGTAACGGCGTGGGTACAGCGGGTGGTTGTACCTGTCGTGGACCCCGCGGAGGTGTGCGTGTCGACCGAGGTGAACTCCCAGCCGCCGATCGCCTGGCGGTACTGCGGCAGCCAGATCAAGATGTGGCGTACGGATGCCGGTGTCGGCCGAGAGGCGCTGGCCAAGGAGGCCGGCTACGACTACGAGTACGTCAAGTCGATGGAGAACGGGCGGCGGAGGCCGACCCTGCGGCTCCTCCAGATCGCCGACCAGGTGTGCGGAGCGGGTGGGAAGCTGGTCGCGGCTCAGGAGTACCTGAAGCCGGAGCCGTTTCCCGCGCGGTCGCAAGAGTTCATGGCACTTGAGGCTGAGGCGATCGCGGTTTCTTGGTATGAACCGCTGCTCATCCCGGGCTTGTTGCAGACGGAGGAGTATGCGCGGGCGCTGATCGGGGGTAGTTGTCCTCCTTTGGATGACGAGACGGTCACCGAGCGTGTGACTGCAAGGCTGCGCCGTCAAGAAGCACTGTCTCGACGGATCGGCGTGCTCTACGGCTTTCTCATCTATGAGGCCGCGTTGCGGACGGGTATCGGTGGCAGGGGCGTCATGAGGGCACAGCTCCTGCACCTACTGAAGGTCGGTCAGATGCGTAATGTGTCTGTCCAAGTGCTGCCTGTCGGCCGTTGCAACGGCGTTGCCCTCGCTGGACCAATGGTTCTGCTGGAATCACCGGAACATGACGCCTTCGCCTACGTTGAGGGGCCAGAGGTGAGCGTGTTGCACGCCAGTCCGGACAAGGTGAGTGCGCTGAACCAAAGGCATGTCATGATCCGCATGCATGCCCTCAGTATTGAGGAGTCAGGCGAGTTCATCAGAGGAGTGGCGGAGGAGCTATGAGCGACAGCTTGGTGTGGTTCAAGTCCAGCTACAGCGATGACCAGGGCGGAGCCTGCCTCGAAGTCGCCCTCGACTGGCGCAAGTCCAGCTACAGCGACAGCCAGGGCGGTAACTGCCTCGAAGTCGCCCCCTGCCCCCACACCGTCCACGTCCGGGACTCGAAGCTCGGGTCCCGGAGTCCCCGGTTCGCTGTCCCCGGGGCGGCCTGGACGGCGTTCGTCGCCCACGCCCGTACCGGCGCTTGAGCTTCGAGCGCCAAGGGCCGAGATCCGAGCGGCGTTTGTGAGGAATGGGTGGTTGGGTTGAACCCACCCACCCACCCTTCCGCGCGGCGGGGCCGTGCGTCGGCCGGCGCTGGACTCCCCGCTCTACCAGCCTTCGTGACTTCTCGTGACCGGCTTGCGACACGCCGTCGTCACCGTCTAGCGTTCGCGACAACAAACAACCCCGGTCGGGTGCTACCAACACCCGCCGGGGTCTGACCTCAAGATCGAAAAGAGCGATCTCGTGGCTTGTGAAGACTCTATCGCCGCCCTGCCCGCCCCCCGCTCACCCCATGGCGAACCCCGGCTACGGAAAGCGGTCCGTCCCGGCCGAACCCGGCAGCCCGCCCCGCGCGGCGGCCGACTTCTCGCACCTCCCTGCCCGCGAGGCGTGCATCGCAGCGTTCATCGACCGGCTGCCCGACGGCGCCGCCGTGGACATCAAGAGCCTCGCCAAGGTTCTGCCGCTGTACGGCCAGCAGGCGGTCCGCAGCGCCCTCAATGCCCTCTCACGCGCTGGTCACCTGCACCGTGCCCGGGCGCTGGCCGCCACCGGCGAGAGCGGCACCCGCTGGGTCTACCGCACGTACTGGTCCCGCATCGCACAGGACGACGCCTGGTGGGCCGGCTTCCTGGGAGCCGGTGAGGCTGCCGACAGCTCACCCATCGAGCCCGTCAACCCGCCCCCCGCCCCCTCCACCTCATCCACGAATGCCCCGCCCGCGCCCGCTCAGCCTCACGCCACCGCCGCCTACGGCGTCCTCGCCCGGCTCGGCAGCCATGAACCCCGGCTCGCCCTGTCCGCCGCCGACTGCGAGGCCCTGGTCGACCTGGTCGTCCCCTGGCTGGAGCGCGGTGCGAGCACGGTTTCCCTGATCCAGGCCCTGACCGGCGGCCTGCCCGACACCGTCCACGCTCCGTGTGGGTTCGTCGCCCGGCGACTGCGGGACAAGCTGCCGCCCATGCCCGCAGTCGCCGCAGCGGAGGAGACTCCCGACGAGCTCAGGCCTGCGCGCCCCCTTCGCCTCATGCCGGAGTGCACCGACTGCGGCGTCCCCGGACACCCCGCGGCCTTCGACGGTGGCCTGTGCCGTGGCTGCCGTACCGTCACCGCCCGGGACGCGAACGCGCCCTCCGTGCGCAACGCGGAAGCGGAACGCCAGACCGCCGTCTCCCTTGCACGCGCAGCCCTCGCCGCCCGCCCCCGCGACCGTCGAGAACCGGCCAAATCCCGTCCTGTCGTGATCTCGCGGTCGTAACCGCCCGAAGACTCGTGTCACCCGCGCCCCACACGCCGCAGAATGGGGAACGGCCGACGGTCGTAGAACCGTTGTCCGAGCAGTGGGGCTGGGCACGGGGAGGGGTGCGGGGTTCATGACGCGGGGCACGGCCGAGCGGGACGAGACGGAACTGCCGATCATCGACCAGTTGAAGGCGATGGGATGGCGGCACGCCCACGGGCCCGACCTCAGCAAGGCCGACCCTGACGGCGACGAACGGGCGTACGGCGATCTGCTGCTGCTGAAGCGCCTGCGCTCCGCAGTGCGGCGCGTGAACCGGCTGCCCGGCGGTGGTGGCTCCTGGATGACGGACACGGACGCCGACGCCGTCATCGACGACCTGCGCCGCACCGCCCGAAACGTCGCCACCACCTCGCTCGTCGCGGTCAACGGCGAGGTGACCAGCCGACTGATCAAGGGAACACCGGTCACCGGCGACGAGGAGCACTACAACGGCTCGACCGTGCACGCCCAGTTCATCGACTGGGACCTGGAGGGGCTGGACGACGCTGAGATCCTCAAGAGGAACGATTTCCTCGTCGCCGACCAGCTGCGCGTACGGACCTTCGACGGGGCGGAGATCATCCTCGACCTCGTACTGTTCGTGAACGGCGTTCCCCTCGCCGTCATCGAGTGCAAGGGACCGGATGTCAAGGACGCCATCGGCGAGGCCATCCGCGACCTTCGGGGATACGCGGGGGTGCCGCTCGACGACGACACCGGACGGGACCGCCGCGACCCGCGCTCCCAGGTGCCCGAGTTCTTCACTCCCGTGCAGTTGCTCATCGCCGCCGCCGGTGAGCACGCGGCACTCGGCACCATCACGTCTGACGAGAACCATTTCGCCGCGTGGCGCAGCGTGACGCCGGACTACACGGGCGACAAGGACTTCGGCCGCGCCTTGCAGGAGGTGCGGCGGGGCGACGGGACTCGGCTGCTCGAACCGGGCGGGGCGCCCACGGACCTCCAGCGCCTCGTCGGCATCGTGCTCAAGCCCCGCAACTTGCTGAACATCGTGCGGCACTACGTGTTCGAGATGCCCGTGAAGACGAAGGCGGGGGAGCCGCCCGTCACCGTCAAGGCCGTCTGCCGCCATCAGCAGTACCGCGCTGTCGAGAAGATCGTGCGCAAGCTGCGCACCGGTCGCACCGTGGACGACCCCGCCGCGACGCGGGACGAGCGCGGCGGGGTCATCTGGCACACCCAGGGCTCCGGCAAGAGCCTCACGATGGCCTTCCTCGCGCGCAGGCTCCAGACCAGCCGTGATCCGGCGCTCAATCGCTTCACCCTGCTCGTCGTCACCGACCGTACGCAACTGGAGCAGCAGTTGGCCGCCGCGGTCCGGATCAGCGGAAGCGAGGTGCGGGTCGCCCGCTCCCGCTCGGATGTCGAGGGCATGCTGGAGCGCGCGGGAAAGCACGGAGGTCGCGCCGTCATCTTCACGATGATCCAGAAGTACCTGGGGCGGATTCCCGGCGTCGTCGGCACCGGAGAGGGCGAGTCGAGCGACGACCGTGACCCGGTGGCCGAGTTCGAAGCTGTGCAGGAGCGCCAGGCCGACGGCGCCTCGGCCGAAGAGGCGTCCGATCCCACGCCCACCGACGCGGCCGTCGACGTGGTGCGGCGGCGTTTCTCCGAATGCAGCGACAAGCCGAACATTCTCGTGCTCGTCGACGAGGCGCACCGGTCCCACACCTCCGTGCTGCACGCCTGCCTGCGCGACTCCGTGCCCAAGGCGGCCCGTGTGGGCTTCACGGGTACGCCGATCATGAAGGGGCGTCTGACGGACACCGGACGCATCTTCGGACTGGAGCCGGACGGGACGTTCCTCGACTCGTACCTCATGGACGAGGCGGAGCGGGACAAGGTCGTCGTGCCCGTCCGCTACGAGGGCCGTACGGGTTCGGCCGGCGTCCGCGACAAGGATCAGCTGAACGGGAAGTTCGAGAACCTGATCGCCCATCTCCAGAGCGGTCAGCAGGCGAAGACGCGCAGGCAGCTCAAGCCGACGAGCCGTACCGTCGCCGAGTCGCTTCCCGTGATCCGCGCCAAGGCCAAGGACATGCTGGAGCACTACGTCACCGGTCCGCTGACCGGAGGCTTCAAGGCCCAGGTCGCGGCGGTGAGCCGCAACGCGGCGGTGCTGTACCGGCACATGCTCAACGACGCCCGGGTGGAGCTCCTCGCCAGGGTGCGGAGCTTCGACCCCGAGTCCCTGCGGCACAAGAACCTCGCCGACTACACCTGGGACGATCTGGTGCTGCTGCGGGCGTGGCAGTATCAGGAGGTCCTGCGCCGGATCGACTTCGTGCCCGTCATCTCCGCGGGGAACGAGAAGAAGCGCGGGCAGTGGCGTGAGTGGACCGACCCTGTGGCCCAGCAGGAACACGTCGAGCGGTTCCTTGAGCCGTTCCCGCAGCTTCCGCCCGACAACCCCTGGGTGACTCGGCACATCCCCGAGGACGATCCCGTACCGGCGGGCGGTATCGGCCGGAACCCCTGGAGCGGGATGGCCGCTCCCGACGTCGAGGACCCCAGACCGGTCGCGTTCCTGATCGTGAAGTCGATGCTGCTCACCGGTTTCGACGCGCCCATCGAGCAGGCCCTGTACCTCGACCGTCCGATCCAGGACGCCGAACTGCTCCAGGCCATCGCCCGGGTGAACCGTCCGCGCCGTGCCAAGTACGAGGGCCGTGTCGTGGACTACTACGGCGTGCTGAGCGACCTGGCGGTCGCCCTGCCCGCGTACAAGGGTGACGGGCCCACGCTCCAGACCGTCCAGAGCCTCGATGAGGTCGAGGTCCCGGAGATGCAGAAGGCCGCGGACGCGCTGCGCGCCTTCCTCACGGATCTGGGGATCACCGGCCTCGACACGCCTGGGGGCATCGCCCAGGGCATGCTCACGCTCGGAGACGAGGACGCGCGATCCGAATTCGACACCCGTATGAGCCGCTTCACCTCCGCGCTGGAGCGAGTCCTGCCGCACGAGGCGGCGCTGAAGCTGGTGCCCGAGGCCCGCAACTGGACCTTGTTGCAGAAGCGGGTTCGGCGGCACTACCGCGATGCCGAGGGCGGAACCTTCTCCGTGCGGGCGTACGGACGCAAGGTGCGGGCCATGGTGGCGGAGCACCTGGAAATGCCTGAGATCGAGGAGGTCATCGCTCCTGTCTCCATCCTGGCCCCCGACTTCGACGAGGTGCTGGCGCGCATCCCGGACGTGCGGGAGTCGGCGGCGGAGCAGGTACAGGCGCTGCGCTACCACCTGGAGGAGAAGCGGCAGTCGGAGGACCGGCCCGTGCTGCGGACGCTCTCCGAGGAGTTGGAGGCGATCCTGGAGGAGTTCGCGGGCCGCTGGGACGAGATCAAGGTGCGCCTCGGTCCCCTGATCGACAAGGCCCGGAAGGCGGAGGAAGTCGATCCCGAGGTCGCCGACCTGTCGCCGGCCGAGCAGCAGCTGTACATGAAGCTGTCCGACCGGATGGACGAGGATGCGGCCTTCGAGCTGCCCGATCCCGCCGTACTCAGGAGTGTGACGGTCGAACTCGCCGCGATCATAGAGCGGCATGTGTCGAGTGCCGCCTGGTCGGACAGCGAGGCCAGCCTGGACTCGCTGCAGAGCGAGATCTGGCGGGGACTGCGACGGGCGGGCGTCAGGCCGAGGGAGCGGGCCAAGGAGCCCCTGGAGCACCTGTCACAGGTCCTGACCGGGCACGCCCAGCGGCACGCGGCGGCGTTCCGGGCGGCGGCTCGGGGACAATAGGCGGCGTGCCGACGACTGCCGACCCGCCCGGCCCCTGCCTGACCGTCCTGGAGGACGGTCAGGTGATCGCCGTGGCGGGCCGGGAGTTCCGCGTGGTCGTCAGCGAACGCCGCCGACGCCTCGGGCTCACGGTCGAACGCGACGGATCCCTCGTGCTGAGAGTGCCGCCTGGTTGCGATGCCGAACGGGCAGAGTCGTTTCTGCGGGACGGTCAGGCGTGGCTGGCAGACAAGCTGCGTCTGCGGGAGGAGCACCCGCCTGCCCACCCCGTACGGGGCTTCCAGGACGGTGAGACGTTCAGCTATCTCGGCCGCGCGTACCGCCTTCAGATCGACGGTGAAGCGCAAGGTGACGTCCGGTTCGTCGCCGGGCGGATAGTGATGGCTGAAGAGCTTGTGCGGGACCCGGTCGCGGCCCGTCGTGCCCTCATCGGGTGGTATCGCAGGACCGGACAGCGCTGGGCGCAGGGCAGGCTTCAGCCGTGGGCCGCCCGCATGGAGGTCAGCGAACCCGACGTCGTCGTTCGTGATGTCGGCAACCGATGGGGAACGTATCGTCCTGGCGACGGCGCTCGCGGGACCATGGCGCTGCACTGGGCGCTGTTCCAGTTGCCCTCACATGTGGTCGACTACGTCATCGCCCATGAACTCGCCCACATCAGGATCTCCGGGCACAGCTCGGACTACTGGGCCCTTCTCCGGCAAGCCATCCCTGAGTGCGAGGAACGCAAGGAAGAGCTTGACGATCTCGGGCGACGGCTGTGGCTGGGAGAGGTCCGGGAGAGGCGCTGACCCTACCTCGAGCCCTCTGCGGACCTGTCTGTCGAGGTCCCGCTCACGCCACCCGCGTCGCCCCCGCGAAGGGCATCTCGTCGATCGGGGCGACCCGGACCGGGGCGGACGGGTTGGGGGCGTGGACCATCTGCCCGTTGCCGACGTAGATGCCGACGTGGCTGATGGCGGAGTAGAAGAACACCAGGTCGCCGGGCTGGAGTTCGGAGCGGGAGACGCGGCGGCCGGCGCCGATCTGGGCGTAGGTGGTGCGGGGCAGTTCGACGCCCGCGGAGCGGTAGGCGGCCTGGACGAGGCCGGAGCAGTCGAAGGCGTCGGGACCGGTGGCGCCCCAGACGTAGGGGCTGCCGAGCTTGCTGTAGGCGTAGGAGACGGCGGCCGCGGCGCGTGAGGTGGGGGCGGCGGGCGCGGCGGCCGGGCCGGCTGCCCGCAGGGGGTCGCGGGCGGTCGCGGTGTCGCGCGAGGCGCGGTCCTGGTCCGCGCTGGTGGCGGCGAGGCGGTGCCGTTCCTCGGTGGTGAGCCGGGCGAGCAGCCGGCGGGCCGTGGTCAGTTTGCCGGTGACGGTCGCGCGGTGCCGTTTCAGCTCCTCCTGGCGCGACTTCAGGGAGGTCAGCTGGATCTTGGCGGCGCCACGCAGCTGCTCGATCTCGCGGAGCTGGTCGCGGACGCGGTGCACGGCGGCGGACTGGCGGTCGCCGGCGCGTTCGGCGAAGGCCGCGTGGTTGAGGAAGGTGTCGGGGTCGTCGGACAGGGCGAGGCGCAGGGCGGGGTCGAGGCCGCCCTCGCGGTACTGGGCCGCGGCGATCGAACCCAGCGAGTCACGGGCCGAGTTGAGGCGGTCCTCCTTGCGGGCGGCCTCGTCGCGCAGTTCTTTCAGGTGCTGTTCGGCGGCGTCGGCCTTCTCCTTGGCGCCGTTGTACTTCTCGGTGGCCACCTCGGCCTCCTGATACAGCTTGCCCACCCGGGCCTTGACCTGTGCCGGGGTCAGTTCCGGGGCGGCCTGCCCGACGCCCTCGAAGGCGGTCGCGCCGGCGGCTCCCGCGAGGGCGAGGGTGGCTGCCTTACGGACGGTGCTGCCGCCGACGAAACTCTGTCTGGACTTGCGGTGCGCTGCCACGTGGACCTGTACGTCCTTTCCTGGGCCCGCCGGGTGTCCCCGCGGGGGGTGCGGGGACGGTTCGGCCGCCAGGGGGAGCGGCGTGCGGGTCGCCGGGTGACGTCCCGCGGGTCCGGCGGCGCCCGCACAGGGGGAGCCGGTGCCGCCGGACCTTCTCGGCGGTGGTGTCCGGCTGCCGCCCCTGGCCCGGGCGGCGGTGGGGAGCCGGTCACCTGGAGCTGGACGCTAGACCCGATAGTGACGACTTGGTAACGCGATGTGCGGAAATGCCGGGAGCAGGTCGATAGGTGACCGCATATGACCAGGGTCTGGGACCGGGGCGGTCGACTTCACGGAGTGCGATGACCGAACCGGCTGTTCCGGGGGTCGAGGGGCGGGCCGGGTGCTATGGGGCGCATATATGCAGGGCGGGTAGGGGCGGTGTGAGGGGGCCGCCGGGCCCTGATTAGGCTCCGGCCCCATGGACGTACTCATCCATCTCTTCGTGGGCCTGCACATCATCGGCATCGCCTCGCTCCTGGGCGGCTTCCTCACCCAGATGAAAGCGATGGGCCAGGGCACCGCGCGCTTCGTCCCGGCGATGCTGCACGGCGCCCTGACGATGCTGGTCACCGGTGTGATCCTGGTCGGCCTCAATCAGGCCGACGACCAGTCGGTGAACAACATCAAGGTCGGTGTGAAGCTGGCCCTGCTGATCGTGATCCTGGGCCTCGTCTATGTGAAGCGGGACGAGGAGACGGTGGACAAGCGCCTGTTCGGGCTGGTCGGCCTGCTGACCACGGTGAACGTCTTCATCGCCGTGCTCTGGACCTGACGCCCTCCGCCGAGTGCCGCGGGGCCCGCTCGCCCCGCAGCTCCGCGCGGGCCGCCGCGACGGCCAGGGCGGCCACCGCCAGCCAGGCGGCCACGGCGATCCACAGCAGCACCTGACCCGGGCCCTTCAGCCACGGGACGTCCAGGGCGGTGGACACGGACAGCATCGCCGCCGCCGTCATGCCCATGGGGAAGACGGTGGACCAGCGCCGGACGTCGTAGCCCGGCCGCGGCCATCCGGCCTCGGCGGCGAGCAGGACGACGTAGCAGGCGACGTCGAGCAGGAGCAGGGTGAGGGTGACCGAGCGCAGGACGTCGTAGTCGTCCTGGTTCCACAGGTAGAGCTGCGGGCTGTCGGCGGCGATCAGCTTCGATCCGGCCAGGGCGGAGATCGCGAGCGCGCCGCCCGCGATCCACTGGTCACCGGCGCCCCTGGCCACCTGACGCAGATCGAAACGGGCCAGCGCGAAGCCGTAGACGACGAGGCCGAGCCAGAACAGCACCATGGCCGCGCGCGCGAGCCAGGCCACCTCCTCCGCCCCGGCCAGGGTCGCCCCGAGCACCGCGAGCCCCTGCGTGGCCACACAGCCCAGGAACACCGCCCCGGGCATCCGCTGCTTCCAGCGCCCGACCACATCGACCATCAGCACCGGCCACAGCACCGTGGCGAGCGCCAGCAGCGCGTAGGCCAGGGACTGCCAGCCCAGCACCGAGAAACGCGTGCCCAGCACGGTCGTCGCGGCCACCGCCGTCAGGGCGGCCGGTGACCCCGCCTCCTCGAGCCACCGCCCCCGCTCCCGCAGCAGCCGTAGGACGAAGTCCGCCGCCAGGCCCAGCCACGCGAGGCAGGCGAGCACGAGCAGGATCCGCGACAGCACCTCGTGGCCGGACAGATGCAGACCGACCGACAGGATGCCGGTCGCCATCACGGCGGCCCCGGCCGCGGGCGGACGCTGCGCCCACCAGGCGCTCGGGGAAGTGGTGGTAGCGGGCATGCGCCCGATGCTAGGAACCAGCCCGTGCCGCGCACGCGGGCCACGCGCGGGCACGGCCGAAACCACGCCGTCGCCCGCCGAACAGCCCACAGCGCCGCCCCCGGGCGCACCTGCGCGCGTGGCGGGCCGAGCAGCGCGAGGACCCCGGGCCCGGGGGCGCGTACGGCCCCTCACGCACCCACGCGCGCGTACGAGCCGCGTAGGACCCTCACGCGCGCGTGCCGCGTTCTCGCGTCAGCCCGGCCGCACGACGCTGTGGATCGAGCCCTCGCCGTCGTAGTAGATCGACTCCTCGCGGACGTAGGCGCCCGGCTTGGGGGCGTGGATCATCATGCCGTTGCCGATGTAGAGGCCGACGTGGCTGATGTCGTCGTAGAAGAAGACGAGGTCACCGGGCCGGGCGTCGGTGAGGGAGACCGTGGTGCCCGCGTTGACCTGGTCCCACGTGGTGCGCGGGAGGGTGACGCCGGCGGCCTTCCACGCGGCCCCGGTGAGGCCGGAGCAGTCGTAGGAGTCGGGCCCCGTGGCGCCCCACACGTACGGCTTGCCGATCTGGGTGCGGGCGAAGGCGACCGCCTTGTCGCCCTTGGTGGAGGTCGAGGTGTCCGGCGCGGGCGTGGACGGCGTCTCGGTGGTGCCGGTGGAGGGCGACGGAGCCGGGTCGGGCTGCGCCGCCTCCCGGGCAGCGGCCTCGGCGGCGGCCGCCTCCCGCTCGCGCTGCGCCTCGGCCTGCTGCGCGGCGAGCTCGGCGGCCTTGCGGGCGGCCTCCTCGCGCTTCTGCTCCTCGATCTGAGCGAGCCTGGCCTTCTCCTCGGCGGTCAGCTGCGACAGCAGCTCGCGCGCGTCGGAGAGCTTCTTCTGGACGGTCGCCTTGGCCGTCCTCAGCTCGGTCTGGGAGTCGGTCAGCGTCGCGAGGCTCTCGGTGGCCTCGCGGCGCTTCTCCATGGTCTCGGACTGCTGGGTGACGTAGTCGTCGACCGCGTCCTTCTGACGGCCGGTCAGCCGGTCCATCAGCTGGTTCTGGTCGAAGTAGTCCTGCGGGTCGTCGGCGAGGAGGAAGGTCGCCGTGTCCGGCGCGGCGGAGCCGGTGCGGTACTGGGCCGCGGCGAAGGAACCGAGTTCCTCGCGCGCGTCGTTGAGCTTCTGGGTGCGCTTGGCGACGTCGTCCAGGAGGGTGTCGACCTGCTTGCGCTGCTTGGTGGTCCGCTCCTTGGCGGAGTTGTACTTCTCGGTCGCCGACTCCGCCTGGCGGTAGAGATCGTCGACCTTCTTCTCGACCTCCTCCAGGCTCGGCCGGTCGTCGTCCGAGGGGGTGGCGTTGGCCGTCTGGGACAGCAGGGCCACGGAGGTGAGGGCCGCCGTGGCCAGGGCGGGGGTCCGTATGCCTGCGACACGCGTCCCGGCGGGACGCGGCTTGCGGTGCGACGCCAAGAGAGGCGACTCCTTCCATCGGCCGCCTACCGAGTTAGCTGTCGGGTTCGGGCGGGTGGTTCGGAAGGGTTGCCCTACGGCTCGCTCCCGCGAGGAAGTGAGCCGATTCACCCCGGGATCTGTGGGTCCCCGGCTCCGGCGGGCGTTCGGGCGCACCGGACTCGGCGGAGGCGGTACGGCCCGGCGTCGTTCGCCGGTGGGGGTCGTACGGCCTGCCCGGAACCGTAGCCAACTCGTGTGGTGCGTGTGAAGGTTGATGGGCGATATGCCCGATACATTTTTGTGACCTTGTCGCGCACGCGCTTGCTGTGCCGCAGGCTGTGTCACCGGCGCTACTTAGGGTGGTGGCGGGGAGTTCTCCGGACGGCGGCCGGTTGTCGGTGGGGGCCCCTAGACTCGGAGAGCGATGAGCAGCCTCTTTGACGACAGCTTCCTGGCGGACCTCCAGGCCCCTCGCGGGCACGAGGAGGAGCACCCGCCGCCGCCCGAGGACGAGCATGCTCCGGAGCGCGTTCCGGAGGATCTGTTCGGCGGGAAGTTCGACGTGCCCCCGGACCGGGACGACTACTACCGCGACGGCGCCCCGCGGCCGGTGATCGACGCGGCGGCCCTGCTGGACGGTCTCAACGACAACCAGCGTGCCGCGGTCGTCCACTCCGGCTCCCCGCTGCTGATCGTGGCCGGCGCCGGCTCCGGCAAGACCCGTGTGCTCACCCACCGCATCGCGCATCTGCTGGGCGAGCGCCATGTGCACCCGGGCCAGATCCTCGCGATCACCTTCACCAACAAGGCCGCGGGCGAGATGAAGGAGCGCGTCGAGCAGCTCGTCGGCCCGCGGGCGAACGCGATGTGGGTGATGACCTTCCACAGCGCGTGCGTGCGCATCCTGCGCCGCGAGTCCAAGAAGCTCGGCTTCACGTCGTCCTTCTCGATCTACGACGCCGCCGACTCCAAGCGCCTGATGGCCCTGGTCTGCCGCGACCTGGACCTCGACCCCAAGCGCTTCCCGCCGAAGTCCTTCAGCGCCAAGATCAGCAACCTGAAGAACGAGCTGATCGACGAGGAGGACTTCGCCGCCCAGGCGTCCGACGGCTTCGAGAAGACCCTCGCCCAGGCCTACGCGATGTACCAGTCGCGGCTGCGTGAGGCGAACGCCCTCGACTTCGACGACCTGATCATGACGACGGTCAATCTGCTGCGCGCCTTCCCCGACGTCGCCGAGCACTACCGCCGCCGCTTCCGCCACGTCCTGGTCGACGAGTACCAGGACACCAACCACGCCCAGTACGCCCTGGTGCGCGAGCTGGTGGGCACCAGGGAGCACCCGGTCGACGTACCGCCCAGCGAGTACGACGTGCCGCCCGCCGAGCTCTGCGTGGTGGGTGACGCCGACCAGTCGATCTACGCCTTCCGCGGCGCGACCATCCGCAACATCCTCCAGTTCGAGGAGGACTACCCGGACGCGACGACGATCCTGCTGGAGCAGAACTACCGCTCCACCCAGACGATCCTCTCCGCGGCCAACGCGGTCATCGAGCGCAACGAGTCCCGCCGTCCCAAGAACCTGTGGACCAACGCGGGCGCGGGCGCGCAGATCACCGGCTACGTGGCCGACACCGAGCACGATGAGGCGCAGTTCGTCGCCGACGAGATAGACCGCCTCACGGACTCGGGCGACGCGAAGGCAGGCGACGTCGCCGTCTTCTACCGCACCAACGCCCAGTCCCGGGTCTTCGAAGAGGTCTTCATCCGCGTCGGCCTGCCCTACAAGGTCGTCGGCGGCGTCCGCTTCTACGAGCGCAAGGAGGTCCGGGACGTCCTGGCCTACCTGCGGGTGCTGGCCAACCCGGAGGACTCCGTCCCGCTGCGCCGCATCCTGAACGTGCCCAAGCGCGGCATCGGTGAGCGCGCCGAGGCGATGATCGACGCCCTGTCCCAGCGGGAGAGGATCAGCTTCCCGCAGGCGCTCAAGCGCGTCGACGAGGCGTACGGCATGGCCGCCCGGTCGACCAACGCCGTCAAGCGGTTCAACACGCTGATGGAGGAGCTGCGGACGATCGTGGAGTCCGGCGCGGGACCGGCCACGGTCCTGGAGGCCGTCCTCGAACGCACCGGTTATCTGGCCGAGTTGCAGGCCTCCACCGACCCGCAGGACGAGACCCGCATCGAGAACCTCCAGGAACTCGCCGCCGTGGCGCTGGAGTTCGAGCAGGAGTCGGAGGAGGCCCCGGGCGGGCTGTCGGACTTCCTGGAGCGGGTCGCGCTGGTCGCCGACTCCGACCAGATCCCCGACGAGGACGAGGAAGGCTCCGGCGTCATCACCCTGATGACCCTGCACACCGCCAAGGGCCTGGAGTTCCCGGTCGTCTTCCTCACGGGCATGGAGGACGGCGTCTTCCCGCACATGCGGGCCCTCGGCCAGACCAAGGAGCTGGAGGAGGAGCGCCGCCTCGCCTACGTCGGCATCACCCGCGCGCGTGAGCGGCTCTATCTCACGCGCTCGACGATGCGCAGCGCCTGGGGACAGCCCTCGTACAACCCGCCCTCCCGCTTCCTGGAGGAGATCCCGCCCACGCACCTGGAGTGGAAGCGCACGGGCGCGACCGCGCCCGTCTCCTCCGGCCCGGCCTCCGGGATCGCCGCCTCGCTGTCCTCCTCGCGTTCGCGCTCCTCGGCGTCGGGCGCCTCGGGCTTCGCCACCCGCCGCACCGCGGAGCAGCCGGTCGTCGGGCTGGCGGTCGGCGACCGCGTCACCCACGACCAGTTCGGGCTCGGCACGGTGATGGCCGTCAAGGGCACCGGCTCCAACGCCGAGGCGACGATCGACTTCGGCGACGCCAAGCCGAAGCGGCTGCTGCTGCGGTACGCCCCGGTCGAGAAGCTGTAGGGGGACGGACGGCGAAAGCCCCGGCGGACGACGTCCGGCGGGGCTTCGACAAGAGAGGGCAGGGCTCACCAGAAGGCAGGGCCCGTCAAGACGCAGGGTGCACCAGGGGGCAGGGGCTACTAGGGCTCGAGGCCGTGGCTGCGCAGCCAGGACAGCGGGTCGATCGACGAACCGCCGCCGGGACGCACCTCGAAGTGCAGATGCGGGCCGGTGGAGTTGCCCGAGTTGCCGGAGTAGGCGATCGTGTCGCCGGCCTTCACGGTCGCCCCGAAGGGCACCTGGTAGCTGGAGAGGTGGCAGTACCACGTCTCCGTGCCGTCCATCGCCGTCACGATCACCATGTTGCCGTAGGCGCTGTTCCACTGCGTGCGCACGGTGCCGTCGGTCGCGGCCATCACGGGAGTGCCGTACGAGACGGGGAAGTCGATGCCGGTGTGCATGGACATCCAGTTGACGCCGGACTGGCCGTAGTAGGCGCTCAGTCCGTGCTGGGCGACCGGCAGCGCGAACTTGGGGCGCAGCCGCTCCTTGCGGGCCGCCTCCTCCGCCGCCAGCTTCCGCTCGAGCTCCTGCTGCGCCTTGAGGTCGATGCGCTCCTGGGTGCGGCTCGCGCGGTCGGCGAAGTCGTCGGCCTCGGCGCTCAGGCTCGCCAGCTGGGTGTCCAGCTTGTTGTTGGCGGCGGACGGCTTGACGGGCGCGGCGTCCGCGGCGGTCGTCGTGGCGTCCTTGCTGTCGCCGCCGGTCAGGTTGCCCACGGAGGCCGCGGCGATCCCGGCGACGCCCATCACGCAGGCGGAGGGCACGGCGATCGTCAGCAGCGCGGAACGCTTGGCAGGGGTACGGCGGCGGGAGCGGGCCGCTCCGCGGGAGGCGACGCGGGGCGCGGGCAGGGGCGTGGCCTCCTCCTGGCCGTCCAGGAGGTCCACCGCGGGCAGTTCCCCGGTGTCGCCGGGGTCGCCGTGCTCGTACCCGGCCTCACCGTCGTACGCGGTCTGTTCGTCGTGCGTCTCGTACCCGGCGTGTTCGTCGTACGCCGCGTGCGTGTCGTGGGCCGTGTGCTCCTCGTACGCGGTCTGCCCGTCGTGGGCGACCTGGTCGAAGGTGGCAGTGGCCTGCTGGTCGAAGGGCAGCTCGTACTCGGCGGCGGCCGTGCCGTCGGAGTTCCACTGCGTGGCGTCGTAGGCGCCGGTGTCGGAGCCGTGGGTGCCCCAGTACCACTGCTGGGTCTGGTCGGCTGCCGGGACGGCGGACTGGTCGGGCTGGAGCCAGGCGCTCGCGTCCCACTGGCCACTGGCGTCCGCGGCGGTGGCCTGCGGCGGCACGAGCGGCAGTTGCTGGTCGCCGGTGGCCCAGGCCGTGGCGTCGTAGGAGCCCGTGCCGTAGGTGGCGTGCTGCTGGGCCGCGTACGTGTCGTAGTGCGCGGTCTGGTGACTGCCGGAGTTCCACTGCGTGGCGTCGTAGGCGCCGGTGTCATGGCCTGTGGGCATGGCGCCGAAGAGGGGGTCCGCGGTGTAGGTCCCGGTGGCGTGGCCGCCGGCCGCAAAACCGTTCGCGTCGTAGGCGCCGTATGTGGTGAAGTCGCCGTACGGGGCTTCCTGGGTGCCGTACGACGCGTAGTGCGCCGAGTCGGCGTCGGAAGCCGGAGCCGGGGTGGTCATGGTCCCCGACGGGTGACGGTCGTTCACCAACTTCTCTTTCGCCTCGACAACAGGGGCTGCCAGAGCAGTGCGGTGACTGTACCCGGCGGTATGCGGGCACGACAATCTTCCTCAGGTTTCACGCGCGCAGGAAACGGGCATTCGGCCGCCTTTCGGCGGACTGTGGGCACGACTTTGGCCTTGTGTTCGATAACCGTTCGACTTCTGGCCCCCGTCGAGTACCTCTTGGGCGGCCCTCCGGAGCACTTCGAGCGGCTTCCGGAGGGCGGTTGTCCGTTCGGCCGACGCGTCAAGTTGCCTGAGTGAACCAGTGGTTGCCGATCGGTGTACGGGTCGCCGTCAGGCCACGGTCAGTCCGCCGGCCCCGGCGCCGGCCGGCGCGGCAGGGGAGTCCGCGGTGTCCGCGCTCTCCAGGGCTCGCCGTATCCCGTCGGCCACGGCCGGGTGCACCGGCAGCGCGAGGTGGCCGATCCCGGTCACCAGGACGTTGTGCGCCAGCAGGTCGGGATGGTCGATCCGGGCGGCCTCCAGCGGGTCCATCACATGGTCGAGGTCGCTCCAGAAGCTGACGAACCGCGTACGGCAGCCCGGGGCCGGCCGGGACAGCTCCTCTATGACGCGCGAACCCGGGCGCATCTGGCGCACGATCGGATGCGCGTCCGCCAGCGGCGCCACCCGGGTGCCGGAGTGCGGAGTGCCCAGTGTGACCAGGGTGCGCACCCGCAGATCGCCGCCGAGCCGCTGCGCGTAGTAGCGGGCGATCAGTCCGCCGAGGCTGTGCCCGACGATGTCGACCCGGCCGCTGCCGGTGCGCTCGCAGATCTCCTCGATGTGCCGGCCGAGCAGCTCCGCGGCCGCGCGGATGTCGCAGGTGAGCGGAGAGTAGTTGAGCGACTCGACCCGCGGGTGGCCGTGCTGGGCCAGGGAGCGGCGCAGCAGCAGGAACACCGAGCGGTTGTCCATGAAGCCGTGCAGCAGCACGACCGGTGTCCGCTCCCGCGTGGGGAGCCGGGGCGGGTCCTCGGTGCCCGCGCCGCGGGACGGGGCCGAGGTGGGCTCGGGGCGGCGCTCCGAGGTGATTCCGGAAGGGTAGAGGAGCAGATGGCCGCCGAGGATGGCTATCTCCAGGGCGGTCGCCTTCAGCAGGGCCACGGACAGACCGGTGAGTCTGCCGGGCAGGAGGAGCCTGTACAGCGACTGAAGGCGCAACAGATCCAGGACCCTCATGACCGACCTCCCCTCGGCACACGGAAGAACGGCTCTGTCCCCCGTGAGCCTGTGTGGAGAGCCATGGCGAGTGTGGTGGGCCGGGCCCGGACGGAGTGCGTGCCCGGTGCGCGGGAGGTGGCGCGGGCGGCGCCGGTGGTCTGGTGAGGTTCTCCGCCGGTGCGGCGGCCTCGTCGCGGCTCTCCTGGCGCGTGTTCCGGCCGGGTGCGCGGTCCTTCGGCCGCTGGGTGCCGCGGCGCGTGGGCCGCGATGGCTCGGAAGTGTGCGCGGCGAATATGTCCCACGTGTGATTTCCCCCTCGGTTCCTCCGCGAAACAGCCGGTTGCGGGATGTCGGCGATAACGTGCGTTCACTTCTCCGGCCGGTGTGGCCCCCGGCGTCCGTGCCGCGGCGGCGCCGCCCTCGGTCGACGGCGGGACCGGCGAGGCGTCCGCCCCACCCACGTGTGATCTGCATCACATGCGTGAGGTGTCGGATGTGTGCGGTACTTGTCGATACGGATGGATGCAGTCGCTTCATGGAGGCAGTGATGGGTGTGGCAGCCGGTCCGATCCGCGTGGTGGTGGCCAAGCCGGGGCTCGACGGCCACGACCGCGGCGCCAAGGTGATCGCGCGGGCGCTGCGCGACGCCGGTATGGAGGTCATCTACACCGGCCTCCACCAGACCCCCGAGCAGATCGTCGACACGGCGATCCAGGAGGACGCCGACGCGATCGGGCTGTCCATCCTCTCGGGCGCCCACAACACGCTCTTCTCCGCCGTGATCAGGCTCCTGCGCGAGCGTGAGGCCGAGGACATCCTGGTGTTCGGCGGCGGCATCATCCCGGAGGCGGACATCGCGCCGCTCAAGGAGCAGGGCGTCGCCGAGATCTTCACCCCGGGCGCCACGACCGCGTCCGTCGTGGACTGGGTCCGCGCGAACGTCCGCCAGCCGGCCGGGGCGTAGAGCTCCGGTCCGTGCGGTGAGGTGAGCCGCTCCGGTCCGTACGGTGAGGCGATCCGCTCCGGTCTGTGCGGTGAGGTGAGCCACCGGGGCGGACCGCGGTCCCGCCCGGTGGCCGTACGGCCGGGTGCCGTCGGACGGTCCGGTCGCGGGGCCGTGCGCTGTCAGGCTCCGGGTTCCGGGCCGGGCGGCGGCATCAGCTCCCGCGTCATCGCCGCGCGCAGCCGCAGGGTGGAGACCAGGCGCTGGAAGGCCTCGGACCAGTAGCCGCCCGCGCCGGGCGAGGCGTCCTCCGGTTCCTCCGGTGTCGCCAGCAGGGCATCGAAACGGCTCGCCTCCGCCGGGTCCAGACAGCGCTCGGCCAGGCCCATGACACCGCTGAAACTCCAGGGGTAGCTCCCCGCGTCCCGCGCGATGTCGAGCGCGTCCACCACCGCCCGCCCCAGCGCAGGCGCCCACGGCACCGCACACACGCCGAGCAGCTGGAACGCCTCCGACAGCCCGTGCGTCGCGATGAACCCGGCCACCCAGTCGGCCCGTTCGCCGGCGTCCAGGGTGCTCAGCAGTCTCGCGCGCTCGGCCAGCGACACCGCTCCGGGGCCGCCCGCCTCGGGTGCGCCCGGCGCGCCGAGCAGCGCCCGCGACCAGGCCGCGTCGCGCTGCCGTACCGCCGCCCGGCACCAGGCCGCGTGCAGCTCCCCCTGCCAGTCGTCCGCGACCGGCAGCGCCACGATCTCGCGCGGGGCGCGCCCGCCGAGCCGCCCCGGCCAGGTGCCGAGCGGCGCGGCCTCCACCAACTGGCCCAACCACCATGAGCGTTCACCCCGTCCCGCCGGAGGTCTGGCCACGACACCGTCCCGCTCCATGCTCGGATCGCACTCGTGAGGCGCTTCAACGCTGATCGTGGCGGGCTGGAGCGTGTGGTCCAGCGCCACACACGCGGCGGCTCTCACCGCCATCCGCGCGGCGAGCGCCGACAGGGGCAGTGCCGACAGCAACTCCGCCGCCGTCGACCGCACATTGCGGCTCCGGTCGTCCAGCGCCCGCTCCAGGAACGGCTCGTCCCGCGCGTCCAGTCCGACCCGCAGCGAGTCCAGGAACATCAGCCGGTCCTCGGCCCGCTCCGTCGCCCAGGTCGAGGCGAGCAGCTCGCGCGCCGCGGCCGGTTCCCGCGACCTGATCGCCGCCAGCAGCGCCACCCGCTCGGCGAACAGCCCCTCCTGCCACAGCCTCCGCAGACGGTCCGGGTCCTCGGTACGGGCCGTCGCGGTGCCGCCTCCGGGCGTCGCCCGCAGGGCGAACCGCCAGTCGGGATTGAGCCGCGCCAGCCACAGGGCACGCCCGCCGGCGAGGACCAGCGCCGCGGGCCGCAGGTCCGTACGGCCCCGCGCCGCGTCCAGCAGGGCGGGCAGAAGCTCCGGGGGCGCCGCGTAGCCGTGGGCGTTCGCCAGGGTGAGCCACTGGGGGAGCAGTTCCATGAGGTCGGGCGCCGCGCCCCGCCGTCCGCCGCCCGCCGCGCCGGCCCGGTCCGCCAGCAGCGTCGCCAGCCGCCGGGCCGCGGCGGCGGGCAGCGCCGGGCGCGGGTCCGCCGGAGCCGGTTCCGGCCGCCGAGCCGCCCGCGCGGGCCGCAGCCCCGCACGTCGCCGTACGGTCTCGCGGGCGGCCGTGTCCAGGAGGACGGCCGGGGCGGAGACGGCGGGACGGCCGTCGCCGCCGGGGCCGGCTGTCGGCACGTGGCCGTCTTCGCCGGTTCCGGCGGGTGTAAGGCCGGTGCCGCGGGGTCCGGCCGTGGGTGTACGGCGGTCGTCGCCGGGTTCGGCGGGCGGGCTACGGCGGTCCGTGCCGAGCAGGGCCGTGGTGACGAGCTCCTCCCAGACACCCGGCTCGGGCGTGTCCGCGGGAGCGGGAGGCCTGGTCATGGGCTGCTTCCTTCCGTCGGGCCGGTGGGCTTGTGGGGCGTGGGAGTGGGCTCGGGCGGGCGCGAGCCGGGTCCGGGGACGGCTGGGGGTGCGCCAGGGCTGGGTGAGAGGCGGACGCGGGCTCGGCGCCCCCGGCAAGCCCCCGCGCCCTGGGCGGGGCCGGGGCGTTTCCGCGGACGCGGGGCTCGGCGTCCCGGCAGAGCCTCCGCCCCCGGGCCCGCCCCCGCTCAGCACAGCGGCACGGCATCACCCGACCCCTCCGGCCAGGCGGTCAGCGGGGTGAAGCCGCGGTGGCCGCATTCGCCGAAGACCTTGACCGGGGCGCCGCCGGACAGGGAGACCAGGCGCCACAGCCCGGGCCGGGCGCGCGCGGCCGGGGTGAGGGGGAGGGCGGTGTCCTCGGAGGTGTCGGCGAGCTGCCAGGAGTCGCCGTCCGGGGTGGGGACGACCCGGTCGAGCGTGACCGGGACCGAGTCCAGCCAGGGGTCGTCGCGCAGCGCCTCTCCGTACCGGGCGAGGGCACGGCCGACCGTGACGCCCGGGGGGCGGGCCGCAGTGGGTCCGGGCGGGGCGAACCGCTCGCCCAGGGCACCGCGTGGCACCCCCGTATAAGAGGACACCTCCGCGTCCAGGGCGAGGCCCACGGGCAGCGCCACCTCGGGCGCCCGGCCGGCCGCGCCGTACGACAGCAGCAGGGTCGTGCGGTCCGAGCCGGTGCCGTACAGCCAGATCCGGCGGGTCGTCAGTCTCGGGTCCGTCGTGTCGTACTGGGCGAGGACGAGCCAGCGGTCCCGGACCGGCGGGCCGTCGGCGGGCGCGGTCAGGCCGACGCGGGAGCGGACCGTGGCCGCCAGGCCCTCGGGCAGCCGCTCGCGGTGCAGCCAGCCCTGGTCGAGGAGGTGCAGCAGGGCGCACTCCTCCAGCAGCCGCACGGGCCAGCCGGGCCCCGAGGCCGCGATCGCCCCCAACTCCCGTACCCGCGCGGCCAGTCCGGGGGCCTGGGCGTCGACCATGCGGGCCGCGGTCTCCTCCCACAGTCCGTAGCCCGCCTGCTCGACCGTGGCCAGCCCGCCGCGCAGCAGGTCGGCGAGGCGCTGTTCGAGCTCGGTGGCGCCCGCGGTGATGCGCTCGGCGCGGCGCTCCGCCCGGCGGGCCGCGGCCTCCGGACCGGAGGACGCGGACCCCGGACTCCCCTGCGCGGGAACGGTCTTCCGCCCGCCCCCCTCCCTTCTCCCCTCCATCCACTCCTCGGCCCAATCCGGCACCTGTCCCGCCGGCACCGAGTCGCCGCCGTCCGCCCACAGCAACAGCAGCCCGAGCGCGTGCTTGCACGGGAACTTCCGGCTCGGGCAACTGCACAGATACGCGGGGCCGGAGGGCCCCGCGACATCGACGGCCGTGCGGTACGGCAGGCTGTCGCCCCCCTTGCACAGACCCCACACCGCCCCCTCGTCGGAACGGCCCGTCCCGGACCACGGCCCGGCCGCGCCGAGCCTGCTTCCCTCCTCGCGTGACACGGAGTCAGGCGCCAGTGCCAGCACCTGGTCCGCCGTCCAGCGCACCCCCTGCTGTGTCATGCCATCGAAGGTAGATCCCCCCACTGACAATCGGCCCTGCGCGGGCATCTGTGCAGGTCGGAACGCATTGTCAGTGGCGTGGTGCACGGTGGACACCAGATCCGAACCGGCCGAGCCGTAGGGGGCACTCAGCCATGTCCGTGTCTGTCGAAACGATGCCTGACGATCCGTCGACCACCGATCCGAACCAGCCCCGGACCGAGGCGCTTCGGCCACACGCCGAGCACGCCTTCGCCGGGGAACTCACCGCGCTGGCCGCGCACGACGACCGGCCGCGACCGGCCCGCTGGAAGCTGTCGCCATGGGCCGTGTCCCGGTATCTGCTGGGCGGCACACTGCCCGACGGCACCGTGATCACCCCGAAGTACGTCGGCCCGCGCCGTCTCGTCGAGGTCGCCGTCACCACCCTGGCCACCGACCGCGCCCTGCTGCTCCTCGGTGTCCCCGGCACCGCGAAGACCTGGGTCTCCGAGCACCTGGCCGCGGCCGTCAGCGGCGACTCCACCCTGCTCGTGCAGGGCACCGCCGGCACCCCTGAGGAAGCCGTCCGCTACGGCTGGAACTACGCGAGGCTCCTCGCCGACGGCCCCAGCCGCGACGCCCTCGTGCCCAGCCCCGTCATGCGGGCGATGGCCACGGGGACGACCGTGCGGGTCGAGGAACTGACCCGCATCCCCGCCGACGTCCAGGACACCCTCATCACGATCCTCTCAGAGAAGACACTGCCGATACCGGAACTGGGACAGGAGGTGCAGGCGGTCCGCGGTTTCAACCTCATCGCCACCGCCAACGACCGCGACCGCGGGGTCAACGAGCTGTCCAGCGCGCTGCGCCGCCGCTTCAACACGGTGGTGCTGCCGCTGCCGGAGAGCGTGGAGGCGGAGGTCGACATCGTCTCCCGGCGCGTCGGCCAGATAGGCCGCTCCCTCGATCTGCCCGCGGTGCCCGACGGGATCGACGAGATCCGCCGGGTGGTGACCGTCTTCCGCGAACTGCGCGACGGCGTCACCTCCGACGGCCGTACGAAGGTGAAGTCGCCCAGCGGCACACTGTCCACGGCCGAGGCCATCTCGGTCGTCACCGGCGGCCTCGCGCTGGCCGCGCACTTCGGCGACGGCGTGCTGCGGGCGGACGACATCGCCGCCGGCATCCTCGGCGCCGTCGTCCGCGACCCGGCGGCCGACCGGGTCGTCTGGCGGGAGTACCTGGAGACGGTCGTCCGGGAACGGGACGGCTGGACCGATTTCTACCGCGCGTGCCGGGAGGTGAGCGTGTGAGCGGCGACGACAACACGTCCATCTGGGGACGCTCGAAGAGGCGCGCGGCGGCGGTCACGCACGGCCGCCGCGAAAACGACACGGCCTGGCCGCGACGGACCCGGCCGGCACGCGGGGCGAACGGGGCGAGTGGTGAGGGGCGGTGAGCAAGGCATGAGCGTGCGGGCCCGGACCGGGCCCGCGCTGCTCGGCGTACGGCATCACGGGCCGGGCTCGGCCCGTGCCGTGCGGGCGGCGCTCGACGCGATGCGGCCGCGGGCCGTCCTGATCGAGGGGCCGCCCGAGGCCGACGCGCTCGTGGCACTGGCCGCCGACCCCGGGATGCGGCCGCCCGTCGCGCTGCTCGCGCACGCCGTGGACGAGCCCGGCCGCTCGGCCTTCTGGCCGATGGCCGAGTTCTCCCCGGAGTGGACGGCCCTGCGCTGGGCGCTGGAACACGAGGTGCCGGCGCGGTTCATCGATCTGCCCGCCGCCCACACCCTGGCCCGGGGGAGCCAGGAGGACGATCCGGCGACCGCCCCCGGCCGGCCCGGCCCCGGGGCCGACACGCCCGACCTCCGTCTCGACCCCCTCGCCGTGCTCGCCGACGTCGCCGGATACGACGACCCCGAGCGCTGGTGGGAGGACGTCGTCGAGCACCGGGCCACCGGGGAGGGCGGCCCGCTCGCGCCGTTCGAGGCCGTCGAGGAGGCCATGGTCGCCGTACGGGAGACGTACGGCGACGGTGGCGACGACCGGGACCCCGTGCGCGAGGCGTACATGCGGCTCCAGCTGCGCGCCGCGCGGCGGGAGTTCGGCGACGAGGTGGCCGTGGTGTGCGGGGCGTGGCACGTGCCCGCGCTGCGGGAGCGCACCACCGTCGCCGCCGACCGGGCGCTGCTCAAGGGGCTGCCCAAGGTGAAGGCCGAGCTGACCTGGGTGCCGTGGACGTACCGCAGGCTGGCGCGGGCCGGCGGGTACGGGGCCGGGATCGAGTCGCCGGGCTGGTACGGGCATCTGTTCGCCGCGCCCGACCGGCCCGTCGAGCGGTGGATGACCAAGGTGGCGGGGCTGCTGCGGTCCGAGGACCGGACCGTCTCCCCGGCGCATGTCATCGAGGCGGTGCGGCTGGCGGAGACGCTGGCCGCGCTGCGCGGCCGCCCGCTGCCGGGCCTCGCCGAGACCACCGACGCGGTGCGGGCGGTGATGTGCGAGGGCTCGGACGTACCGCTGGCGCTGGTGCACGACCGGCTGGTGGTGGGGGACGTGCTGGGCCAGGTCCCCGCCTCGGCGCCCGCGGTGCCGTTGCAGCGGGACCTCGACAGGCACCAGCGCCGGCTGCGGCTCAGACCGGAGGCGGTCCGGCGCGAACTGGAGCTCGACGTCCGCAAGGAGACGGACGCGGAGCGCAGCAGACTGCTGCACCGGCTGCGGCTGCTGGGCGTTCCCTGGGGCGAACCGGCGGCCTCGCGCGGCAGCACCGGCACGTTCCGGGAGACCTGGCGGCTGCGCTGGGAGCCGGAGCTGGCGCTGCGGGTCGCCGAGGCGGGGGTGTGGGGGACGACCGTGCGGGCCGCGGCGACCGCGAAGGCCGAGGCCGACGCCGTCACCGCGCGGACCCTCGCGGAGGTGACCGCGCTGGCCGAGCGGTGCCTGCCGGCCGGGCTGCCGGACGCGCTCCCCGCCGTGATGGGCGTCCTCGCCGACCGGGCCGCGCTCGACACCGACGTCGGCCATCTCGCGCAGGCCCTGCCCGCCCTGGTCCGCTCGCTGCGCTACGGCGATGTGCGCGGCACGGACACCGGCGCGCTCGCGGAGGTCGCCGTGGGCCTCTCCGAGCGCATCTTCGTCGGACTGCCCGCGGCCTGCACGGCGCTGGACGCGGACGCGGCCGACGAGATGCGCCGCCAGGTGGACGCCGTGCACGGGGCGGTGGCGCTGCTGGCGGACGAGGAGCTGCCGGGACCGGCGAACCGGGCCGCGCTGCCCGCCCGTTGGCAGACGGTGCTCGGCGTCCTGTCCGGCCGGGACGGCGTGCCCGGGGCGATCCGGGGCCGGGCCGTGCGGCTGCTGCTGGACGGCGGAGCCCTGCCGCGGGACGAGGCCGCGCGGCTGATGGGTCTGGCGCTGTCCCCCGGGACGCCGCCGGGCGAGGCGGCCGCGTGGATCGAGGGCTTCGTCGGCGGCGGCTCGGGCGGCGGACTGCTGCTGGTGCACGACGAGGCACTGCTGGACCTCGTCGACGGCTGGCTCACCGGGGTGCCCGCCGAGGCCTTCACCGACGTCCTGCCGCTGCTGCGCCGCACCTTCTCGGCGTACGACCCTTCGGTGCGCCGCACGCTCGGCGAGCTGGTCCGGCGCGGGCCCGGCGGCCGGGCCGGGGCCACCGGCACCGGCACACCGGGCTTCGCGGCCGGAGCGGACACCGCGCGGGCCGACGCCGTGCTGCCGGTGGTGCGGCTGCTGCTGGGCCTGGACGACAACGAACGGCTGGAGGTGGGGACATGACGGCACAGCCGGCCGACGCGGCCGCACGGGAGCGGCTGCGGCGATGGCGGCTCGTGCTGGGCGGCGACTCGGCGGACGGCACCGGGCACCCGCTCGCCGGACGGGACGCGGCGATGGACGGCACCCTCTCCGCGCTCTACGGGAAGGGGGACGGCCCGCGCGAGGGACGCGAGCGCGGGGCCGGACTCGGGGCGTCGGCGCCCTCGGTGGCGCGCTGGCTCGGGGACGTCCGCAGCTACTTCCCCTCCTCCGTCGTCCAGGTCATGCAGCGCGACGCCATCGAGCGCCTGGGGCTGTCCGCGCTGCTCCTGGAGCCGGAGATGCTCGAGGCGGTGGAGCCAGACGTGCACCTGGTGGGCACCCTGCTCTCCCTCGGCAAGGCGATGCCGGAGACGACGAGGGAGACGTCACGGGCCGTCGTGCGCAAGGTCGTCGCGGACCTGGAGAAGCGGCTGGCCACCCGCACCCGGGCCGTGCTCGGCGGTGCCCTCGACCGCGGCACCCGCGTCCAGCGGCCCCGTCACCACGACATCGACTGGAACCGCACGATCGCCGCCAACCTCCGCCACTACCTGCCCGACCGGCGCACGGTCGTGCCCGAGCGGCTCGTCGGCCACGGGCGGGCGGCGCGGTCGGTGCGCAAGGAGGTCGTGCTCTGCGTCGACCAGTCCGGTTCGATGGCGGCCTCGGTGGTGTACGCCTCGGTGTTCGGGGCGGTGCTGGCGTCCATGAGGGCGGTGAGCACCCGGCTGGTGGTCTTCGACACGGCGGTCGCCGACCTCACCGACCGGCTCGACGACCCGGTCGACGTACTCTTCGGCACCCGGCTCGGCGGCGGCACCGACATCAACCGGGCGCTCGCGTACTGCCAGTCGCGGATCACCCGGCCCTCGGAGACGGTCGTCGTGCTGATCAGCGACCTGTACGAGGGAGGCATCCGGGACGAGATGCTGCGGCGGGTGGCGGAGATGAAGGCCTCAGGGGTGCAGTTCGTGGCGCTGCTGGCGCTGTCGGACGAGGGGGCTCCGGCGTACGACCACGAGCACGCGGCCGCGCTGGCGGCGCTGGGGACTCCTGCCTTCGCCTGCACGCCCGACCTGTTCCCCGAGGTGATGGCGGCGGCCGTCGAGAAGCGCCCGCTGCCCATACCGGACACCGCATGACGGAGACGGGAAAAGGGATATGAGTGCCCATCGGTAACAGGGGACTTGCGCAGCCTCGGGAGTCCCGTGCAAGGATCGTGGCCGCCTGTGCCGGTGCGCCGCGCCGCACACGCATCGGGCACACACCGCTCACGCATCGCATCGCATCGCGGTGCACCCGCAGGGCGACGCACCAGTGCCGCGTCGCCCCGCCCGCGATCCGTTCCGCCGCACGGGAGGACCTGTCCCCTGTTGACCTTCTCGGCCGCGCTTCCCGCAGCCGCCGTACGTGTCCCGCGTACGGCGGCCGGGCGGTATGCGCTGCGGGTGGTGCTGCTGGTGGGCGGACTGTTCGTGCTCGGACTGCTGTACGGCGGTCAGGCACGGGCCGCCGAGTCGCTGCCGACGGTCGTGGCCGGGGCGGGGGAGAGCGCCCTCGACGGGAGCGCGGTGCCGCGGGTCGACGAGGCCCTGAGGAAGCTCCTGGACGAGAAGCCCGTACAGCCCGTACAGCCGGTCACCGGGCTCGTGGAGTCGGTGGACGACGGCCTCGCCGAGACGCGGGACCGGGCGCAGGAGCAGGCCGCGCCGCTGCCGCACCTGCCCGCGCTGCCCGGCCTGGATCTGCCCGGATCGCCGTCCGAGCTGCCCCTGGTGCCCGACGCGCCCACGACACCCGAACTGCCCGTGCTGCCCGGGGTCCCGGACGGTTCCGTACCGCCCTCCGGCCAGGCACCGGCCCCGGCGACGCCCCCGGCCGCCGCGACCCCCGCGCCTCCGGCGCTGCGGAAGCCGGCCGCCGAGCTGCCCGCCACCGAGGCGCCCACCGGCACGCTCTCCGGACCCGTCCTCCCGGCGCCGGACGTGTACGCGGCGCAGCACCCCGCCACGCGTTCGTCTCACCGCACGTCCGCGCACGACACCGGAGTTCCGCCGCTGCCCGGGCCCGCGGACGGTGTGCCGGCGAACGGTTCCGCCGGTGACACCGGCTCGCAGAGACACGGGGACGCGCACGCCGTGACCCCGGACCACCGGGCGCCGCTGCGGCTGCTGCCCGGCGCCGCCGCACGGGCCGAGGTGCCCGCGACCCGGGACCGGCACCGGGACATCCCCGTCTTCCCCGGCTAGGGCAGGCCGTACCGCCCCGTCGACCTGCCGCGCGGGGGCGGATCAGGTCTGCCCGCCCGCCCGGACGCCTCCGACGGTCTCCGGACGGAAAGCCGGCGCACCGCATCCCGGACGACTCCCGGTCCCCGGTCCCCTGTCCCGGACCGCGTCCCCGGAGCCGGTGCCGCCAAGTCCCCAAGTCCCCTGGCGCGAGCCCCGCCGCCGGTCGTCGTCGACCCGGTGCGGGCGGCCCGCGCCGTTCGAAGGAACTGACGCACGCATGAACAAGAACATCCGCCGTTCCATCGTCATCGCAGCCGGAGTGACGGGCGCGTGGGCGCTCGGCTCCACGGTCGCCGACGCCGGCGAGCTGCCCGCCTCCCCGCTGTCCGCACCGGACGCGACGACCGACCTGACGTCCGCCCAGTCCCCGGACCGGACGGCCGACGTGACGGCCGACGTCACCGGCACCCCGGCACCCGGCTCGACCGCCGACCTGACGAACGACCTCGCAAGCGACCTCACAGGTGGCCTGACGAGCACCCTCACGACCGACGCCGGTGACACCCTCGCCGACGTCACCCGTTCCGCGACCACCACCACCTCCACCTCAACCTCCACCAGGTCCCCCCTCACCGGCACGGCCGACCGGGCCTCCGCCCAGGTGTCGCACACCCGCACCACGGCCGAGGGCGAGGCCGCGGCCCGCAAGGCCACCGCGATCCGCGGCGCCGAGGCCATCCAGGGCGCCAGGACCGCGCGCGCCGCGCAGGCGGCCGCCGGGGCGAGGGCCGCCGACACGGCCGACCGGGCGGCCGACGACGTCCCGGACCTGCCGCGCACCCCCGAAGGCTTCGTCGACTACCTCTTCGGCCCGCTGTCCGCCTTCGCCCCCGAACTGGAGCAGGCCCTGGCGGCTGCACAGACCCGTCTCCACGGCACGCGGACCGCGGCCGGTGCCCGGGCACAGGGCGTCGACGGCGCGGTACGGACCCAGTCGCGGCAGACGGCCGCCGCCGCGGGCCGCACCTCGGCGGGCGTGATCTCCACCGCCGGGGCCACGGCGACGTCCGCGCCCGGCACCGCGCCGGGCACCGTCACCCCCCTGGCCCAGGAAGCGGCCGCCTCCGCGGTGCCGCCGCTGGCCGCCTACGCCGTCGACGGCGTCACCCCGGTGGCCCAGCACGCGGTGCGGGGCGCGGTCCCGGTGGCCGGGCAGGCCGTCGCCGGGGCCGGGACCGTCGTGGGCGGCGTCGCGGCGGACCTCCCGCCCTACGCCACCGGTCTGGCCGGCCAGGCCGCCGGCGACGTGACGGGGGCCGTGCTGCCGCCCGTGGCGCACGCCGCGGTGCACGGGGCGGTGCCCGTCGCCGGGCAGGCCGTCACGGACGCGGGCGCGCTGGCGTACGGCGTCCAGGGCGACGTGCGGCCCTTCGCGGACGGCGTCGTGGCCGGCGTACCCCCGGTGGCGTACGGCGTCGCCGGACAGGCGGGCGGCTTCGCCGAGGGCGTCACGGCCCAGGTCCCGCCGTTCGCGCAAGGGATTCCCGGAACGGTCCGGCCGGCCGTCGACGGGGTCGCCCAGGCCGCCGGCCCGGTCGTCGACGCCGTGGCGCACACCGTCCGTCCGGTCGCCGACGGAGCCGGCCGCACCGTCCACGGCGTCGTGGGCGCCACGACCGCGCTGACGTACGGCACCACGGACGACGTCACCCCGTTCGCGTACGGCGTCACCGGCGAGGTCACCCCCTTCGCCCACGGCGTGACCGGTCAGGCCGGGCCGTTCGCGCAGGACCTGGGCGGCACCCTGCACGCCACCGCGGGTCCGCTCGCCGGGCACGCGGCCGACGGCGGCCGGGGCCTCGCGCAGGACGCCGTCCCGGGGCACGCGCCCCACCCGAACCACCGGATCTGATCCCAGCCGGTTCCGGATTCCGCGCCCCCACCCCCCGGACAGCCGAAACCCGTCGGTCCGTCCGGAAACGGGGTCGCGGAAGTGAGGACGGGAGGTCCCCATTGGGGTGGGGATCTCCCGTCCGGCCCCGCATCGGGGCTGTTCACGGGGTCTCACCGGGTCCACCCCAGCCCGGTGAGGCCCTGCCCCGCAGCTCACACGCGGCACGCCGTGCCGGTGAGCGCGGCATCATGTGACAGGTATCACCGCTCAGGTGTGACGCCCGATTTAGAGGCCTCCGGGAACCAGCGATAACCTGCGAGACGGACATGCCGCGCGCTCGGACACCGTGTGCGCACCCCCTGTGACACAGCGGTCGTCACGTTGCCCTTCGCGGCACGCCCACGCATCCAACGAACCGCGAGATCACTGATAGGGACGGAAGCGCGTGGACCTGTTCGAGTACCAGGCGAGGGACCTCTTCGCCAAGCACGATGTACCGGTGCTGGCCGGTGAAGTCATCGACACGCCTGAGGCGGCGCGCGCGATCACGGAGCGTCTGGGCGGCAAGTCCGTCGTCAAGGCGCAGGTGAAGGTCGGTGGCCGCGGCAAGGCCGGTGGCGTGAAGCTGGCCGCCTCCGCGGACGAGGCCGTCGCCCGCGCGAACGACATCCTCGGCATGGACATCAAGGGCCACACGGTCCACAAGGTGATGATCGCCGAGACGGCCCCGGAGATCGTCGAGGAGTACTACGTCTCCTACCTCCTCGACCGTGCCAACCGCACCTTCCTCTCCATCGCCTCCGTCGAGGGCGGCATGGAGATCGAGGAGGTCGCGGCCACCCGCCCGGAGGCCGTCGCCAAGACCCCGATCGACCCGATCGACGGTGTGGACGAGGCCAAGGCCCGCGAGATCGTCGAGGCCGCCAAGTTCCCGGCCGAGGTCGCTGACAAGGTCGTCAACGTCCTCGTCAAGCTGTGGGACACCTTCATCAAGTCGGACGCCCTCCTCGTCGAGGTCAACCCGCTGGCGAAGGTCGCCTCCGGCGAGGTCATCGCCCTCGACGGCAAGGTGTCGCTCGACGAGAACGCCGAGTTCCGCCACCCCGAGTACGAGGAGCTCCACGACAAGGACGCGGCCAACCCGCTCGAGGCCGCGGCCAAGGCGAAGGGCCTCAACTACGTCAAGCTCGAGGGCGAGGTCGGCATCATCGGCAACGGCGCGGGTCTCGTCATGAGCACCCTGGACGTCGTCGCCTACGCCGGTGAGAACCACGGCGGCGTCAAGCCCGCCAACTTCCTGGACATCGGTGGCGGTGCCTCCGCCCAGGTGATGGCCAACGGTCTGGAGATCATCCTCGGCGACCCGGACGTCAAGTCCGTGTTCGTCAACGTCTTCGGTGGCATCACCGCCTGCGACGAGGTCGCCAACGGCATCGTCCAGGCCCTCAAGCTGCTGGAGGACCGCGGCGAGAACGTCTCCAAGCCGCTGGTCGTCCGCCTCGACGGCAACAACGCCGAGCTGGGCCGGCAGATCCTCACGGACGCCAACCACCCGCTGGTGCAGCGCGTCGACACCATGGACGGCGCGGCGGACAAGGCCGCCGAGCTGGCCCACGCCGCCAAGTAAGCACTCAGGACGAGGACACAACACACCATGGCTATCTGGCTCAACAAGGACAGCAAGGTCATCGTCCAGGGCATGACCGGCGCCACCGGCATGAAGCACACCAAGCTCATGCTGGGTGACGGCACCGAGGTCGTGGGCGGCGTCAACCCGCGCAAGGCGGGCACCACCGTGGACTTCGACGGCACCGAGGTACCGGTCTTCGGCACCGTCAAGGAGGCCATCGAGGCCACCGGCGCCAACGTCTCCGTCATCTTCGTGCCGGAGAAGTTCACCAAGGACGCGGTCGTCGAGGCCATCGACGCCGAGATCCCGCTGGCCGTCGTGATCACCGAGGGCATCGCCGTGCACGACACGGCCGCCTTCTGGTCGTACGCCGGCAAGAAGGGCAACAAGACCCGCATCATCGGCCCGAACTGCCCCGGCATCATCACCCCGGGCCAGTCGAACGTCGGCATCATCCCGGGCGACATCACGAAGCCGGGCCGCATCGGTCTGGTCTCGAAGTCCGGCACGCTGACGTACCAGATGATGTACGAGCTGCGTGACATCGGCTTCTCCACGGCTGTCGGTATCGGTGGCGACCCGATCATCGGCACCACGCACATCGACGCCCTGGCCGCCTTCCAGGACGACCCCGACACCGACCTGATCGTCATGATCGGCGAGATCGGCGGCGACGCCGAGGAGCGGGCCGCGGACTTCATCGCGAAGAACGTGACCAAGCCGGTCGTCGGCTACGTCGCGGGCTTCACCGCGCCCGAGGGCAAGACCATGGGCCACGCCGGTGCCATCGTCTCCGGCTCCTCCGGCACCGCCCAGGCGAAGAAGGAGGCCCTGGAGGCCGCCGGTGTCAAGGTCGGCAAGACCCCGACCGAGACCGCCAAGCTGGCCCGCGAGATCCTCGCCGGCTGACGCCCCCAGGCGACACGAGGCCCGCACCCCGTCACGGGGTGCGGGCCTCGCGCGTTGTTCCGGGGACCTGGCCCGGGGGCTTGTCAGCGGGCCGCGGGCAGCAGCCGCTCGGGTCCGTTCGCCGCCTCGCGCCGCAGCTTGGCGCGCAGCTTCAGCTCGGCCTGCGACAGCGGGCCGGGCGCCGCCTTCGGGGGCAGGCCCCGCACGGTCTCGCCGGGGGCGACCGGGGGCTCGTAGTGCGTGGGGGCGCTGCGCACGGTCAGCGCGGTGGCGCCGATGATCGCGACGGTGAAGGCGATCGCGGCGCGCGTCCAGAACCGCGCCCGCCGCTCGCTGCCCGCCCGTACGGCCGTCGGCCGGGCGGCCCGCAGCCGTTCCGTTGAGGCCAGCTCGGCCAGGCGCCGGCCGAGCGCGGTGGGGTCGGTGAGCTCGGGCAGCCGCGCGGCGACGGCCTCGCGGGCGTGCACCAGCCGGCGCGCGGCGGCCGGGGTGCTCGCCTCCGTCTCCGCCGCGGTCTCCGGCAGCCGCAGCCCCACGCCGTCGTGCAGGACCAGCGTGCGGCGGTACGGCGGCGGCAGTGTCAGCAGCGCGTCCAGCAGCGCGCGGTCGGAGGCGTCGGCGGGGGGCGGCTCGGGGTGCCGGTAGCGGGGACGGAAGCGGTGCCAGGGGGAGAGGGCGTACTCGTACGCGGCCGACCGCACCCAGCCCGCCGGGTCGGGGTCCACGGCGACCTCGGGCCAACGGTCCCAGGCCAGCTGGAACGCCTGCTCGACCGCCTCCCGGGCCAGCTCCCGCCGGCCGCTGAGCAGATAGGTCTGCCGTACGAGGGCGGGGGCGCAGAACGCGTACAGGGCGTCGAAGGCCTGAGACGGCGTCAGCGACGACCCACCGGCCGCCCCGGTGTCCTCCCCCCGCCCCTCGGCCGCGACGGGCCCGGACAGTTCCCGCCCCTCGGCCGCGACGGACCCGGACTGTTCCCACGTCTCGGCCGCGACGGACCCGGACTGTTCCCACGTCTCGGCCACGACGGGCATGGACTGCTGACCTGCCGTCACCCCCGCGGTCTCCGCCTCGCCCGGAAGCGCGGTCTGCTCGTCGCCCGGACGGGTGAACGAGGCGAGCAGCCTGGCGTACGCCTCGCCCTTGCGGCCCTGCGGAGCCGTACGCCCGCTCTCCCACGCGCGCACGGTCTCGCGGGTGACCCCCACCCGCCGGGCCAGCTGACCCTGGGTCAGCGAACCGGCCTCACGCAGGCGTCGGCGTTCCTTCGGGGGCGGGAGAGGGGTCGTGGGGCTCTGCGTCACAGCACACCCCTTCGAGCGATAAAGAACATAGAACACATATTGGGTGACACGTCGGGAGTTCGCCTGTTGCGACGGGAATGCGTGTGACGTTGGGAGCATGACGGGCGTGATCCAGATGACAGCCCGCCGGCCGCCGTTGTCGCTCGTGCTCGCCCGGATGCGCAGACGTACGTCCGGAGCGGTCGCCGGTGTCCTGGGCGGCGCGTTGGCGGCGGGCCTGGGCCTCGGGGCGTTCACCGTTCCGGTGATGCTGCTCTGGATCAGCTCGCCGTACCCCGACAGCGGCCCCGGCGGCGCCCTGAACGTCGCGGCCGCGCTGTGGCTGCTCGGGCACGGCGCCGAACTGGTCCGCGCCGACACCCTCTCCGGTGTGCCCGCCCCGGTGGGCCTCACCCCGCTGCTGCTGCTCGCCCTGCCGCTGTGGCTGCTGCACCGGGCGGCCCGGGACGCGGTGGAAGCGGGCGAGGACGGGCCGCCGGTGGACTGGCGCACCGCGTGGGCCGGGGTGGTCGTCGGGTATCTCGGGGTCGCCGCGCCCGTCTCGCTGTACGCCGCCGCGGGCGGCCTGCGGCCCTACTGGCCCTGGACCGGCGTCTGTCTGCCGCTGGTGGTGACGGCGGCGGCCGGGGCCGGGGTCTGGACGGCGTACGGCCGGCCCCGCGACATCCTCGACGGCCTGCTGCTCCTGCTGCCGCCCGGCCCGCGGCGGGTCGCCCTGGACCCGGGGGCCCGCGAGGGACTGGGCACGGCGGCCCGGGCCGCGGCGGCGGGCCTCGCCGTGCACCTCGGCGGGGGCGCGCTGCTGGTCGGCGCCTCGCTGGTGTGGCACGGGGACGCGGCCCGCGCGTCCTTCGCGCAGCTCACGGAGGGCTGGTCGGGCCGGTTCGCGGTGCTGCTGATCTGTCTCGCCCTGCTGCCCAACGCCGCGATCTGGGCGGCCTGCTATGCCCTCGGCCCCGGATTCGCCCTGGCCGCGGGCCATATGACGCACCCTCTGTCCTCCGATCCCGCCCCGCTGCTGCCGCCCTTCCCGCTCCTGGCGGCGGTTCCGGAGGCGGGCCCCGGCACGGCGCTGAACTGGGCGGCCGCGGCGGTGCCGCTGACGGCCGGGGTGACGGTCGGCTGGTTCACGGCCCGCGCCGCGGAACCCGAGGAGGGGTCGGAGGACCATCCCTGGCCGGCCAGGCGGCTCGCGCGCGTCACCGGGCTCGCGGTCGCCCTGTGCGCGCTGGGCCTCGCGGCGGCGTCGGCCCTGTCCGGCGGCTCCCTCGGCGTGGCCGCACTCGCCCGCTTCGGTCCGGTGTGGTGGCAGACGGGACCGGCGGCGCTGCTCTGGGGCGCGCTGGTCGCGCTCCCGGTGGCCCTGGGCGCCCGGGCCTGGCGCTCCCGCGGCCGCGTCCCGCGCGCCCTGAGGATCGCCGGACAGCGGGCCGGGACCGTGAAGCCGTCCGCGCGGCCGACCGCACCGCATGAGACCGAGCCCGTGCCGCAGTCCCGGCGGACGACGGGCCTCTACGACGCCGAGGCCCCGGACCCGTTCGGCGACGGGGCGACGCCCCCGGCCCCCGACGACACCTCGGACGGGTACCCGGCCTTCGAGCCGTACGACTTCCTCCCTGCCGACCCCGGACCGGAGCCGCCCGCCTGGCACGACCTTTGCCGGGAGGCCCGCTGGGCGGCCCTGAGGGAGGCGGCCATGCCCCGGGACACCCCCGAAGCCGCACCCCGGGACACCCCGGAAGCCCTGCCCGGGGACACCCCGGAAGTCCCGCCCCGGGACGGCACCCCGTAGGCACCCGGCCCGAACCGCGGGGGAGCGCTAGCGGTCCACCCCCAGCACCCCGCGCAGCTCCTTCGGCAGGAGGTCGCTGCACGACTGCTTCGCCTCGTTGGTGAGGGCGTCCTGGGTGCAGGTGTAGTAGTCGCGGTAGACCAGCTGCGCGGTGAAGGACGCGCCGACCAGGGCGATGGCCAGGGACGCCGTCACCAGGCCGCCGACGGCGGCGGTGGTCCGGGGACGGCTCGGCGGCGCGGTCCCCGGCGCGGGCTGGTCGGGGTCGGGGGTGCGGGGCTTGGCGCGCAGCGAGCTGATGCCCCAGTACAGGGAGAGCGCGCCCAGCATCAGGCCGACGTAGGGCCAGCCGAAGAGGGCGAAGAAGAAGGCCCACATACCGGAGAGCAGCGCGTAGCGAGCGCGGCGCTGGGCGGGGTCGGTGGGGTCCCAGCGCGGGCCGGGGCCGGGGCGGCCGCCGCCGGGGCCGCCGTCCTGGTCGCCGCGGGGCCGGTCGCCGAAGCCGCCGGGGGAGCGGCCGGGCTGGCGGTCGCTCCACTGGCTGCCCCACGGGGAGCCGTCGTCCCGGCCGTCGCCGCCCCGGCCCTCGCCCCGGCCGTCGCCGGAGGACGGGTGCCTCGGCTGCCAGGGCCGGTCGGGAGTGCCCTCGGGCGGCGGGGCGAAGGGGTTGTCGTCCTGGTCCCGGCCATCGCGGCCGCCACCCTCAGGACCGCCCGAAGGCGCGTCCGGCGGCGAGGAGGGGCTCTCCCGCCACAGCAGGCCGCCGCGCTCCCCGCCCTGCGCGGACCGCGGGGGGAGCGTGAGAAGTCGCAGGCTTCGGTCCGGCATCAAAGTGGGCGTCTTCCCCTTGGTGACAACTACTGGTGACAACGACTGACGGCTACGGGCCGACCAGGTCCGTCGACTGCTCAACGCACCGCGCGCGAGGCGCGTTCCCGGCCCGGCTCCTCCCAGACGCTACCTCCCGGCCACGCCCCCGTCCCGTGGGGGCCGTCCGGAGTGCCGGTATCGTTGCTGACGGCCGCCCGCTTCGTAGGCTTCCCCGTATCGGGAGACCCGAAGCATTCGTACGAACGTACAAGTATGACGGACGCGCGACCCCGGCCGGTTACAGACGCACCCCCGAGAAAGGGCCCCACCGTGGCCGCCAAGCCCGTGGCCAAGCGCCTCGTCGTGCTGGTCTCCGGATCCGGCACCAACCTCCAGGCGCTGCTCGACGAGATCGAGGCCGTAGGCCCCGGGGCCTACGGCGCCGAGATCGTGGCCGTAGGCGCCGACCGCCCGGACATCGAGGGGCTCGCCCGCGCCGAGCGCGCCGGGCTGCCGACCTTCGTGTGCCGGGTCAAGGACTTCGGGACCCGCGAGGAGTGGGACGCCGCCCTCGCCGAGGCCGTGTCCGCGTACGAACCCGATCTGGTGGTCTCCGCCGGGTTCATGAAGATCGTCGGCAAGGAGTTCCTGGCCCGCTTCGGCGGCCGGTTCGTGAACACCCATCCGGCGCTCCTCCCCAGTTTTCCCGGGGCCCACGGTGTGCGCGACGCGCTCGCCTACGGCGCCCGGGTCACCGGCTGCACCGTCCACTTCGTCGACGACGGCGTCGACACCGGCCCGATCATCGCCCAGGGCGTGGTGGAGGTCCGGGACGAGGACGACGAGAGCGCTCTGCACGAGCGCATCAAGGAAGTCGAGCGAAGGCTGCTCGTCGATGTCGTGGGGCGCCTGGCGCGCGACGGCTATCGCATCGAGGGACGAAAGGTAGTAATCCAGTGACCGCCGAGAGCAACAAGAGGCCGATTCGCCGGGCGCTCGTCAGCGTCTACGACAAGACCGGGCTCGAGGACCTCGCGCGTGGGCTGCACGAGGCGGGTGTCGAGCTCGTATCCACCGGCTCCACCGCCGGGCGCATCGCCGCGGCGGGCGTCCCCGTCACCAAGGTCGAGGAGCTGACCGGCTTCCCCGAGTGCCTGGACGGCCGGGTCAAGACCCTGCACCCCAGGGTGCACGCGGGCATCCTCGCCGACCTGCGGCTGGACAGCCACCGCGAGCAGCTCGCCGAGCTGGGTGTCGAGCCGTTCGACCTGGTGGTCGTGAACCTCTACCCGTTCCGCGAGACCGTCGCCTCGGGTGCCACACCCGACGAGTGTGTCGAGCAGATCGACATCGGCGGCCCGTCCATGGTCCGCGCCGCCGCGAAGAACCACCCGTCCGTCGCCGTGGTCACCAGCCCCGAGCGGTACACCGACGTCCTCGCGGCCGTGCAGGACGGCGGCTTCGACCTCGCCGCCCGCAAGCGGCTCGCGGGGGAGGCCTTCCGGCACACCGCCGCCTACGACGTGGCCGTCGCGAGCTGGTTCGCCTCCGAGTACGCGCCCGTCGACGAGTCGCGGTTCCCCGACTTCCTGGGCGCCACCTGGGAGCGCAAGAACACCCTGCGCTACGGCGAGAACCCGCACCAGCCCGCCGCCCTCTACGTCGACGGCAGCGGCGCTGGCCTCGCCGAGGCCGAGCAGCTGCACGGCAAGGAGATGTCGTACAACAACTACACGGACACGGACGCCGCGCGCCGTGCCGCGTACGACCACGACGAGCCGGCCGTGGCGATCATCAAGCACGCCAACCCGTGCGGCATCGCGGTCGGCGCGGACGTCGCCGAGGCGCACCGCAAGGCGCACGCCTGCGACCCGCTGTCCGCGTTCGGCGGTGTGATCGCCGTCAACCGCCCGGTCAGCAAGGAGATGGCCGAGCAGGTCGCGGAGATCTTCACCGAGGTCATCGTGGCGCCGGACTACGAGGAGGGTGCCCTGGAGGCGCTCGCCCGTAAGAAGAACATCCGGGTGCTGAAGGCCCCGGCCGCGCCCGCGGCCCCGGTCGAGCTCAAGCCCGTCGACGGCGGTGCGCTGCTCCAGGTCACCGACCGCCTCCAGGCCGACGGCGACGACCCGGCCAACTGGACCCTGGCGACGGGCGAGGCGCTGTCCGCCGAGGAGCTGGCCGAGCTGTCCTTCGCCTGGAAGGCCTGCCGCGCGGTGAAGTCCAACGCCATCCTGCTCGCCAAGGACGGTGCCTCGGTGGGCGTCGGCATGGGCCAGGTCAACCGCGTCGACTCCGCCAAGCTGGCCGTCGAGCGCGCGGGTGCCGAGCGCGCCCAGGGCTCCTACGCCGCCTCCGACGCCTTCTTCCCCTTCCCCGACGGCCTGGAGATCCTGGTCGCGGCCGGGGTGAAGGCCGTGGTGCAGCCGGGCGGTTCGGTCCGTGACGAGCTGGTCGTGGAGGCCGCGAAGAAGGCGGGCGTCACGATGTACTTCACGGGGACGCGTCACTTCTTCCACTGACGCGCCCGGACGCAGGGAGGGTGCCCCCGGACCGGGGACACCCTCCCTGCGTCGTCCTGCGCCGTCCTGTGTCAGGAGGCGCAGCCGGTGCCGTTGTACGAGGCGTACATCCACTTGTTGTTGTGGAAGAAGCGGTACTTGCCGTTCGCGGCCCGGTAGATGTCGAAGTAGTACCGGGATCCGTGGTAGCGCAGCTTGTAGCGGGTGCTCGCGTTGGAGCTGTACGCCCGGTACTCCAGCTCGCCCGCGCCGGTCGAGGCGTTCCACTTCTCGTCGGCGGCACCGAAGGTCTTCTTGCCGACGATGCCGTCCTGCGTCAGCCCCCAGGCCCTCTGGAGCTGCTTGGTGGCGTACTTGGTGTTCGGGCCGAACTCCCCGTCGATGTCCGACTTGTCGTAGAGGGTGCCGTCGCTCTCCTTGACGCCCTCCGCGTAGAGGATGATCTGCCAGAAGCAGGTCGCGTTGGACGTGCTGTGCGAGGAGGTCGAGAGGTTCCCCTCGTCGCCGAAGTCGTCGTAGAACGTGCCGCTGCCGCTGACGTACCCGTCGGACGCGGCGGCGGAGGCCGGCGAGGCGCCCAGCGCCAGGGCCCCGGCTGACAGGGCGGCTACGGCGCCGGTGGTGACACGGGCCCGGGTGGTCCGCATGTTCATGGTTCTTCCTTCCCCCTTGGTATGGCCTGGTACGGCCGACCCGGGCGTCCGGGGCATGACAACCCCAGGGACGCTCGCGGGTGCGTACGGCGTGGCCGGTGGTGCGGCTCTCGGCCAACCGCCGTTGTGTGTCCAGACGTCCCCGCGCGCCCGTTCGGTTGCACCGGGAGGGCGGCGGTCGCGCTTCCGCGTGAAGTGTCCCGGTACGCACCGAGGGCCGTGCCCCCCGCCGGGGGTACGGCCCTCAGGTGTTGGCGAAACGATTCAGTAGCGCGGGCGGTTGAACCAGGCCGAACCCGCCTGGTTGCCGACGAACACGGCGACCAGGATGGCGAGGACGGTGTGGACGAGACCGACCACGATGAACGGGTAGAGGCCCAGGATCGCCGTGATGATGGCGAACACCAGGATCGTGATGCGGGCGCCGTTGCCGCCGCTGCCGAACTTCAGCGCCAGCACGAGCGCGAACACGCCCCAGGCCAGGGCGAACGCGGTCAGACCCCACAGCATGCCGGCCGAGTAGTCGGCGAGCTGCTGGAAGGCGGCGTCGTCCTTGAGCCGCTCGTCGTCCTGCGCGGCCTTGACGCTCGCGGCCGAGAACGCGAACAGGGCCGTGCCGAGGAGCTGGAAGCCCACGATGATCCACAGCAGGATGCGGGCCGTGCTCACCGTGCCCGGCATCGACGTCGGCGCCTGCGGGGCGTAGCCGCCGACCGGCGGGGCGGCCGGGTAGCCGTAGCCGGGCTGCTGCGGCTGGCCGTAACCGGGCTGGCCGTAGCCCTGCTGGCCCTGGGGGGCACCGTAGGGGTTGTTGGGATCGCCGAAACTCATGGCGCTGGTTCCTCCGTTGTTTCCGAGTGCGGGGACGAGGCGCGGCACTGTGCGGAGGAGAGTTCGACAGATGCGGTTGGTCCCCCCGGTACTGTCCGCGGCACTGTGCTGCTCATCGTTCTTCAGCGGCCGAGGCCTTGTCCAGCCGAGAGCCGGAGGTGTTGTGCAAGTGCAACCTGGTCGATCTTGGGCGCAAGGGGGCGTATCGCCGGCCGGGGTACCCGCGCGGACCCGGATTGGAACCAGGGGGCGGTCATCCGGGAGGATGGGGTCATGACCGCCCAGATTCTCGATGGCAAGGCCACCGCAGCCGCGATCAAGTCCGATCTGACCGCCCGCGTGGCGGCGCTGAAGGAGAAGGGCGTCACGCCCGGCCTCGGCACCGTCCTCGTGGGGGAGGACCCCGGCAGCCAGAAGTACGTCGCCGGCAAGCACCGCGACTGCGCGGAGGTCGGCATCGCCTCCATCCAGCGCGAACTGCCCGCCACGGCCACCCAGGAGGAGATCGAGGCGGTCGTCCGGGAGCTCAACGAGGACCCGGCCTGCACCGGTTACATCGTCCAGCTGCCGCTGCCCCGCGGCATCGACGAGAACCGCATCCTGGAGCTGATGGACCCGGCCAAGGACGCCGACGGTCTGCACCCGATGAACCTCGGCCGGCTCGTCCTCAACGAGCCCGCCCCGCTGCCCTGCACCCCCAACGGCGTGCTCACCCTGCTGCGCCGTCACGGCGTGGAGATCAAGGGCGCCGAGGTCGTGGTCGTCGGCCGCGGTGTGACCATCGGGCGCCCGATGCCGCTGCTGCTGACCCGCCGCAGCGAGAACGCCACCGTGACCCAGTGCCACACCGGCACCCGTGACCTGTCGGCTCACCTCAAGCGCGCCGACATCATCGTCGCCGCCGCCGGTTCCGCCCATCTGATCCGAGCCGAGGACGTCAAGCCGGGCGCGGCCGTCCTCGACGTCGGTGTCTCCCGCAGCGCCGAGGGCAAGATCGTCGGCGACGTCCACCCGGACGTGCGCGAGGTGGCCGGCTGGATCTCCCCCAACCCCGGCGGTGTCGGCCCCATGACCCGGGCCCAGCTGCTGGTCAACGTCGTCGAGGCGGCGGAGCGCAGTGTCGGACGGTAGGAGCCCCGAGAGCGACGGGCCCCAGGTGCGGGACGCGGTCAGCGCGCCCGACGCCGAGGGGCACGCGCGCCGTACGACCCGGCGTTTCCCCCGGACCACCGCGGACACCGCGCGGCCCGAGGGCGGCGGCCGGGCCGCCTCCGGTGCCGCGCCCGCGCCCGCCCGGCAGTGGCCGATGCTCGTCGTGCTCGGCACGGTCGCAGCCGGTCTGCTGGTCACCGCGCTGGACCACTTCCGCGTCGGCACGCTGCTGATCGGCGCCGCCCTGCTCGGCGGGGCGCTGCTGCGCTGGCTGCTGCCCGGCGTCGGCATGCTCGCCGTGCGCTCCCGCTTCACGGACATCGTCACGTACGGGGTGCTGGGGCTGGCGATCGTGCTGCTGGCGCTGATGGTCCAGCCGAATCCGTGGCTGGAGGTCCCGTTCCTGAAGGACACCCTGCACTTCACGGTCGACAGCTGACCGCGGCGCGTCCCGCAACCCCTCAGGAGGTGGCGGGACGCGTGAGGTCACGTATCCGTGTCCGTTGTGTCGATGTATTGACAAGTTCGCGGATGCGCTCCGCAGGCTCGACGCCCCTGGACGTAACGTCCCGGACCGGGATGTTCCCGGACGTCCTGAACGCCTGCGTGGGTCGATTTACCAGGGGGTTGCCGCCGCGCCCCGACGAAGTCGGTGGAACACTGGACCGCGGGCCGGACGGCGTGCAACGGTGCATCGCCACAGGTCCGGACGCTCCCGTGCGCCCCCACCCCGGGAACTGAGATCCTGAGCGGGCGCATCCCTGAGAGTAGCCAGCACGGGACTCGGCAGGCGGGCAACCACGCGCGGGGGGAGACCATTGAGCACGTACCGGGGGGAAGAGGGGGAACGCAATGCCTCGCTGGAAGGCCTTGCCCGATGAACTCGATCCACAGATCAGAGAGTTCACCAGCCAGCTGCGGCGCCTGGTGGACCGCAGCGGCCTGAGCGTCGCCGCGGTCTCCGACCGCACGGGCTACAGCAAGACGTCCTGGGAGCGCTATCTGAACGGACGGCTGCTCGCGCCCAAGGGCGCGATCGTCGCCCTCGCCGAGGTCACCGGCACCAACCCGGTCCACCTGACCACCATGTGGGAGCTCGCCGAGCGCGCCTGGAGCCGTTCGGAGATGCGGCACGACATGACCATGGAGGCGATCCGGATATCGCAGGCCCGGGCCGCGCTCAGCGAGTTCGGGCCGCAGCCGGGGGGCGCCGGTTCGTCGGGCTCGTCGAGGCCGTCCGGGGCGGGCCGCACGACCGCGGCGCCGGGCGTGCCCGTGCAGCCGTCGGGTGCGGACGCCGACGTGCGCGACGCCGTGCCGCCGCGTGCCGCGGGGCCCTCCGACGACGAGGCGTCGTCCGTCAACTCCTGGAACATCGCCGGATACCGCGGCCCCTCCCCGAGCGGGCGCCGCCCCGGCGAGGGCCCGGTGGGTCCGTCGGCCCCCGCGGCGCCCTCCGGTGCGCACGCGGCGCAGCCCGCGGGCACGTTCGGCGCGCCCCCGAGCGGCCCCCGCACGGGCGGCCGCGGCAAGGGCGGACGGCGGACGCCGATGCTCCTCGCGGGCGTGGTCGGCGTGGTGGTCGTGCTGGTCGGCGCGTACCTGTTCACCAACCGCGACGGCGACAAGAAGAACGAGGGCGGCACCAAGCCCACGCCCACCGTCACCAAGGAACCCGTGCTGCCGCCCGGAGTGGACTGCCTCGGCGAGACCTGCACCGGCAAGGACGCGGAGGCCATGGGGTGCAGCGGTGACCTGGTGACCACCGCCGCGACCGCCACCGTCGGCACGACCGTCGTGGAGGTCCGTTACAGCGAGACCTGCCAGACCGCGTGGGGCCGGATCACGGTCGCCGCGCCCGGCGACGAGGTGAAGGTGACGGCCGGCAAGGCCACCGAGACCGGCGACATCACCCAGGCGGGCGACACCAGCGCGTACACGCCGATGGTGGCCGTGAAGGACGCGGGCGACGCGGTCGCGTGCGTGACGCTGGCGGCCGGGACGACCGGCTGCACGGACTGACGCCACGAACCCGGGGATTCCTTCCGGGAAATCCGCGGAAACAGGAATGGCCGCCGGGATACGGGGCACGCGTCCCGTACCCCCACGGGAGTCCGGTCAGATCGGTCCCCCGCCCGGCGGCCGTTCCGTCTCTCCTCTCCCGGACGGGCGGCCGCCGTTCGCGTTCACGGCGGCCCGCCCCGCCACCGCCGTCCGCGTTCGCGACAGGCGGCCCGGACGGTTCGCGCGGGCACCTTCCGCGGGGGCGGCGGCCGTTCGCGCCGACAGGCTCGATCTCGCCGTCCGGGCGCATTCTGTGGGACGGGCCACACCGACCCGGACGTCGGGGATCACGCGGGCGCGATAGCCTGACCGCTGAAGTCTCTTGATACCAAGAGATCGATCATCTGTACGTCCGCACCGGGGCAGTGCCGCCCCACCCCCAGCTTCATACGGAGAACGCCATGACCCGCACTCCCGTGAACGTCACCGTCACCGGCGCGGCCGGCCAGATCGGTTACGCCCTGCTCTTCCGCATCGCCTCCGGCCAGCTGCTCGGCGCGGACGTGCCGGTCAAGCTGCGCCTGCTGGAGATCACCCCGGCGCTCAAGGCCGCCGAGGGCACGGCCATGGAGCTCGACGACTGCGCGTTCCCGCTGCTCCAGGGGATCGACATCTCCGACGACCCGAACGTCGCCTTCGACGGCGCCAACGTAGCCCTCCTCGTCGGCGCCCGCCCCCGCACCAAGGGCATGGAGCGCGGCGACCTGCTCTCCGCCAACGGCGGCATCTTCAAGCCGCAGGGCAAGGCCATCAACGACAACGCCGCGGACGACATCAAGGTCCTGGTCGTCGGCAACCCGGCCAACACCAACGCGCTCATCGCGCAGGCCGCCGCCCCGGACGTCCCGGCGGAGCGCTTCACCGCGATGACCCGTCTGGACCACAACCGCGCGCTGACCCAGCTGGCGAAGAAGACCGGCACCACGGTCGCCGACATCAAGCGTCTGACGATCTGGGGCAACCACTCCGCCACCCAGTACCCGGACATCTTCCACGCCACGGTCGCCGGCAAGAACGCCGCGGAGGTCGTCAACGACGAGAAGTGGCTGGCCGAGGACTTCATCCCGACCGTCGCCAAGCGCGGTGCGGCGATCATCGAGGCCCGTGGCGCCTCCTCCGCGGCCTCCGCGGCCAACGCCGCGATCGACCACGTCCACACCTGGGTCAACGGCACGGCCGAGGGTGACTGGACCTCCATGGGTATCCCGTCGGACGGCTCCTACGGTGTCCCGGAGGGTCTGATCTCCTCCTTCCCCGTCACCTGCAAGGACGGCAAGTACGAGATCGTGCAGGGGCTGGACGTCAACGAGTTCTCCCGGGCGCGGATCGACGCGTCCGTTCAGGAGCTTGCGGAGGAGCGCGAGGCGGTGCGGGCGCTCGGGCTCATCTGAGTCGTTTCGCCCCGGCGTTGAGGGGCGTGGGGGCTGTGCGGCCGGCCGCGCGTAACCTGCGGTTGGCGTCAACTGGGCCTCGGGGTGGAGCGGTTGCCCGTGGCCCGGGTTGCGCAGTTCCCCGCGCCCCTGAAAGATCGCGCAGTTCCCCGCGCCCCTAAGAGGTGCGCGGGTCCTCGCGGCCGTCAAAGATCGCGCAGTTCCCCGCGCCCCCAAGAAGATCGCGCAGTTCCCCGCGCCCCTGAAGGGTGTGCGGGGCCTCGCGTTCCCAGGTCTCGTGCTTCCCGAGAGGGGGTGTCGGGGGGTGGGTGAGGTCGGGGTGGGGGTGCGGTATAGTTGATCACACACCGGCCGACGGAACTTCCGGAAGTCGACTGTGCGTTGGTGGTCCAAGGAAAGACGCCCCGCTTCCTGCGGGGAAATGCAGGTGCAAGGCCTGCCCGGCGCTCTATATCGCAAGGCCCCTTCCGCTCGCCGCGGGAGGGGCCTTGCGGCGTTACCGGACCCTCCGAGGGGACAGCAGGCCGATTCCGGCCCGGTCCGTCGCCTCCGGTGCCGCGTTGAGGCGGTGCACCAGCACCCACCGGCCGTCGTCCATGGCACCCGCGAAGACCGAGGCGTGCCGGGTCGCCCCGTTGTGCCAGCGCAGCGCACCCGCCGTCTGCCAGGACACGGCGGGCTCGCCCAGCCGGCGTTCCACCAGCAGGCCCACCACGAGCTCGGCCGCGGCCCGCGGGGTCGCCCACAGACCGCCCGCCGGGAGGATCGCCCCGTCCATCGTCCAGGCCCTGCGCTCCCCGCCGAACAGCCCCGGCGCGGCCAGCCGCTGCCCGGGACCCGGGCGCGCGGTCACCTCGCCCACACCCAGCGGCTCCAGCACGTGGGTGGCGAGCAGCTGCTCGTAGCCGGTGCCGGCGGCTGCGGTCAGGGCCGCGCCGAGCACGGCGTAGCCGAGGTTGGAGTACTCCTCCCGCTCGTCCGGCGCGGCCGTCGTCAGGGTGTCCAGGCTGCCCAGCACCCGCTCCAACTCGGCCGCGTCGAAGCCCGCGTAGGGGTCCCGGCGCTCGAGGCGGGGCGGCAGCCGGGGCAGACCGGAGGTGTGCCGGGCCAGGTGCAGCAGGGTGATCCCGGTGCCGGGCGGCACCGGCAGCCAGCGGTCGACGGGGTCGTCCGGGCCGAGCAGCCCGGCCGCGGCCATCCGGGCCAGCGCGGTGCCGGTGAGCACCTTGGTCAGAGAGCCGATCTCGACGTACCGGTCCAGGGCGTGTCCGCCGGTCGTCCGCGCGGGGGCGGAGTCGCTCAGGACGCAGGTGGGGGTGCGGCGCACCAGGGGGTCCTTTCAGCTGTCCCGGCCGACGGGGCGCCGGGCAGGGTCATATGTCTTCCGTCCAGCGGTGCAGCAGGGCCTCGCGCTCCGCCGGGCGCGGCGGGCGGGAGGCGCTGGTGGTGGTCAGCCAGTGCATCAGGACCGCCGGGGACGAGCGTCCCTCGGCGAACCGGTCCAGGAGCCGCTGGGAGAGCTCCGCCTCGCGGACCGTGTACGCCGACGCGGCCGCGGAGTGCACCGGCACGGTGAGCCGGGTGCCGTCCCCGGCCGCGATCCTGACGGTCATCTCGGTGGGGCTCCGCGGCCCGACGACGGCCTCCAGGACCCGGGCGAGGGACAGCCGGGCGGAGGTTCGCGCCGGTACATCCTCCACCCGTACGGACCGCACGTCCTGCCAGGACAGAAAGCCGGCCTGCGAGCCGAGCGCGGTCAGGCCCGCGGCCGTCAGGGCGACCGAGGAGACGCCGGAGCCGGGCGGGGAGCCCAGGTGGACGGTATCCGGGGTGATCCAGAACAGCCCGGCCATGGCCCCGCCGTACTTCTCCGCGAGGCGACCGGGCCGCCGCCGGTCAGGTGGTGTCACGTGTCCCCCGTGGGCCGTTCCGAATGCGAAGTCGTCAGCCCGCATTCTCCGTCAGGGGCACGGACACGGCGTCGTCTTTCGGCCGTTCCCGGCGGCCGAGCGGCGTTGCGGCGAGGGGAGTTCGGCGCCCGTGCGGCGAGGGGGGTTCGGGTGCACCGGGAGGGCTGCCGCCCGGTCAGATGCTCTGGAGCTCCTCCTGGAGCCTGCTCACGTCGACGCTCTCGCCGGGAGGCGGTGTCCGGGTGGGGACCGGCTTGTCGTAGTCCCTGAAGGTGACGGACATGTTCGTGCCGTCGCCGCGCTGGGTGATCAGGATCGCGCGGTGCGGGGAGTCGGCGGTGACGTACATCGTCACGGTGGTGCCGTTCTCCTTGCCGGTCAGCGGGAAGACCTCGGTGCCGTCGCGTTCGGTCTTCTCGCCCTTCGCCAGGGTGGGCGCATGGCCGTTGCCCGCGCCGATGTCCTTCTGGAAGGTCTTCAGGTCGCAGGTGTCGGCCATGCCCTTGAGCAGGGCGTCGTCGGTGGAGCCGTGGATCCAGCGGTTCTCGAACAGCTCGGCCACCGCCTCGCCCTGGCTGCCGGGCACCTGGGTCTTCCAGAAGTCGGTGTCCGGCTGCATCCACACCTCGTCGCCCTGTTTGACGATCTCCACGGTGCCGCCGTCCCGGCCCATCTCCATCTCGCCCGCACAGTTGCCGTCGCGGTCCAGGGCGAGATCCATCGAGGTCGGCTGGGTGCTGCTGACCTCCACGCCCTTGCTCCGGTCCGTCAGCCTCAGATGGACGGACTCGGCGTCCAGAAGGTTGTCCCGCGCCTGGTCGGCCAGTTCGCGGGCGGAGAGGTCGTCGCCGTCGGACGCCGTGGCGACCGGGGCGAGGGCGGGCGCGAGGAGCAGGGCCGCACTCGCCGCCAGGCAGGTCGTCAGCCTTCGTGCGGCCATGGCGTCACCTCCGGTGCGCATGTTCCCTCAGCGTACGTTTCGCGTCATTTGTCTGCATGTCTTGCAGCAAGATGGCTGCTTTGCCTGAGTTTTGCCGGAATCCTCAGTGACGCCGAGCACTTTCGACCGTGAATTCCGCATGCCCGCGCATCGGAGGGGCAGGCGAACCCGGTCCCCGACAGTGACACGGAAGTGACACAGGGGCACGGAACAGGAACGGAAGGCAGAACCAGGCAATGGCGGACACAGCGGAACACCGGACCCGGCAGACCGTCCACGTGGCAGGACAGTGGCGCGACGCGGCCTCGGGCGCCACGCGCGAGATCCTCGACCCGGCGGACGGCCTGCCCTTCGCGGTCGTCGCGGAGGGCGACGAGAAGGACGCGGACCTGGCCGTCGAGGCCGCCCGCCGCGCCTTCGACGGCGGGCAGGGGCCCTGGCCGCGCACACCCGCCGCGGAGCGCGCCGCCCTGCTGCGCCGCGTCGCCGCCCTGCTCGTGCGCGACCGCGAGCGCCTCGGTCTGCTGGAGAGCCGCGACGCGGGCAAGACCGTCGAGGAGGGCCGCGTCGACATCGACTGCGTCGCCGACGCCTTCCGCTACTTCGCCGACCTGGTCGCCGCCGAGGCCCCGGGCCGGGTCGTGGACGCGGGCACCCCCGAGGTGCACAGCGTCGTCGTACACGAGCCCGTCGGCGTCTGCGCGCTGATCACGCCCTGGAACTACCCCCTGCTCCAGGCCAGTTGGAAGATCGCCCCGGCCCTGGCCGCCGGGAACACCTTCGTCGTCAAGCCGAGCGAGATCACGCCGCTGACGACGATCGCCCTGATCGACCTGCTCGTCGAGGCCGGACTGCCCGACGGCGTGGCCAACCTCGTGACGGGACCCGGCGGTTCGGCCGGCGCCCGGCTCGCCGAGCACCCCGACGTCGACCTGGTCTCCTTCACCGGCGGCCTCGCCAGCGGGGTCAAGGTCGCCCAGGCCGCGGCGGTCTCGGTGAAGAAGGTCGCCCTCGAACTCGGCGGCAAGAACCCCAATGTCGTCTTCGCCGACGCGTGTGCGAGCGAAGAGGGCTTCGACACCGCCGTCGACCAGGCCCTCAACGCCGCCTTCATCCACAGCGGCCAGGTCTGCTCGGCCGGCTCCCGCCTCATCGTCGAGGAGTCCGTCCGCGAACGTTTCGTCGCCGAACTCGCCCTGCGCGCCTCCCGGATCCGCCTGGGCCGCGGCACCGAGGACGGCGTCGAGTGCGGCCCGCTCGTCTCCGAGCAGCATCGCGCCAAGGTCGAGGCCCACGTCGCCTCCGCGCTGGCGGAGGGTGCCGTACTGCGCACCGGCGGCAAGCGCCCCGAGGGGCCCGGCTGGTTCTACGAGCCGACCGTGCTCGACGCCTGCCACCGCGGGATGAAGGCCGTCCGCGAGGAGATCTTCGGCCCGGTGCTCACCGTCGAGACGTTCCGCACGGAGGACGAGGCGGTGTTCCTCGCCAACGACACCGAGTACGGCCTGGCGGGCGCGGTGTGGACCGCCGACGCGGGTCGCGCCCGGCGGGTCGCGGACCGGATGCGGCACGGCACCGTCTGGATCAACGACTTCCACCCCTACCTGCCGCAGGCGGAGTGGGGCGGCTTCGGCCGCAGCGGAGTGGGCCGGGAACTGGGCCCGTCCGGGCTCGCCGAGTACCGGGAGGCCAAGCACGTCTACCAGAACCTGGCGCCCCGTCCGGTCCGCTGGTTCGGAGGCTGACCCGCCGCCCCGGTCCCTCAAGACCCCCGAGTTCCCAGGCCCCCACGCCTCCAGGAGTACCCCGCATGACCCATGACACGAACACCCCCCACGACCCCCACACGTACGACTACGTCGTCGTCGGCGGCGGCACCGCCGGCTCCGTCATCGCCTCGCGGCTCACGGAGAACCCGGACGTCACGGTCGCCGTCATCGAGGGCGGCCCCAGCGACGTCGGCCGCGACGACGTGCTGACGCTGCGCCGCTGGATGGGCCTGCTCGGCGGAGAGCTCGACTACGACTACCCGACCACCGAGCAGCCCCGCGGCAACTCCCACATCCGGCACAGCCGCGCCCGTGTGCTGGGCGGCTGCTCCAGCCACAACACCCTGATCGCCTTCAAGCCGCTGCCGTCCGACTGGGACGAGTGGGAGGCGGCCGGCGCCAAGGGCTGGGGCGCGGTGCAGATGGAGGCGTACTACGCCCGGCTGCTCAACAACATCGTCCCCGTCGACGAGAAGGACCGGAACGCCATCGCCCGCGACTTCGTGGACGCGGCACGGGCGGCGCTGGACGTCCCGCGCGTCGAGGGCTTCAACACCAGACCCTTCACCGAAGGCGCCGGCTTCTTCGACCTCGCCTACCACCCCGAGAACAACAAGCGCTCCTCGGCGTCGGTGGCGTATCTGCACCCGGTGATGGACCGGCGGCCCAACCTGACGATCCTGCTGGAGACCTGGGCGCACCGCCTGGAGCTCGACGGCACCCGGGCCGAGGGCGTCCACGTGCGCACCGAGGACGGCGAGGAGATCCTCGTCAGGGCCCGGCGCGAGGTCGTGCTCTGCGCGGGCGCGGTCGACTCGCCGCGGCTGCTGCTGCACTCGGGCATCGGCCCGCGCGCGGACCTGGAGGCGCTCGGCATACCGGTGGCGCTGGATCTGCCGGGCGTCGGCGAGAACCTGCTGGACCACCCCGAGTCGGTGATCGTGTGGGAGACCCACGGCCCCATCCCGGAGAACTCCGCGATGGACTCCGACGCGGGCCTGTTCGTCCGCCGTGACCCTGAACACCAGGGCCCTGACCTGATGTTCCACTTCTACCAGATCCCGTTCACGGACAATCCGGAGCGACTGGGCTACGAGCGGCCGGAGTTCGGCGTCTCCATGACCCCGAACATCCCCAAGCCGAAGTCCCGCGGGCGGCTGTATCTCACCAGCGCCGACCCGTCGGTCAAGCCCGCGCTGGACTTCCGCTACTTCACCGACGAGGACGACTACGACGGCCGCACTCTGGTCGACGGCATCCGCATCGCCCGCGAGATCGCCAAGGCCGAGCCGCTGGCCGGCTGGCTCAAGCGCGAGGTGTGCCCCGGCCCGGAGGTCACCGGCGACGAGGAGCTGAGCGAGTACGCCCGCAAGGCCGCCCACACCGTCTACCACCCCGCGGGCACCTGCCGGATGGGCGCGGGCGACGACGAACTGGCCGTCGTCGACCCGGAGCTGAGGATCCGCGGCCTGGACGGCATCCGGATCGCCGACGCCTCCGTGTTCCCGACCATGACCGCCGTCAACCCGATGATCGGGGTGCTCATGGTCGGTGAGAAGGCCGTCGAGCTGATCGGAGGTGGTGCGTGATGAGTACCCCCGTCTTCTCCGTCCAGGGCCTGTGGAAGGTGTTCGGCCCCAAGGCCGACCGCGTCCCCGCCGACCCCGCGCTGGCGGCGCTGGAACCGGCCGAGCTGCGCGCCCGCACCGGCTGCACGGCCGCCGTCCGCGATGTGTCCTTCGACGTCCGCAAGGGCGAGGTCTTCGTCGTGATGGGCCTGTCCGGCTCCGGCAAGTCCACCCTGGTGCGCTGTCTGACCCGGCTGATCGAGCCGACGGCCGGCTCCCTCGCCATCGACGGCGAGGACGTCCGCGCCATGGACACCGCCCGGCTGCGCGAACTGCGCCGCCACCGCGCCGCGATGGTCTTCCAGCACTTCGGCCTGCTGCCGCACCGCACGGTCCTCGACAACGTGGCCTACGGTCTGGAGATCCAGGGCGTCGGCAAGGCCGAGCGCCGCGCCAAGGCCGCCGAGGTCGTGCAGAAAGTAGGCCTCGAAGGCCTGGAGCAGCGCCGGCCGAGCCAGCTGTCGGGCGGCCAGCAGCAGCGCGTCGGCCTCGCCCGGGCGCTGGCGGTGGACCCCGAGGTGCTGCTGTTCGACGAGCCGTTCTCCGCACTGGACCCGCTGATCAGACGGGACATGCAGGAGGAGGTCGTGCGCCTGCACCGTGAGGAGGGCCGCACGATGGTCTTCATCACCCATGACCTCGGCGAGGCCCTCAAGCTCGGCGACCGCATCGCCCTCATGCGCGACGGCCAGGTCGTCCAGCTCGGCACCCCCGAGGAGATCGTCGGCTCCCCGGCCGACGACTATGTCCGCGACTTCGTCCGTGACGTGCCCCGCGAGCAGGTCATCACCGTCCGTACGGCCATGCGCCCGGCGACGCCCGAGGAGTCCGTCTCCGGCCCGGCCGTGGCGCCGACGGCGACGGTCGCCGAGGCGATCGAGGCCGTGGCCCGCACCGGGGAGCCCGCCCGGGTGATGGAGTCGGGACGCTGCCTCGGCGTCGTGGACCACGCCCGGCTGCTGGGCGTCGTCGCGGGCGCCCAGCCGCGTGAGGAGGTGGCGTGATGGCCACCCTCACCGCTCCCGCCCCCCACACCCTGCCCGGCTTCCTCAAACGCCCGGCCGCGCGCAAGCTGCTGCTGCTGGCGCTCGCCGCCGCCGTCCTCGTACCCCTGGCCCAGGCCCGCTGGGCGGGCGGCGCCTGGCCCGACGCGCTCACCGTCGACCTCGACAAGCCCCTCACCGACGCCGGTGCGTGGATCATCGACAACCGCGACACCCACCCGGTGTTCCTCTACGGCCTCGGCCACGTCAGCAACGGCGTCGTCCTAGCCGTACGCGCCGTCTACCTCACACTGCTCGCCGTGGGCTGGGCCGGTGTGACCGCGATCGGCGCGGCCGTCGCCTGGCGCGTGGCGGGGGCACGGCTCGCCGCGGGCACCGCGGCGGCCTTCCTGACCTGCGGCGCCCTCGGCATGTGGGTGCCGACGATGCAGACGCTGGCGCTGATGGTGGTGGCGGTCGCCGCCTCCGTCGCCGTCGGCGCGCTCCTCGGGCTCGCGGGCGGGCTGTCCGCGCGGACGCACCGCGCGCTGCGGCCCGTGCTCGACACCATGCAGGTGCTGCCGGCCTTCGCCTACCTGCTGCCCGTCGTCCTGGTCTTCGGCATCGGCGTCCCCGCGGCCGTGCTCGCCACGGTCGTCTACGCCGCCCCGCCCATGGCCCGCCTCACCGCGCTGGGCCTGCGCGGCGCCGACCCGGGCGTGCTGGAGGCCGTCGACTCGCTGGGCGCCACCGCCCGGCAGCGGCTGCTGACCGCCCGTCTGCCGCTGGCCCGCAAGGAACTCCTCCTCGGCCTCAACCAGACGATCATGATGGCCCTGTCCATGGCGGTCATCGCGTCGGTGATCGGCGCCGGCGGCCTCGGCGACCGCGTCTACCAGGCGCTGGCCTCCGTCGACGTGGGCGCGGCCCTTGCGGCCGGCATCCCGATCGTGCTGCTCGCGGTCGTGCTGGACCGTGTCACCGCCGCCGCCGGCCGCAGCGGCCAGGTCCCGGCACCGGCGCGCTCGGCATGGCCGTACGCCCTGGGCGCCGCGGCCGCGATCGCCCTCGCCGGGTGGCTGACGAGCCGTCTGGAGTGGCCCGAGGCCTGGGTGCTGGACATCGCCGCGCCCGTGAACCGCGTGGTCGGCTGGATGACCGCGCACCTGTACTCGGGCGTGCCCGTGGTCGGCGGCACCGCCGACTGGGCCGGTCACTTCACCACCTGGGTGCTCGACCCGCTGCGCGACGGCCTGCTGTGGCTGCCCTGGTGGTCCGTGCTGCTCGCCGTCGCCGCCCTGGCCTGGCTGATCGGCACCTGGCGCACCGCGCTGACCGCGGTCGCCGCGATGGCCGCGATCGGTGCGCTCGGCGTGTGGGAGCCCGCGCTGGACACGCTGTCCCAGGTGCTGGCCGCCGTCGCCGTCACCCTGGTCCTGGGCGTCGCCACCGCCGTCGCCGCGGCCCGCAGCGAGCGCTTCGAGAAGCTGCTGCGGCCCGTCCTCGACGTCTTCCAGACGATGCCGCAGTTCGTCTACCTGATCCCGGTGGTCGCGCTGTTCGGCGTCGGCCGCGCTCCGGCCGTCGCCGCCGCCGTCGTCTACGCGCTGCCCGCCGTCGTGCGGATCACCGCCCAGGGCCTGCGCCAGGTCGACCCGGCCGCGCTGGAGTCCTCCCGCTCGCTCGGCGCGACTGCCTGGCAGCAACTGCGCCAGGTCCAGCTGCCGCTGGCCCGCCCCGCGCTGCTGCTGGCGGTGAACCAGGGCGTGGTCCTGGTCCTCGCCGTCGTCATCATCGGCGGCCTGGTCGGCGGTGGCGCGCTCGGCTACGAGGTCGTCCTCGGCCTCGCCCAGGGCGATCTGGCCACCGGTCTGGTGGCGGGCGCCGCCATCGTCTGCCTGGGCCTGATGCTGGACCGCGTGACCCAGCCCACCGAACGGCGCGCGACGAAGGGAGCCTGAGATGCGTACCCGTACCACCGCCCTGGCCGCCGCCGGCGCGCTGCTGCTGCTCACCGGCTGCGGCGCGGCCGACATGACCCGGCAGGCCTCGCCCTTCGCGAACGCCCAGGGCGCCCGGACCGTGACCCTGTCCGTGCAGTCCTGGGTGGGCGCCCAGGCCAACGTGGCCGTCGCCAGGTACCTGCTGGAGCACGAGCTCGGCTACCGCGTCGACACCGTCCAGATCGACGAGGTGCCCGCCTGGGACGCGCTGAGCCAGGGCCGCGTCGACGCCCTGCTGGAGGACTGGGGCCACCCCGACGAGGAACAGCGCTACGTCGAGGACAAGAAGACCATCGCCCGCGGCGGCGACCTCGGCGTCACCGGACACATCGGCTGGTTCGTGCCGACGTACTTCGCGAAGAAGCACCCGGACGTCACCGACTGGAAGAACCTGGACAAGTACGCCGATCAGATGCGCACCCCGGAGAGCGGCGGCAAGGGCCAGCTGATGGACGGCTCCCCGTCCTACATCACCAACGACAAGGCGCTGGTGAAGAACCTCGACCTGGACTACCAGGTCGTGTTCGCCGGGTCCGAGGCCGCGCAGATCACCCAGATCCAGCAGTTCGCCAAGGCCCGGAAGCCGTTCCTGACCTACTGGTACGCGCCGCAGTGGCTGTTCAAGAAGGTCCCCATGACCGAGGTGAAGCTGCCCGCGTACAAGGAGGGCTGCGACGCCGACCCGGAGAAGGTCGCCTGCGCCTATCCGCACACCCCGCTGCAGAAGTACCTCAACGCGGACTTCGCCCGGTCCGGCGGCGAGGCGGCCGCGTTCCTCAAGAAGTTCACGTGGACCACCGAGGACCAGAACGAGGTCTCCCTGATGATCGCCGACCAGAAGCTCAGCCCCGAGGACGCGGCGCAGAAGTGGGTGGAGGGCCACGAGTCCACCTGGCGCGCCTGGCTGTCCTGACGCCGTCCCCCGAGCGGGCCCGGCGCGCGGTGGTCCTGACACCGCCCCACGAGCGGGCCCGGCGTACGCGGTGGTCCTGACGCCCCCGCGCACGCAGGCCCGGCGTACGGGCCGGCCCGGCCGTCGGCCGAAGGCCGGCCCGTACACGGCCGGCCCCGCCTTCACCTCAGCCGTTCGGCGATCTCGCGCAGCGCGCGGTTCGCCCGGCGCTGGAGGCCGGGGCCGAACGTGATCCGGGTGGCCCCTCGCTCACCGAGCTCGGCGAGCGAGGGGCCCTCGTGGCCCTCGCCTTCGCCGTCCCCGCCGTCCCCCAGCGGCGCGAGGACGTTGACCGGCCCCTGGATCCCGGACCGCAGCAGCGGCAGCAGAGCGTGCGGGGCGCCGATCGGGTAGACGCAGTCGGCGCCCGCCGCCACGTACAGCGCGGCCCGCTCGATGGCCCGGTCCGGATCGGTGACCCCGCGCAGGAAGGTGTCGATGCGCGCGTTCACGAACAGCTGGTCCGCCGCGGCCGACCGCACCTCGGCCAGCCAGTCGGCGTGCCGCCCCGGATCCTTGAGAACGCCGTGGGCCGAGTCCTCCAGATTGCAGCCCACGGCCCCGGCCTCGAGCAGCCGCTCCACCAGCTCCTTCGGGGCGAGTCCGTACCCGCCCTCGACGTCCGCCGAGACCGGCACGTCCACGGCCCGGGTGATCCGCGCGACCGCCGCGAACATCTCGTCGGCCGGGGTCCGCCCGTCCTCGTACCCCAGCGAGGCGGCGATGGCGGCGCTCGGCGTGGCCAGCGCCGGGAACCCCGCCTCGACCAGGACCCGGGCACCGGCCGCGTCCCAGGGGCCGGGCAGGACCAGGGGGTCGGCGGGGGAGGGGCGCCGGTGCAGGGCGCGCAGGACCGCCGCCCCGCCGCCGCTCACCGGGCCGGACCGCCCGTCGCTCACGTGTGCGCCCCCGGCCGGTAGTGCCCGGGCGCCATCCGGCAGGTCACACCGAACCGGTTCCACGCGTTGATGACCGTGATCACCGCGATCACCTGGGCCAGCTCCGCCTCCTCGAACCGCTTGGCGGCCCGCTCGTAGACCTCGTCCGGCACGAAACCGTCGGTCAGCACGGTCACCGCCTCGGTCAGCTCCAGGGCCGCCAGTTCCCGCTCCGTGTAGAAGTGCTCCGACTCCCGCCACGCGCCGAGCTGCACGATCCGCTCCACGCTCTCCCCCGCGGCGAGCGCGTCCTTGCTGTGCATGTCCAGGCAGAAGGCGCAGTTGTTGAGCTGCGAGGCACGGATCTTGACCAGCTCCACCAGCCGCGGGTCCAGGCCCTTCTTCGCGGCCGTCTCCAGCCGGACCATCGCCCTGTACACATCGGGCGCGAGCTCGGCCCAGGCCAGGCGGGCGGGGCGTTCGGGGGCGTACTCGACCGTCTCTTCCGTAGTCATGTCTACGACCCTAGGAACCCGAAGGCCCACGGGTATGGTCCATTGTCATGGCGAAACCGTGGGCCACTTTCGGCATCGACCTGCATCTGGAACCCGCCGGGCCGGGGCTGCGCCGCGGTCTGACCGACGCCCTGCGCGAGGCCGTGCGCACCGGCCGGCTCGCCCCCGGCACCCGGCTGCCGTCCTCCCGCGTGCTCGCCGCCGACCTGGGCATCGCCCGCAACACCGTCGCCGACGCCTACGCCGACCTCGTCGCCGAGGGCTGGCTCACCGGGCGGCAGGGCTCGGGCACCAGGGTCGCCGAACGCACCGCGCCCGCCGCGCCCGAGACGCTCCCGCCCCCGCACCGCCGCCCGGCCGCCGGCCCCGCCCACTCGCTGATCCCCGGCACCCCCGACCTCTCCTCCTTCCCGCGCGCCCAGTGGCTCACGGCCGCCCGCCGCGCCCTGGCCGCCGCCCCGCACGACGCCCTCGGCTACGGCGACCCGCGCGGCCGCGTCGAACTGCGCACCGCCCTCGCCGGATACCTCTCCCGCGCCCGCGGGGTGCGCGCCGACCCCGACCGGATCGTCGTCTGCGCGGGCTTCGCGGACGGACTGCGGATGCTCGCCCAGGCCCTGCGCCGACGCGGCCTCGACACCCTCGCCGTGGAGTCCTACGGCCTCGACATGCACTGGGGCCTGGTGGAACGCGAGGGCCTGCGCACCGCGCCGCTGCCGCTCGACGACCACGGCACCGTCACCGAGGGCCTGGCCGCCGAGGGCGCGGTGCTGCTCACCCCCGCCCACCAGTTCCCCATGGGTCTCGCACTGCGCTCCGACCGCCGCGCCGCCCTCGTCGACTGGGCCCGCCGCACCGGCGGAGTGATCCTGGAGGACGACTACGACGGCGAGTTCCGCTACGACCGCCGCCAGCCCGTCGGCGCCCTCCAGGTCCTGGACCCCGACCGCGTCGCCTATCTCGGCACCGCCAGCAAGTCCCTCGCCCCCGGTCTGCGTCTGGGCTGGCTGGTGCTGCCGCGCCCGCTGGTGGAGGAGGTCACGGCGCTGGGCGGGGCCCGCTCGGCCAGCGTGGTCGAGCAGCTCACCCTCGCCGAGTTCATCGCCTCCGGCGCCTACGACCGCCATCTGCGCGCCGCCCGGCTGCGCTACCGGCGCCGCCGTGACGCCCTGGTCGCCGCCCTCGCCGAACGCGCCCCGCAGGTCACGGTCACCGGCATCGCGGCCGGACTCCACGCCGTCCTGCGGCTGCCGCCGGGCACCGAGCGGTCCGTCCTGCGCGCCGCCGCCTGGCACGGTCTCGCCGTGCACGGGCTGTCCTTCCACCGCCACCCGGCCGCCGCAGGCGAAGCCCCCGACGCCCTGGTCATCGGCTACGGAACCCCGCCCGACCATGCCTGGGCGGGGACCCTCGACGCGCTGTGCGCGGCCCTCCACTAGGGTGTGCGGGCACACGCACGAACTCTCGGGGGAGACAACCGACATGGCAGAAGCACGGCGACGGCTGCGCTCCGGCACGGTCGTCCTCGGCGGCATGGGCGTCGTCGCGGCGGCCCTCACGTCCTGCGGCTCCGACCCGGACCGCCGCTGCGTCGACCGCGACAGCTACGACTACCTCAACGGCTACAAGGTCGTCGCCGACAGCAACTGCAAGTCCGGCTCGTCGTCCTCCTCCTCGTACGGAAAGAGCGGCAAGAACCGCAAGTCCGGCACCCGGGACGCCGCCTGGTACTACGACGCCGACATCGACCGCGGCTACGCCGACTACGGCACCTTCAGCCGCAGCGAGGCCGTCGACCGGGGCGGCTTCGGCTGCTCGGGCGGCAGCGGCGGCGGCTGACCCGGCCCGCACGGACACCGCCATGGAACGCCGCACGATCGCGCCCCGCCCCGGCTGGCAGCAGACCGTCGAGGAGCAGGGCCTGATCTACCCGCTCACCCGCCACCCCGACGGCTCCCTGCGCCCCTACTGGGACGAGAGCGCCTACTACGTCTTCTCCCTGGAGGAGGTCGAGGCGCTGGAGGAGGTCGTCGAGGAGCTCCACGAGATGTGCCTCGCCGCGGCCGCCCACATCGTGCGCACCGACCGCCTGGCCGACCTCGGCATCACCGACCCGCGCCTCGCCCGCGCGGTCACCGAGGCCTGGCACCGCCGCGACGAACTCCCCTCCGTCTACGGCCGCTTCGACCTCCGCTACGACGGCACCGGCCCCGCCAAGATGCTGGAGTACAACGCCGACACCCCCACGTCCCTGGTGGAGGCCGCCAGCCCGCAGTGGTTCTGGATGGAGGAACGTTTCCCCGGCGCCGACCAGTGGAACTCCCTCCACGAACGCCTCGTCGCCGCCTGGCGGCGCCAGGCCTCCCTGCTCCCGCCCGGCAGCCCCCTGTACTTCGCCCACTCCAGCGCCGACGAACTCGGCGAGGACCTGATGACGGTCGCCTACCTCCGCGAGACCGCCGAACAGGCCGGGCTCGGCACCGAGTGGATCTCCATGGAGGACATCGGCTGGGACCGCCTCTCCCGCCGGTTCGTCGACAAGCGCCTGAAGTTCATCCGCAGCGTCTTCAAGCTCTACCCCTGGGAGTGGCTCACCACCGACCGCTTCGCCGGCCACGTCCTGGACAGCCTCGACAACGGCGGCGGCACCGGCACCACCCTGTGGATCGAACCGGCCTGGAAGATGCTTCTCAGCAACAAGGCCCTGCTCGCCGTCCTCTGGGAGCTCTACCCCGGCCACCCCAACCTCCTGGCCGCCCACCTCGACGGCCCCCGTGAGCCGGCCGCCACGACCGGCTATGTCGCCAAGCCGCTGCTCGGCCGCGAGGGCGCGGGCGTCACCGTGCACCCGCCGGGCACCGCCCCCGTCCCCCGCGACGAGCCCTGCTGCTACCAGGAGCTGGCCCCCCTCCCCGCCTTCGACGGCAACCACGTCGTCCTCGGCGCGTGGGTCGTCGACGGCGAGTCCGCCGGCCTCGGCATCCGCGAGTCCTCCGGCCTGGTCACCGACGAGTACGCCCGCTTCCTGCCGCATGTGATCCTCTGAAGCGGGGTCGCGGCCGGCGGCACGGGCTTCGGCGAGGGCCGGGCGCTACGCGCTCAGCACCTCCCGCAGCTGGGCCAGCCCCCAGTCCAGGTCCTCCTCGGAGATCACCAGCGGCGGCGCGATCCGGATCGTGTGCCCATGGGTGTCCTTCACCAGCACCCTGCGCTCCAGCAGCCGCTCCGAGACCTCCCGCCCCGTCCCGTACGCCGGGGCGATGTCGACCCCCGCCCACAGACCGCGCCCCCGCACCGCCGTGACCCGCCCGCCGCCGGACAGCGCCGACAGCTCCCCGTGCAGCCGCTCGCCGAGCAGGGCCGACCGCTCCTGGTACTCGCCCGTCCGCAGCATCGCGAGCACCTCCAGCGCCACCGCGCACGCCAGCGGGTTCCCGCCGAACGTCGACCCGTGCTCCCCGGGCCGGAACACCCCGAGCACCTCCTCGCTCGACACCACCGCCGACACCGGCACGATCCCGCCGCCCAGCGCCTTGCCCAGCACATACATGTCCGGCACGACCCCCTCGTGCTCGCACGCGAAGGTCCGCCCCGTGCGCCCGAGCCCGGACTGGATCTCGTCCGCCACGAACAGCACGTTCCGCTCCCGGGTCAGCCTGCGGACCTCCGGCAGATAGCCGGCCGGCGGCACGATCACCCCCGACTCGCCCTGGATCGGCTCCAGCAGCACCGCCACCGTGTTCTCCGTCAGCGCCGACCGCATCGCCGTCAGATCCCCGTACGGCACGATCTCGAAGCCCGGCGTGTACGGCCCGAAGTCCGCCCGCGCCTCGGGGTCCGTCGAGAAGCTGATCACCGTCGTCGTGCGGCCGTGGAAGTTGCCGCCCGCGACGACGACCTTCGCCATCTCCGCGGGCACGCCCTTGACCCGGTACCCCCACTTCCGGGCGGTCTTCACCGCCGTCTCCACCGCCTCCACGCCGGTGTTCATCGGCAGCACCGTCTCCATGCCGCACAGGTCCGCGAGCTCCGTGCAGAAGGCGGCGAAGCGGTCGTGGTAGAAGGCCCGCGAGGTCAGCGTCACCCGGTCCAGCTGCGCCTTCGCCGCCTCGACCAGCCGCCGGTTGCCGTGCCCGAAGTTGAGCGCCGAGTAGCCGGCCAGCAGATCCAGGTACCGCCTCCCCTCCACATCCGTCATCCACGCCCCGTCGGCCGTGGCCACCACCACCGGCAAGGGGTGGTAGTTGTGCGCGCTGTGCGCCTCTGCGGCGGCGATGAGGGCGTCGGTGGCGGTCATGGCGTCTCCCGGAGGTGTGGCAGACAAATGAGGGCAGACCTACCTTCTATCGTCGCCCGCATGGTGGACGCGGGAGCCGCGCGCGAGGAACCGCCCGGTAGGCTGGCCGAGGGCCGTGACTGGCGCGCTGGGATGGGACCGACCATCGGGGAGCGGCTCGTGTGAGATCAGTGCCGTGCGCCTGGGCCAGCCGTGAACCGTGACCACACACGCCGTCCGGAGGCCGACATGCCCGAGCAGCAGCCCCTCTCCACCGAGTCCACCGCCTTCCGCGCGGCCCTCGACGTGATCCGCGCCGTCGAGCCGCGCGTCGCCGACGCCATCGGCCAGGAGGTCCACGACCAGCGCGAGATGCTCAAGCTGATCGCCTCCGAGAACTACGCCTCCCCGGCGACTCTCCTCGCGATGGGCAACTGGTTCAGCGACAAGTACGCCGAGGGCACCGTAGGCCGCCGCTTCTACGCCGGCTGCCGCAACGTCGACACGGTCGAGGCGCTCGCCGCCGAGCACGCCCGTGAGCTGTTCGGCGCCCGGCACGCGTACGTGCAGCCGCACTCCGGCATCGACGCCAACCTCGTCGCCTTCTGGGCGGTCCTCGCCGACCGCGTCGAGGTCCCCTTCCTGGAGAAGACCGGGGCCCGCCAGGTCAACGACCTCACCGAGGCCGACTGGGCCGAGCTGCGCCAGGCCTTCGGCAACCAGCGCATGCTCGGCATGTCCCTGGACGCCGGCGGCCACCTGACCCACGGCTTCCGCCCGAACATCTCCGGCAAGATGTTCGACCAGCGCTCCTACGGCACCGACCCGGCCACCGGCCTGATCGACTACGACGCCCTGCGCGCCCAGGCCCGCGAGTTCAAGCCGCTGATCATCGTCGCCGGCTACTCCGCCTACCCCCGTCTGGTGAACTTCCGGATCATGCGCGAGATCGCCGACGAGGTCGGTGCCACGCTCATGGTCGACATGGCCCACTTCGCGGGCCTGGTCGCCGGCAAGGTCCTCACCGGCGACTTCGACCCGGTCCCGCACGCCCAGATCGTCACCACCACCACCCACAAGTCGCTGCGCGGCCCGCGCGGCGGCATGGTCCTGTGCGACGACTCCCTCAAGGACCAGGTCGACCGCGGCTGCCCGATGGTGCTCGGCGGCCCGCTCCCGCACGTCATGGCCGCCAAGGCCGTGGCCCTCGCCGAAGCCCGCCGGCCCTCCTTCCAGGACTACGCCCAGCGCATCGTCGACAACTCGCGCGCCCTCGCCGAGGGTCTGATGAAGCGCGGCGCGACCCTGGTCACCGGCGGCACGGACAACCACCTCAACCTGATCGACGTGGCCACCTCCTACGGCCTCACCGGCCGCCAGGCCGAGGCCGCCCTGCTGGACTCCGGCATCGTCACCAACCGCAACGCGATCCCGGCCGACCCGAACGGCGCCTGGTACACCTCCGGCATCCGCGTCGGCACCCCGGCCCTGACCACCCGCGGCCTCGGCACCGCCGAGATGGACGAGGTGGCCGGTCTCATCGACCGCGTCCTCACCGCCACCGAGGCCGGCACCACCAAGTCCGGCGCTCCCTCCAAGGCCTCCCACGTCCTCGACACGAAGATCTCCGAGGAGATCGCCCACCGGGCCACCGACCTGGTGGCGGGCTTCCCGCTCTACCCCGAGGTCGACCTCGGCTGACGCCACCCGTGACGCACGGATCGATCAGCTCCTGACGGGGCCGCCCCCGCGACGGCCCGGACTCCTCCCGGGCCGTCGCGCGGCGTTGTCGGCACCGCCCCGCCGCATCCGGCGGCACTGTGTTCCTCGTCTCACGGGCGACGACCGACAGCGGCCCGGGTCCCTTGTTACACCGCCGGAGACGGATCGGTGCCCGCCTGTTTCGGACCAGGACCCGACCGCTCCCCGCGACCTGAGAGAATGGTGGGCATGGCCTCTGACCGACCTCGCGTGCTCTCCGGAATCCAGCCCACGTCGGGCTCGTTCCACCTCGGCAACTACCTCGGTGCCGTCCGCCAGTGGGTGGCGCTCCAGGAGTCCCACGACGCGTTCTACATGGTCGTCGACCTGCACGCGATCACGGTCGCGCAGGACCCGAAGGAGCTTCGGGACAACACCCGGCTCGCCGTCGCGCAGCTGCTCGCGGCCGGGCTCGACCCCGAGCGCTGCACGCTGTTCGTCCAGAGCCATGTGCCCGAGCACGCGCAGCTCGCCTGGATCATGAACTGCCTCACCGGCTTCGGTGAGGCCTCGCGCATGACGCAGTTCAAGGACAAGTCCGCCAAGCAGGGCGCCGACCGCGCCTCGGTCGGCCTGTTCACGTACCCGATCCTCCAGGTCGCCGACATCCTGCTCTACCAGGCGAACGAGGTGCCGGTGGGCGAGGACCAGCGCCAGCACATCGAGCTCACCCGTGACCTCGCCGAGCGGTTCAACGGCCGCTTCGGGGACACCTTCACGATCCCCAAGCCGTACATCCTCAAGGAGACGGCGAAGATCTACGACCTCCAGGACCCGGCGATCAAGATGAGCAAGTCGGCGTCCACGCCGAAGGGCCTCATCAACCTGCTCGACGAGCCGAAGACGACCGCGAAGAAGGTCAAGAGCGCGGTCACCGACACCGACACGGTGGTCCGCTACGACGCCGAGGCCAAGCCGGGCGTGAGCAACCTCCTGACGATCTACTCGACCCTCACGGGTGCGGGAATCGCCGAACTGGAGGAGAAGTACGCGGGCAAGGGCTACGGTGCGCTCAAGACGGACCTCGCCGAGGTCGTGGTCGAGTTCGTGACGCCCTTCCGGGAGCGGACCCAGCAGTACCTGGACGACTCGGAGACGCTGGACTCGATCCTGGCCAAGGGTGCGGAGAAGGCCCGTGCCGTCGCGGCGGAGACGCTCGCGCAGGCCTACGACCGCGTGGGCTTCCTGCCGGCCAAGCACTGAGCCGGCCAGGGGCGCACCACCGCACATCCGTTCCACCGGGCAGAGCGCTGCACATCACTTCGGCTGCGCCTGCCCGGAGCACGGCCGTGGCCGTACCCTCGAAAGCCGGGACGGCCGGGCGTGAGCCCGGTCCGCCGGTACCAGCCACCGACACGACGACAGGAGACGACGTGGGGACGACGATCGGTGTGTCGATCGCGGTCCCGGAGCCGCACGGCAGCCTCCTCCAGGAGCGACGCGCGGGCTTCGGCGACGCCGCGGCTCACGGCATCCCCACGCATGTCACCCTGCTGCCGCCGACCGAGGTCGAGCCGGCGCTGCTGCCGGCCGTCGAGGCGCATCTGACGCATGTCGCCGCGGCCGGGCGGCCCTTCCCGATGCGGCTGTGCGGGACGGGCACCTTCCGTCCGCTGTCGCCGGTGGTGTTCGTCAAGGTCGTCGAGGGCGGGGAGGACTGCGCCCGGATCCAGCAGCAGGTGCGCGACGCCTCCGGGCCGGTCGCCCGGGAGCTGTACTTCCCGTACCACCCGCACGTCACCGTGGCCCACGGCATCGACGAGGCGGCCATGGACCGCGCCTTCGCGGAGCTCGCCGACTACGAGGCCGCCTGGCCGTGCACCGGCTTCGCGCTCTACGAGCAGGGCCCCGACGGGGTGTGGCGCATGCTGCGCGAGTATCTCTTCGGCGGTTCCGTGGTGCCGCCGCAGGCCACGGCGGCGTCCGTGGAACAGGGCCCGCTGCCGGCCGTCTAGGGCGTGTCCCGCACGGCCCGGCGCGCTCCTACAGCGGCAGCCGCCGGAACACCCCGCGCGGCAGGTGCCGTACCGCCGACATCACCAGCCTGAGCGCGCCCGGCACCCACACCGTCTCCGATCTGCGCCGCAGCCCCAGTTCGACGGCGGTCGCGACCGCCTCGGGCGTGGTCGCCAGGGGCCTCTCGGGCAGGCCGGACGTCATCCTCGTACGGACGAATCCGGGGCGGACGACCATGACATGGACGCCGGTGCCGTGCAGGGCGTCGCCCAGGCCCTGGGCGAAGGCGTCCAGGCCCGCCTTGCCGGAACCGTGGACGAAGTCGGCGCGGCGGACGCGTTCCGCGGCGGCCGAGGTGAGGACGACCAGTGAGCCGTGGCCCTGGTGCTGGAGGGCGCGGGCGGCGATCAGCGCGGCGGAGACGGCGCCGGTGTAGTTGGTCTGGGCGACACGCACGGCGGCGGCCGGGTCGCGTTCGTCGCGCGCCTGGTCGCCCCGGACGCCGAAGGCGAGCAGCACCAGGTCGATGTCGCCCTCGGCGAACACCTTGCCGAGCACGGCCTCGTGGCCGGCGAGGTCGAGGGCGTCGAAGGCGACCGTGCGGGTGTCGGCGCCGAGCGCGCGCAGGTTCGCGGCGGCCCGGTCCAGGGCGGGGGAGGGGCGTCCGGCGAGCCACACGGTACGGGTGCGGCGGGCGATCAGGCGGCGGGCGGTGGCGAGCGCGATCTCGGACGTACCGCCGAGGACGAGCAGCGACTGGGGCAGACCGAAGGCGTCCTTCACGGCAGCTCCTGGGTGAGGGGAGGGACAGGCGGCCCGTCAGAGGCCGAGGCGGCGGGACAGGTCGGAGGTGAACACCCCGCGTGGGTCGAGTTCCGCGCGCAGGGCCCGGAAGTCGTCCAGGCGCGCGTACATCGCGGGCAGCAGCCCGGGGCGCAGCCGGGAGTCCTTGGCGAGGCAGACGCGTCCGCCCGCGGCGGCGACCTCCTCGTCCAGTTCGTCGAGGAGGGTGCCGAGGCCGGGCAGCCGGGCCGGGACGCCGAGGGCGAGGGTCCAGCCGGGCGCGGGGAAGGACAGCCAGCCGGGGCCGGCCTCGCCGAAGCGCTGGAGGACGGCCGGGAAGGACGGGCAGCGGCGCTCCGAGAGGCGGGAGACGATCCGGCGCAGGGCCTCCTCGCGGCCGTACGGCACGACGAACTGGTACTGCACACAGCCGCCGCGGCCGTAGACCCGGTTCCAGTGGGGGACCGCGTCGAGGGGGTGGAAGAAGGTGCCGAGCCGCTGGAGTCCGCCGGTCCGCGCGCGGGGTGCCCCGTGGAAGCGCAGGGCGTTGTACCAGCCCACCGTGCGGCGGTTCAGCAGGCCGGGGACGAGGCCGGGGGCGGCGGGCAGGCGGCCGGGACGGAAGGCGAGCGGTTCCTCGCCCCGCCGGGCGGGCAGGGCGTCCGGCGGGGCGTGGTCGCCGTGGGTCAGCACGGCGCGGCCGGTGGCCGAGCCGCGGGCGAGCAGGTCGATCCGGGCGGTGGAGTAGCGGTGGCGGTGACCGGCCGCGGTCATCCGGGCCATCAGGTCGTCGAGGTCGGCGGCTCGTTCGGTGTCGACCGACATCAGGGACGTCTCGACCCGCAGGAGCCGGAGCGTCACGGTGAGGATCACCCCGGTCAGGCCCATCCCGCCGGCCGTCGCGTCGAACAGGTGGGTGCCGGGGACGACCTGGCGGACCTCACCGTCGGCGGTGAGGAGTTCGAACGCGCGCACATGGCGGGAGAAGGAGCCGGACACCTGGTGGTTCCCGCCATGGATGTCCGCGCCGAGGGCGCCGCCGACGGTGACCTGGCGGGTGCCGGGGGACACGGGTACGAACCAGCCGAGGGGGAGCAGCACCTGGATCAGCCGGTGCAGGGAGACGCCCGCGTCGCACAGGACGGTGCCCTCGTCGGCGTCGACGGCGTGGACCCGGTCCAGGCCGGTCATGTCCAGCACGCTGCCGCCCGCGTTCTGCGCCGCGTCGCCGTACGTCCGCCCCAGGCCCCTCGGGATGCCGCCGCGGGCCCCGCAGCCGCGGACGGCGGCCACCGCCTCCAGATAGCTCCCCGGGCGGATCAGCCGGGCGCCGACGGGGGCGGTGCGGCCCCAGCCGGTGAGGGGAGCGGTGGCGGCGTCGGAGTCGGCAGGCATGGCGGTGACCGTATCGCCGCTCTACGGGCGTTTGGTCATGAAACGTACCGCTTGTGACCGGAACGGGTGATTAATGGTATGCCGTCCCATAGCGCTGAAGCTCCGCCGTTCCGGGGTACCCACACATCGGTGTCCCACGGACAGGGCAGGGTCGGATCATGGACTGGCTGAAGAAACTCCCCGTCGTCGGACCGGCCGTCATCCGGCTGGCGACCACGCACGCCTGGCGGTCGTACGAGCGGCTGGACCGGGTGAAGTGGACCCGGCTGGCCGCCGCGATGACGTTCGTCAGCTTCATCGCGCTGTTCCCGCTGCTGACGGTGGCTGCCGCGATCGCCGCCGCCACCCTCAGCGAGGACCAGCAGCAGGAGCTCCAGGACAAGATCGCCGACCAGGTGCCCGGCATCTCCGACCAGCTGAACATCGGCGCGCTGGTCGACAACGCCGGCACGGTCGGTCTGATCGCCGGTGCCCTGCTGCTGGTCACCGGTATCAGCTGGGTCGGCTCGATGCGGGACTGTCTGCGCGCGGTGTGGGAGCTGCCGGACAAGGAGGAGAACCCGCTCGTCGCCAAGGCGAAGGACGCCGGGGTGCTGCTCGGCCTCGGCGGCGCGCTGCTCGTCACGCTGGGCGTCTCCGGCGTCGCCTCGGCCGCGGTCGGCTGGATCGTCGACCAGCTCGGCATCGAACGGGGCGGGATCGGCAGCATCCTGCTGCACGCGGCCGCGTTCGCCGTCGCCGTGCTCGCCGACTTCCTCGTCTTCGTCTACGTCCTCACGCTGCTGCCCGGTGTCGAGCCGGACCGCCGCGCCCTGCTGGTCGCCGCGCTGATCGGCGCCGTCGGCTTCGAGGCGCTGAAACTGCTGCTCAGCGGCTATATCCAGGGCGTCGCCACGAAGAGCATGTACGGCGCGTTCGGCGTGCCCGTGGCGCTGCTGCTGTGGATCAACTTCACGGCGAAACTGCTGCTGTTCTGCGCCGCCTGGACGGCGACGCAGAAGGAGGAGACGAGCGCGGCGGTCACCGACGACGACGCATCAGCTCCGGCAGCGGCCAGCGGCGGTTGACCAGGAACACCCCGGCCGCCAGCAGCGCCAGCACCCCCGCGGTGATCGCCGCGGCGATCCCGACCCCGCCCGAGCCGCCCGGCTCCGCGGCGCCGACCGCAGCCCGACCGCCGCCGTCCTCCGCCGCCTTGTCACCGGAGCCGGACCCCGCCGCCCCGTCGCCCGCCGCACCGGAGGCCGTCGCGCCGGGCTGCGCGCCCGCCGCGCCCTTCGGCGCCACCAGCTCGCCGACCGGCGTCACCTTGCCGGACGCCAGGAAGCCCCAGTCCAGGAGCTGGGCGGTCTCCTTGTAGACCTCGTTGTGGCCGTCCTTCTCCGGGTTCATCACGGTGACCAGCAGCACCTTGCCGTTGCGCTCCGCGACTCCGGTGAAGGTGGAGCCCGCGTTGGTGGTGTTGCCGTTCTTGACGCCGGCGATGCCGCGGTACTGGGAGATGTCGTAGTCGCCGGTCAGCAGCCGGTTGGTGTTCTGGATCTCGAAGGACTGCCGGACGGCCCTGCCCTTCTTGTTCTTCTTCGTCTCGCCGGGGAACTGGGCCCGCACGGTCGAGCAGTACTCGCGGAAGTCCTTCTTCTGCAGCCCGGAGCGGGCGAACAGCGTCAGGTCGTAGGCGGAGGACACCTGGCCCGGGGCGTCGTAGCCGTCGGGGCTGATCACCTCGGTGTCGAGGGCCTGGAGCTCCTCGGCGTGCCGGTTCATCGCCTCGACGGTGGCCTCGACACCGCCGTTCATCGCGGACAGCACGTGCACGGCGTCGTTGCCGGAGCGCAGGAACACGCCCAGCCACAGGTCGTGCACGGTGTAGGTCTCGTCCTCCTTTATGCCGACCATGCTGGAGCCGGAGCCGACCCCCGCGAGGTCGGAGGGGACCACCTTGTGCTTCTCGGTGCGCGGGAACTTCGGCAGCAGCGTGTCCGCGAACAGCATCTTCAGCGTGCTGGCCGGGGCGAGCCGCCAGTGCGCGTTGTGCGCGGCGAGCACCTCGCCCGACTCGGCGTCGGCCACGATCCAGGACCGCGCGGTGACGCCCTTGGGCAGCACCGGGACGCCGGGCGCCAGCTCGACCTGGGTGCCCGGCCGGCCGAGCCGCGCGCCGCCGACGGTCGACATGCCCGCCGGGGGAGTCGCCGAGGGGGTCACCGAGGCGCTCGGCGAGGGCTTCGGCGCCGCGAGGGCGGCCGGGGCGGTGAGGGACACGGTCAACAAGGCGGCGGAAGCGACCAGCAGGGATCGCCTCACGGTCTTCTGGGGTGCGGGCACGATCGAGAACGTACAGGCACCGTCCGTCGACGTCGCGGGCCCCTCCCCACCCCGGCCACGGAACCGGCCACCCGGCGGTGATACTGGTGCTATGAAACTCAGCCGCCCCGTCTCCTGGTTCCTGCTCGCTTTCGGGGTGTGGAGCTGGGTCATCTGGGTCACTTTCGTCAAGAACCTGGTCAAGGACGGCAGCGGGCTGGCTTTCGAGGACGGCGACCCGACGGCGTACTTCTGGGTGCATCTGCTGCTGGCGGTCGTCTCCTTCGTATTGGGGACGGTCGTCGGCGGCATCGGGTTGCGTGGACTGCGCGCACTGCGCGCGACGTCATAGCGGCACCGTCGGGCGCGGCCGCGCGCCGGACACCTCAGCGGGACCGTCGGCACGACATGGTCATCACCGGATCAGGGACACGACAGCGTGGTCATCCTCTTCGCACTGCTCGCACTCGGCGTCATGGTCGCCGCCAACTGGTATGTGTGGCGCCGCCTGTTCCGGGACACCACCGCCGCCCCGGGCTGGGTCCGCCGGGCGGGCGCCGGACTGATCGCCGGAGGCTGGGCGCTGTTCGTCGGCGCCATGGTGGCCGAGCGCACCGACGCCCCCTTCTGGCTCCAGCGCACCCTGGCCTGGCCGGGCTTCCTCTGGCTCGCGCTCGCGCTCTATCTGTTCCTGGCCGTGGCCGCGGGTGAACTCGTACGGCCGCTGCTCCGGATCCTCCTGGACCGCCGCCGCCCCGAGCGGACGACCCCGACGGACATACGGCGCACGGAACCGGAACCCGCGACGGTCGGTGCCCCGCCCGCCAAGCCGCGGCCCGGCCCGCAGCCCGAACCCGAACCCGAGTCCGCCGGCTCCGGCGGCGACTCCGGGCAGCCCACCGGCCCCAGCCGCCGCCTGTTCGTCTCCCGCGTCGTCGCCGGGGCCGCCGCCGCGGCCGCCGTCGGGACCGTCGGCTACGGCACGTACGGCGTGCTGCGCGGCCCCGGGGTGAAGCGGGTCACCGTGCCGCTGGCGAAGCTGCCGCGCGCGGCGCACGGCTTCCGGATCGCGGTGGTCAGCGACATCCACCTGAGCCCCGTGCTCGGGCGCGGCTTCGCGCAGAAGGTCGTCGACACGATCAACTCCACGCAGCCCGACCTGATCGCGGTGGTCGGCGACCTCGTCGACGGCAGCGTGGCCAACCTCGGCCCGGCCGCGGCCCCCCTCGCCGGGCTGCGGGCCCGGCACGGCGCCTACTTCGTCACCGGCAACCACGAGTACTTCTCCGGCGCAGGCGAGTGGGTCGAGGAGGTGCGCCGCCTCGGTCTGCTGCCGCTGGAGAACGCCCGCACCGAGCTGCCGTACTTCGACCTCGCCGGGGTCAACGACATCGCGGGCGAGAACGAGGGCCAGGGCCCCGACTTCGCCCGTGCCCTCGGTGACCGCGACCGGGCCCGCACCTGCGTGCTGCTCGCCCACCAGCCGGTGCAGATCGACGAGGCCGTCGAGCACGGCGTCGACCTCCAGCTCTCCGGCCACACCCACGGCGGCCAGCTCTGGCCCGGCAACCTCGTCGCGGCCGCCGCGAACCCGACCCTCGCGGGCCTGGAGCGGCACGGCGACACCCAGCTGTACGTCTCCCGCGGCGCGGGCGCCTGGGGCCCGCCCACCCGGGTGGGAGCGCCCTCGGACATCACCGTCGTGCAACTGGCGTCGAAGCGGGCCTGACGGGGGAGGCTGCCCGCAGCCGCACACACCGGGGGGCCCGATGCGAGCGCGTTCCCTCACCGAGACAGCGCGCGGACGGCTCCGCCTCGCCCTGTTCGAGACCCTGCTCACCGGCGGCTGCGCGGTGGCCTGGCTCGGGGCCGCCGCCCTGCTGCACCTGGGCGGTGAGACAGGCGAGGCCGGCGGGGACGGCGGGGGCGGCGTCCTCACCGCGTCCCCGGCGGGTGCCCTGGTCCTGCTGGCGTGCGCCGCGCTCGGCTCCCTGCCGCTCACCTGGGCCCTGCGCGCGGTGCCCTCGCTGCGGCGTGCCGCGGACCGGGCGGTCCTGGTCCGCGCGGCGGTCGTGCTCGCGGTCTCCGGGGTGCTCGCGGCCGTCCTGCTGAGCGCTTCGGGATTTGGCTGAGAACAGCCTGTGAAACATTCTCATAACGTTCTTCGCAAACTTCTTCCTCAACTGCCCGGGGGCCCCTTCCGCCAGGTCAGGCCGGTGTGATTAATTGAGCGCGGCCACTGGGGAGGTGGCCTTTGAAAGGCCTGGGGAGGGGCACCGGTGCGATCGATTCGCATGCGGATTCTCGTGACACTGCTGGTGATCGCAGTCGCGGGAGTGGGTGGCTGGCAGTTGCTGCCGTCACATGAGGAGAAGGACGACCCGATCGCGGTCGGCACCACGGACGCGGTGACGTCACTGGACCCCGCGGGGGCCTACGACGCCGGATCATGGGCGTTGTTCAGCAACGTGTTCCAGTCATTGCTCACGTTCGAGGCGGGCGCCGCCGAGCCGGTCCCGGACGCGGCCGAGGCCTGCAAGTTCACCGGCGCGGGTCTGCGGACGTACCGCTGCGAGCTGCGCGAGGGGGTGAAGTTCCCCAGCGGGCGCGAGATGACGGCGGAGGACGTGAAGTTCTCCTTCGACCGGATGCGCAAGATCAACTCCGATGTCGGTCCGGCCTCGCTGTTCTCCACGCTGGACTCCGTCGAGGCCCGCGACCACACGGTCACCTTCAAGCTGGCCTCGTCCGACGCCACGTTCCCGTTCAAGGTGGCGACCGGCGCCGGCGCGATCGTCGACAGCGAGAAGTACCCGGCCGACGCCCTGCGCGAGGGCGACTCGGTGGACGGCACGGGCCCGTACACCCTCAGCTCGTTCTCCAAGGACGGCAGCGCGCGCCTCGCCCCCAACGGCAGCTACCGCGGCGCCCTCAAGGGCACCGGGAAGCCGGTCGAGCTGCGCTACTTCGAGGACTCCGAGGCGCTCGGCCGTGCCTGGGAGGCCAAGGAGGTCGACGTGGCCGCGCGCCAGCTGCCGCCGGAGACCCTCGCCCAGCTCTCGCCCAGCGACCCCGACCTGCGGGTGTCCGAGGCGGACGGCGTCGAGACCCGCAACCTCTACTTCAACACCCGTGCCGGGAAGCCGCTGCACGACGTGCGCGTCCGGCAGGCCATGGCCTGGCTGATCAGCCGCGAGGACCTCGCCGTCAACGTCTACGACAGCACGGTCGACCCGCTCTACTCGCTGATCCCGGCCGGCATCACCGGCCACACCACCTCGTTCTTCGACACCTACCCCGAGCAGAGCGCCGCCAAGGCCCGCGACCTGCTCGAGGAGGCCGGAGTGAGCCTCCCGGTCGAGTTCACCTACGGCTACGGCGAGGGCCGCGGCGCCGCCGAGGCCGAGGCGAAGGCGATCAAGAAGCAGCTGGAGAAGGACGGCCTGTTCAAGGTCAGCCTCAAGGGCTACGAGTGGACCGACTTCCAGAAGCGCTGGGCGGGCGGCCGGCTCGACGCCTACGCCGTGGGCTGGGTCGCGGACTACCCGGACGCGGACACCTTCGGCTCCCCGCTGGTCGGCACCGACGGCACCATGAACACCGGCTACTCCAGCAAGGAGGTCGACGGGCTCGTCCGCAAGAGCCAGCAGTTCGCCGACCGCGGCCAGTCCGTCGACGCCTTCAAGGAGCTCCAGCAGACCGTCGCCGAGGACGTGCCGGTCATCCCGCTGTGGCAGGGCAAGGAGTACGTCGTCACCACCCTGGACATCGGCGGCGGCCAGTACCTCTCGGACGGCACGGGCGTGTTCCGCCTGTGGCGCCTGAACTGGATCTGACGTCCCGACGGGGGCGTGTTCCGAAGGCCCCGGCCGCTTTCGCGGAACACGCCCTACTCGTCGCCGGGCGGGGGGAGGCCGCCCTCCCCCCGCGCGGGCAGTGTCACCGTCACGGCCAGGCCCTCGCCGGGCGCCGTCACCACCGACACCTCGCCCCCGTGGGCCCGTACGACCCCCTGGACTATGGCCAGGCCCAGCCCGCTGCCCGCGCCGCCCCCGGCCCGGAAGAAGCGGTCGAAGACCCGGCCCGCGTCCTCCTCGCCGAGGCCCGGACCCCGGTCAGCGACACACAGCCGCACGACCCCGTCCACCCGCTCCACACCGAGACGCACCGGCACCTCGGCCGAGGTGTGCACCCGGACGTTGCCCAGCAGATTGCCCAGCACCTGGCGCAGCCCCGACTCGTCGGCGCGCACCAGCACCGAGCCCTCCGCGGCGACCGCGACCGGCCGGTCCGGCTGCTGCACCAGCAGGTCCTCGGCCGCCTCGCGCACCAGCCGGCTCAGGTCGACGTTGCGCAGCCGCAGTTCGGGCCGCTGGTCGAGCCGCGCCAGGGTGAGCAGCTCGTCGACCAGGCGCCCCATCCGGTCGGTCTCGGCCAGCACCCGGTCCCAGGCGCGCCTGCGCTCCGCCGGGTCCTGGAGCATGCCCTTGTCGTACAGCTGGAGATAGCCGCGGATCGCCGCCAGCGGGGTGCGCAGCTCGTGCGAGGCGTCGGCGACGAACCGCCGCAGCTGGGCCGCGCTGCTCTCGCGGGTGCGGTGGGCCGACTCCACCTGGTGGAGCATGGCGTTGAGGGCGAGCCGCAGCTGCTCGACCTCCTGGGTGGGATGCCTGCTGGAGGGCACCCGCGCGGCCAGGTCGCCCTCGGCGATCGCCGACGACGTCTCCACCATGTCCTCCAGCGGCCGCATCCGGCGCATCACGCTGACCATCGTCACGCAGCCCAGCACCGCCAGCAGCAGCGTGCCGAAGGCCAGATCGAGCCGCAGCGCCTTGCCCATGCCCTCGTGCAGCGCTCCGGTGGAGGTGCCGATGAGGACGATGGTGCCGTCCGGGAGCCGGGCGCCGACCAGCCGGTACGGCTCGCCCTGCACGGAGACGTCGCTCGGCTCCTCCTCGGCGGCCACCGCGGCCGGGTCGGTCACGGCGGCGGCCAGCGCCCGCTGGCGCGTCGTGGGCAGCAGCGGGCCGAGCCCCACGGGGTCACCGGCCCGGTCCACGGCGACGTACAGCACGGCGGGCGCGGGCAACGGGTCGGTGCCGGCGCCCGTGCCGAACCTGTCCATGGCGACGCCCAGTTCCCGCAGCGCGTCCAGCTGCCGCAGGGTGAACCCGGCGGTGCGCAGCGAGGTGCGGGACGCCTTCAGCTCGGTGTCGATCTTGTCGAGCAGATAGAAGCGGGCCGCCATCAGGCTGACTGCGGTCGCCATGACGATGCCCAGGGACAGCAGCACCACGTTCGCCACCGTCAGCTGCACCCGCAGGGAGTGCAGACCCTGCCTGCGCCGCCGCCTCATGCCAGCCCGTATCCCACACCGCGCCGGGTGGTGATCACCGGCGCCCCCAGGACGTCCAGCTTGCGCCGCAGATAGCTGATGTAGGTCTCCACGACGGTCGACTCGGGCGGGGTGTGCTCGTACTGCCAGACGTGGCGCAGGAGTTGCTCCTTGGGCACGATCCGGCCGCCGTTGCGCACCAGGAAGCGCAGCAGCGCGTACTCGGTGGGGGTCAGCTCGACCGTGTGGCCCGCGCGGTGCACCGAGTACGTCGTCTCGTCCAGCTCCAGGTCGCCGTAGCGCAGCGGCGGCCGCCGCGGGAGCACGTCGGCCGGGCGGGTGCGGCGCAGCACGGCGGTCACCCGGGCGACGACCACGTCGATGTCGAAAGGCTTGGTGATGTAGTCGTCCCCGAAGCCGAGCGCGCCCACGATCTCGGCGGGGGCGTCCCGGGCGGTGAGGAACACGATCGCCAGCTCGGGCCGCCGGGCGCGCAGTTCGCGCCCGAGGGCACGCCCGTCGCCGTCCGGGAGCATCACGTCGAGCAGGGCCGCGTCGGGCGGGGTCCGCTCGGCGAGCGCGAGTGCCTCGCGGACGCCGGTCGCGGTCATCACCTCGAAGCGGTGGTAGCGCAGGGCGATGGCGAGGACGTCGGCGATGCTCTCCTCGTCCTCCACGACCAGCACGGTGCCAGGGGCCGTCGTCATGCCCCCAGTATCGACGCCGCCCGGCGGGCCATGGGCCCCCGGCCGCCTTGGAGTTCCTTGAGAGTCCCCCGTGTGCGGTGTCCTCGTGCGCGGGCCCCGCCCGATGCTGGTGCCGTGGACCTCGGGGGGCCGACCGGATGACGAGGACGAAGGGGCTTTGAACGTGGCGGCATTGGCACGGTGGTGCTATCGGCACCGGCTGGCGGTCCTGTTGCTGTGGGTGGGGGCGCTGTTCGGCCTGGGCTTCGCCGGGTCGGCGGCCGGGACGGACTACGCGAACGTCTTCTCCCTCCCGGACACCGACTCCAAGCGGGCGTACGACCTGATGGAGAAGGCGTTTCCGGAACGCGCGGGCGACACGGACACGGTGGTGTGGCGGACCGACGAGGGATCGGTGCGGGACGACGCCGTACGGTCCCGGATCGAGCCCGCGCTGGCGGAGATCGCCCGGATGGACGGGGTCGGCCAGGTGGCCGGACCGTACACGGGCGAGGCGGGTGTGACGCAGATCAGCCGGGACGGGCGGATCGCCTACGCCCAGATCACGTTCACCCAGGAGGCGAACGCGATCCCCAAGGAGCTGGTCGAGGACGTCGTCGACACCGCGCGGGCGGCGGCGGACGACTCGCTCCAGGTGGAACTGGGCGGTCAGGCGATCGCCCGCACCCAGGAGCCCCCGCAGGGCACGGCCGAGCTGGTCGGCATCGTCGCCGCGGCGATCGTGCTGTTCCTCGCCTTCGGCTCGCTGTTCGCGATGCTGCTGCCGATCGTCGTGGCGGTCTTCGGCGTCGGCCTCGGCATGCTGGCCACGATGATGCTCAGCCATGTCACCAACGTGCCCGAAGTTGCCCCGCTGCTGGGCTCGTTGATCGGTCTCGGCGTCGGCATCGACTACGCGCTGTTCATCGTCACCCGGCACCGGCGCGGCATCCTGCGCGGCGGCAGCCCGGAGGACTCGGCCGCGACCGCGCTCAACACCTCCGGCCGGGCCGTGCTGTTCGCGGGCGGCACGGTGTGCATCGCGCTGGCCGGCATGCTGGTGATGAACCTGCGTTTCCTGGACGGCGTGGTCATCGCGACCTCGCTGACCGTGGTGCTCAGCGTCCTCGCGGCGATCACCCTGCTGCCCGCCCTCCTCGGTCTGCTGGGCATGCGGGTGCTCAGCCGCCGCCAGCGGCGCAGGCTGGCCGCGACCGGCCCCGAGCCGGAGGAGGCCAGCGGTCTCGCCGCCCGCTGGTCGACCGTCGTCGAACGGCGGCCCCGGTCGGTCGCGCTGCTCGCGGTGGTGGTCATGGCCGCGCTCGCGGTGCCGGTCCTCTCGCTCCGGCTCGGCGCCACCGACCAGGGCAACCACCAGGAGTCCCAGACCACCCGCCAGGCCTACGACCTGCTCGCCGAGGGCTTCGGGCCGGGCGTCAACGGCCCGCTCCAGGTCGTCGTCGAGGGCGCGGCCCCCGAGGCGCTCGTCGACGGCATCCGCGGCGCGCGGGGCGTGGCCCAGGTGGCGGCGGCCCCCGAGGTGAACGGCGTCACCGTGATCCAGGTGGTCCCGACGACCTCCCCGCAGTCCGAGGCGACGGACCAGCTGATCGACCGGCTGCGCGACGAGGTGATCCCGCCGACGGGCGCCGAGGCCCATGTCGGCGGTGTGACGGCGGTGTTCAAGGACTTCGCGCAGGTCACGGGCGACCGGCTGCCCTACTTCGTGGGGACGATCATCGCGCTGGGCTTCCTGCTCCTGCTGGTCGCCTTCCGCTCCCTGGTGGTCCCGCTGACGGCCGCGGTGATGAACCTGATCGCGGCCGCCTCGTCCTTCGGTGTCCTGGTGGCGATCTTCCAGTGGGGCTGGGGCACGGAGCTGCTCGGCATCGGCAAGGAGGGCCCGATCACGGCGTTCCTGCCGGTCATCATGCTGTCCCTGCTGTTCGGCCTGTCGATGGACTACCAGGTGTTCCTGGTCAGCCGGATGCACGAGGAGTGGGTGCACACCAAGGACAACGCCCGCGCGGTCCGGGTCGGCCTGGCGGAGACCAGCCGGGTCATCAACTGCGCGGCCCTGATCATGATCTGCGTGTTCTCCGCGTTCGTCCTCAGCGGGGACATGGAGGGCGCGATGGCGGGCATCGGCCTGGCTGCGGCGGTCGCGCTGGACGCGTTCATCCTGCGCACGGCCCTGGTCCCGGCCGCGATGCATCTGCTCGGCAACGCCAACTGGTGGCTCCCGGCCGGGCTGGAGAAGCGGCTGCCGCATCTGGCGGTGGAGCCCTCGGAGGAGAAGCCGGCGCGGGAGCACGACCCGGCCGGTGGCCCGTCCTCGGTGGTCCACGGCTTCATCCGCACGCCCCACGGCGAGCCCGTCGTCGCCTCCGTCACCCTGCTCACCCGCGGCGGTCGGCAGCTGGACCGGGTGACCTCCCTGGCCGACGGCTCCTACGTCGTCGCGGTCCCGGGCCCGGGCACCTACCTGCTGTCGGCGAGCGCGGGCGGGCACGGTGCCCAGGCCCGGCAGGTGGCCGTGGGGGACGGGCCGGTGGTGTACGACGTGGAGCTGGTCGCCGAGGGAGAGGTCGACCCGGTCAACTAGGGTCCGCCGGGCTGTCCTTCCCGCCCTTGCCCGGTGTGGGCAGCACCCTCGTCATCCCCGGCAGGAAGTCCGTGAACAGCTCGTGCAGTTCGCGGACCAGGGGGCGCAGGACACGGAAGCGGGACAGGGCGACGCCGCGCGAGGTGAGCCGGGCACCTCGCGCGGCGAGCTTGTAGCTGCGCTCCCGTCCCTCGGTGCGGTCGAAGATCCAGTACAGGACGAGGCCCATCTGGGAGAGCCACAGCAACTCCGGCAGCACATCGCGGAGTTCCTCCGGCACCTTGGTCCTCGTCGCCCCCGCGAGCACCTCGCGGTGGACGCTGATCGCCTCCTCGCGGGCGTGCTCCGACTCCGGGGAGAAGGGGCTGAGGGGGCTGTCGGGGTCGGCGGCGTTCTTGAAGAACTGGACGGCGAACTCGTGGTACGGCGTGGCGACGTCCAGCCATGCCCTGAGCACGCCCGCCAGCCGCGCCTCCAGCTCGGTCTCGCGGTCCAGGACGTCCCGGACCGCCGCCTGGTGCTCGGCGGCGATCCGGTCGTAGAAGCCCTGGATCAGGTGTTCCTTGCCTTCGAAGTAGTAGTACGCATTGCCGACGGAGACCCCGGCCTCCTGGGCGATGGCCCGCATGGTGGTCTTGTCGTAGCCGCGCTCCTGGAACAGCCGCATGGCGGTCTCCAGGATCAGCGCGCGGGTCTGCTCGGACTTGCTGGGCTCGGGGCCGGCGTTCTTCGAGGGCACGGAAGGAGCCTAACCAGTGCGGCTCAGGACGACTGCGCCGCCTGGTAGAGGTTCTGCGCGTCGGCGCCGAAGTACGGGCCGTACATCCGGTTGGGCAGGAAGTTGTACTTGAAGCTGTTCACCGAGGACAGCAGGCCCGTCCCGGTGGCCTCGCTGAACTGGGTGAACCACGGGCCGCCGCTGGAGCCCCCGGTCATGTTGCAGGTCATGCCGTGGTCGCGGGAGAGCAGGAAGTCCCGGCTGGTCGTGCCGCTGCAGTAGATGAACTTCTCCCCGTCGTAGGGCGCGGCCGCCGGGAAGCCGAAGGAGTACATGCGCTGGCTGTAGCCCGTATCGAAGGCCATGCCCTGCCCGCCGACGACGTCCGTGAGCGAGCGGCCGTCCAGCGGGGCGACGACCGCCGCGCCGATGTCGTAGTTGATGTCCTCGCTCGCCGTCCACTGGGGTGTGGACAGGGTCCTGGTGGCGGTCCAGCGGCCGTACGGCGACTGGCCGTCGTGGTAGCCCGGCACGAACACCCAGTTCGTGTGCCAGGCGCCCTCCAGCTTCACGCAGTGGCCGGCCGTGACGACCGTGCTCCTGTTGGCGCTGGTGACGGCGTTGCCGGAGCAGGACGCCGTACGGCCCTGGTAGGAGAAGAAGACCCGGCCGGCCGTGGTGACCACCCTGCCGCCGCCGGTCCAGGCGCCGCCGCCGTTCGGGAAGGCCTGGACGCCCAATTCCGGGGCGGTGGGCGCGACCGTGCGGGGCGTGCCCTCGCGCGGTGCCGTGCCGGAGCCGGCGTGCCGGCCGACGCTGAGCAGGTCCAGCGGTTGCGCGGCACGCATCCGCTGCGGGGTCCAGAAGTCCCGCGCGTGTTCCTGCGCGGCGGCCGAAACCTGCCGTACGGCGGGCCCGGGTGTCGGGGCGGCACCCGCGGGGGTGGCCGTGGCGCCGGTGACGAGCAGCGCGGCGACGCAGGTCAGTGCGCCGAGGAGGGTGCCGGAGATGCGGGGTGTGCCTCTCACGCGAACTCCTTCTGTGTGGGGGCGAGCTGCGGGGGCAGGGTGCCAACGCGGCCTCCAAGATGGAAGGGTTCATGTCAAAATCGCGTGGATCCGGGTGCCGCCCGCCCGCGTCGGTCCCCGAGCCCCTCGCCGGTGCGGCCCCTCAGGCCCCTGGCCCCGGTGCGCAGGTCCCGCCCTCGCACCCCGGCGGACTGTGACTCCAGCCCCGGGACGGGTCGTACGTCCATCCGTCCGCCCGGCGGTACACCGCCTCGCCCCGCTCGTCGCGGCCCCACCGGCCCTCGCGCCATCTCGCGGCCGCCAGCGCCGCGCCCTTGGCCAGCCGCATCCCGGCGGGGGTGCTCAACCGGTGGGCGAGGGGCCGGTGTTCGCGCAGCGCCCACAGGACGACCACCCACGCGGCGGCGCCCCGGTAGACCTGGCCCCCGTCGCCCACGGCGGTGATGTCGTCGAGCGTGGCGGCGTGGTCGAGGCGGGGGTGGCGGGCGAGGGCCTCGGCGGACCCGGCCGGGATCAGGTCCAGCGGCACCAACTGCGCCTGGTGGCCCAGCCAGTCGCGCACATGGGCGCACAGCGGGCACTCGGCGTCGTAGAGCACGGTGAGCCGGCGGACCGGGACGCGCGCGGCGTCCCGGTCCCGGGTGGCGGGCTCGGCCGTCAGGTCCTCGCCCGGCCCCGGTGCCCCGGCGCTCACACCTCCGCCCAGCCCTGCGGCTCCACCGGCGGTACCTGCTCGCGCTCCATCCGGCCCCGGCGCCGTATGCGGTTGAGGAAGTAGACGTTGCCCAGGTGCATCATGCCCAGCACCAGCAGCACCACCCCGAGCTTGGCCGACAGGTTCTCGAACATGCCCGCGTTGGTGGAGACGTCCCCGCTGGGGGTCGTGAACAGGGCGACCAGGCCGAGGTTGACCAGGTAGAAGCCGACCACCAGCAGGCGGTTGACGGCGTCGGCGAGCTCCTCGTTCCCGCGGAGCACGTCCGCGAGGAAGATGCGCCCGTTACGGCTGAGTGTGCGGGCCACCCAGACGGTGAGCGCGATGCTGATGGCCAGGTAGATGGTGTACGTGACAACCACGCGGTCCATGGCCTCCCCCTTCTGAACGCGTTCAAAACGCTGACAGGGCTGACTGTAGACCTGGTTTTGAACGCGTTCAACGCAATAGCGCGGAGACCTGCGTCACGGTCGGCGTGCCGCCAACTCGGTGCATGGTGAAGGGGTTTGTCCGGGGGTCAGGGCCTGCGCCCCAGCTCCGGCCGCTTGGAGTAGTCCGTGAACCCGATGACGTTCCCCCACGGGTCGGCGATCTCCACCGTCCATCCCGTGGCCCCCGGGAAGGGTTCGTCGAGCAGCGCGACCCCCGCGTCCCGCAGTGCCCGTGCCGCCGCCCGCACGTCCGGCACCTCCAGCCAGATCCGCGGGGAGGGCCACGGCGGCGGCCGGTGCCCCAGCGCCTCCTCCTGCCGCAGCAGGATCCCGGGTGTCTCGCCCCCGGCTTTCAGCAGCGCGATCCCGGCCTCGTCGAACCGGAACCCCACCGTGAACCCGGCCCGCTCGTAGAACTCCACCGCCTCGCCGAGCCGCCCTACCGGCAGCAGTACGTTGTCGAACCCGAGCAGCTCGTAGGACTCGTCATCTGACATGGCATCACATTAGGTTCCTTGTCCCACCGGCCCGCCGGGAAGGCGCGGAAAACGCCGAGGGCCCTGCTCCGTACGGAGCAGGGCCCTCGGGCGTGTCCGGGCTCAGAAGCGGCGCGTGATCAGCGCCTTCTTCACCTCGGCGATCGCCTTGGTGACCTCGATGCCACGCGGGCAGGCGTCCGTGCAGTTGAAGGTGGTGCGGCAACGCCACACACCGTCACGGTCGTTGAGGATCTCCAGGCGCTGCTCGCCGGCCTCGTCGCGCGAGTCGAAGATGAAGCGGTGCGCGTTGACGATGGCCGCCGGGCCGAAGTACTGGCCGTCGTTCCAGAACACCGGGCACGAGGAGGTGCAGGCGGCGCAGAGGATGCACTTCGTCGTGTCGTCGAAGCGCTCACGGTCCTCGGCCGTCTGAAGACGCTCACGCGTCGGCTCGTTGGTGTCCTTCGTGATCAGGAAGGGCATCACGTCCCGGTACGCCTGGAAGAACGGCTCCATGTCCACGACCAGGTCCTTCAGGACCGTCAGGCCCTTGATGGGCTCGATCGTGATCGGCTTGTCCGGGTTGATGTCCTTGATCAGCGTCTTGCACGCCAGGCGGTTCTTGCCGTTGATCCGCATGGCGTCGGAGCCGCAGATGCCGTGCGCGCAGGAGCGGCGGAACGTCAGGGTGCCGTCCACGTCCCACTTGATCTTGTGGAGACCGTCGAGGACGCGCTCCTTGGGGTCGATCTCCAGCTGGAAGTCTTCCCACGTCGACTCGGCCGAGACCTCCGGGTTGAACCGGCGGACCCGGAAGGTGACCGTGATGTACGGGGAGGCCGCGGATTCCGCCTCGACCTTGTCCAGAACAGGGGTAGCCATCAGTACTTACGCTCCATCGGCTGGTAGCGGGTCTGGACGACGGGCTTGTAGTCGAGACGCACGGTCTCGGACCCGTCGGCGCCGACCTCGCGGTACGCCATGGTGTGGCGCATGAAGTTGACGTCGTCGCGGTTCGGGTAGTCCTCGCGGTAGTGACCGCCGCGGGACTCCTTGCGGGCCAGCGCGGAGACGGCCATGACCTCGGCGAGTTCGAGCAGGTTGCCCAGCTCGACGGCCTCCAGCAGGTCGGTGTTGAACCGCTTGCCCTTGTCCTGGATCGCCACGTTCTTGTAGCGCTCGCGCAGCTCGGCGATCTTCTCGACGGCCGTCTTGATCGTCTGCTCGGTACGGAACACCATGACGTTGGCGTCCATGGTCTCCTGGAGCTCGCGGCGGATGGTGGCCACCCGCTCGGTGCCCGTAGAGGTGCGCAGCCGCTCGATCTGCTCGACGACCATCGACTCCGGGTTCTCCGGCAGCTCGACGTAGTCGGCCTTCTGGGAGTACTCGGCGGCGGCGATACCCGCACGGCGGCCGAACACGTTGATGTCCAGCAGCGAGTTGGTGCCCAGACGGTTGGCGCCGTGGACCGACACGCACGCGACCTCGCCGGCCGCATACAGACCCGGGACGACGGTGGTGTTGTCCGAGAGGACCTCACCCTCGACGTTCGTCGGGATGCCGCCCATGGCGTAGTGCGCGGTGGGCTGGATCGGGATCGGGTCCGTGTAGGGCTCGATACCGAGGTACGTACGCGCGAACTCCGTGATGTCCGGGAGCTTGGCGTCCAGCTGCTCCGGCGGGAGGTGTGTCAGGTCCAGGTAGACGTGGTCGCCCTCGGGACCGCAGCCGCGGCCCTCGCGGATCTCCGTGTAGATGGAGCGGGAGACGACGTCACGGGACGCGAGGTCCTTCATGACCGGCGCGTACTTCTCCATGAAGCGCTCGCCGTCCTTGTTGCGGAGGATGCCGCCCTCACCGCGGGCGCCCTCCGTCAGCAGGATGCCCATGCGCCAGATGCCGGTCGGGTGGAACTGGAAGAACTCCATGTCCTCCAGCGGCAGACCGCGGCGGTAGCAGGCGGCCTGCCCGTCACCGGTCAGGGTGTGCGCGTTCGAGGTCACCTTGAAGAACTTGCCGGTGCCGCCGGAGGCGTAGATGACGGCCTTCGCCTGGAAGACGTGGATCTCACCGGTGGCCAGCTCGTACGCCACCACACCGGCCGACTTCTTGATGCCGTCGACCTCGGTGATCAGCTGGTCCAGGACGTAGAACTCGTTGAAGAACTCCACGCCCTCCTTGACGCAGTTCTGGTACAGCGTCTGGAGGATCATGTGGCCGGTGCGGTCGGCCGCGTAGCAGGACCGGCGGACCGGGGCCTCGCCGTGGTTGCGGGAGTGACCGCCGAAGCGGCGCTGGTCGATGGTGCCGTTCGGGGTCCGGTTGAACGGCAGGCCCATCTTCTCCAGGTCGAGGACGGCGTCGATGGCCTCCTTCGCCAGGATCTCGGCGGCGTCCTGGTCGACCAGGTAGTCACCGCCCTTGACCGTGTCGAAGGTGTGCCACTCCCAGTTGTCCTCCTCCACGTTGGCGAGCGCGGCGGCCATGCCGCCCTGCGCGGCGCCCGTGTGGGACCGGGTGGGGTAGAGCTTCGTCAGCACGGCGGTGCGGCTGCGCTTCGTCGACTCGATGGCGGCGCGCATACCGGCGCCGCCCGCGCCGACGATGACGGTGTCGTACTTGTGGATCTTCATCAGGTATTCCTCAGCCCCGTGCCTAGCGGATGTTCGGGTCGAAGGTGAAGATCACCAGCGTGCCCAGCAGGATGGTGAACACCGTGGCCGTGTAGAGCAGGCCCTTCAGCCACAGGCGGGTGTTCGCGCGCTCCGCGTAGTCGTTGATGACCGTGCGCAGGCCGTTGGCGCCGTGCAGCATGGCCAGCCAGAGCATCAGCAGGTCCCAGACCTGCCAGAAGGGGCTCGCCCAGCGACCGGCCACGAAGGCGAAGCCGATCTTGGAGACGCCGCCGTCCAGCACCAGCTGGATCAGCAGGTGGCCGATGACGAGGACGACCAGCACGATGCCGGACAGGCGCATGAAGAGCCAGGCCGCCATCTCGAAGTTGCCACGGGTGGACCGGGGGGTCTTCTTGGTCCGCTTGCGGGGGGCCTCGATGACCGGCGCGGGGTTGTCGACGCCGTAGACCGGCGCGCCCTCGACCGGACCGATGCCGGAAGCGTTGATTTCAGTCGTGGACATGCGCGTCAGCTCCCGAACACTTCACGAGCGGCGTGGCCGAGGACGGGGTAGACGGCGCCCGCCATCAGGACGACCCAGAGACCCACGACGGTCCAGAGCAGCTGCTTCTGGTAGCGCGGGCCCTTCGACCAGAAGTCGACGGCGATGACGCGCAGGCCGTTGAGCGCGTGGAACAGGATGGCGGCGACGAGGCCGTACTCCAGCAGCGCGACGATCGGCGTCTTGTACGTGGCTACGACCTTGTCGTAGTCCTCGGGGGAGACACGCACGAGAGCGGTGTCCAGGACGTGTACGAACAGGAAGAAGAAGATGAGGACGCCGGTGACTCGATGAGCCACCCAGGACCACATTCCTTCCCGGCCGCGGTACAGCGTTCCAGCCGGCACGGAAGACCCTCCGGGAGCGGGGACTAGGGCCGCGCCGGCTTCGGTTGTCGGTCGGGCCCGGCCGGGTACGGTCCACCGGCCCCCAGCATCGTAGCGACGCGTACGCGCTGGGCTTAGCGGGGGCCTACCTGTGTGATCAAAGTGGCACGCGGATGGGTGAGTATTTCGTGACGTGTGGGGCGTTATGCCGCTATTTGCCGGGTGCGGACCGTTCGCGGACGCCGGTGGCCCGCGGTGGCGCTGCCTGCGGGGAAGGCTCCGCGCCCCGGAGAGCGCTGATCAGCCGGCCCCTCGCCAGCCTGCGGAGTTCCTCCGCCGCCAGCACCCGTTCGTCCTCGGGATCGTTCGCCAATCGTGACCGGATGCCCTCCAGGAAACGGTCGAGCGTCTCCTCCGGCGGCGTGTCGCCCATATAGATGACGAACGCGTGTCCGAACCGCGCCTCGTACGCCGTGCCGGCCGCGCTCAGCGCCATGTGGGCCGCCTCGTACATGTCCTCCGGGAGGTCGGGCAGCGTCTCGTCGGCCAGGGCCTCGGCCAGGTCGTCGGGGGTGAGGTCGTAGGCGGCCTCGTCGGAGGCGGCCAGCAGCGAGCCGAGGTCCGGGTAGGGACGGTGGGCGGTGACCCGGTCGGCCCAGCGGAGGCTCCGCAGGCACATGAGGAGCGTGCGGCGGGCCTCGGCGGCGGGGATCGAGTTGAAGCGCTCCAGCGGGGACGGCTCGGCGCGGGTCTGCTCGGGAAGGAGACGAGTCACGTTTCGGCAGGGGAAGGTGTGAGAGTTGTGCCGACACCGTATCGAGACTGGTCATCACCTGTCCGACGGATGCCCGAATTTCACCCGGAAGGGAGAGTTTCGGAACCTGTGGTGGACGAACGGCGCGCCCGGCGGCCGTAGGTTGGGTCCGTGAGTCGGCACAGGCGCTCCCACGCGAGGCGGTCGCGGCGAGCGGAACGGAAGGTGTGGTGGCACGCGCTGCTGATCGGCGTGGCCGTCGTGGTCCTCGGCGTGGGCGTGGGGGTGTGGGCCTCCGGGGGTGACGACGACGCCTCCCCGCCCGCCGCCGCTCCGACCAGCAGCGAGGGAGACGGGAGCGCGTCCCCGAGTCCGTCGCCGAGCCCGACCCGCAGCTACCCGCTGTCCGAGGCGCCACGCACCATCCCCGCCGTGCAGGAGCACACCCCCGCCCGCGGGCCCGGCTGGCGGCCGCAGAAGTCCTACCGGGTGGTGGCCGACGACGCCGAGCTGCGCGACGAGGCACGGCTGCTCGCCGGGGAGCTGGGACTGTCCTACGCCGGGGAGAGCCGGGACGTGCGCGCCGGGGACGTGCTGCTCGCGCTCAGCGGCGACGAGGGCGCGGACCCGGAGTCGTACAGCATGACCGTGCGCGACGGGCGGGTGACCATCAGCGGGCGCGACGACGCGGGCGTCTTCTACGGCACCCGGACGCTGAAGCAGGAGGTCCGCGGCGGCGGCACGGCTCCCGAGGGGGTCGTGCGCGACGAGCCCGCCAAGCCGGTGCGCGGACTGATGGTGGACACCGCCCGCAAGCACTTCACCGCCCGGTGGATCGAGGACCGGGTGCGGGAGCTGGGCGATCTGAAGTTCAACCAGCTCGGGCTGCACTTCTCCGACGACCAGGGCTTCCGCATCGAGTCGGACACCCACCCGGAGATCGTCTCCCGGCAGCATCTGACCAAGGCCGAGGTCCGCCGGATCGTCGCCCTCGCCGCCAGTCGGCACATCACCGTCGTGCCCGAGATCGACTCGCCCGGGCATCTCGGCGCGGTCATCGACGCCCACCCCGCGCTGCAGCTGCGCGACGCGGCGGGCGCGCCCACGCGCGGCGCGGTCGACATCTCCGACCCCGACGCCGCCGAGATCCTCGACGACCTGTACGGCGAATACGCGCAGCTGTTCCCCGGCGAGCCCTGGCACCTGGGCGGCGACGAGTACCAGGCGCTCACCAGGTCCGACCCCGAGGCGTCCTACCCGCAGCTCGCCACCGCCGCACGCGAGGCCCACGGCGCCGGCGCGGGCGTCGCCGACCTCGCCACCGGGTGGCTCAACGACCGCGCCGACACGGTACGGACCCTCGGCCGCGCCCCGCGCGCGTGGAACGACGGCTTCTACCGCGACACGTCCGTGAAGGCCGACACCGACCTCCAGGTCGCCTACTGGACCGGCAAGGAGATCGGCGCCCGGCCGCCCGCCGACTATCTGAGCGCCGGCCGCAAGGTGATCAACTACAACGACGAGTTCCTCTACTACGTCCTCGGCGAGCCGCAGACCTTCGTCTACCCCACCGGGGAGCGGATCTACGAGCAGTGGACCCCGCGCGTGCTGCGCGGCACCGAGGCCGTCCCGGCCCGCTACGACGCCCAGATCCTCGGCGGCTCACTCGCCGTCTGGTGCGACCTGGCGGACTCGCAGACGGAGGCCCAGGTCGCCTCCGGCATCCGGATGCCGCTGCGGGCCACCGCCCAGAAGCTCTGGGACGCCGACCGGCCGGCGCTGTCCTGGACGGAGTTCCGCGCCCTGGCGGACCGGGTCGCCTGAGGACGGCCCGCGCCCCCGCGCCGCGGGGCGGCCGGCGCCCGCCCCGGGGCGGATTGTCCGATCCGCCTGCGCGGCTTCCCGTGGCTGTGATGTATTCGGCCCGAGCCTGCACACGACAGTCGGGGGGCCGGACATGGGCTACTGGGGGTACTTCGTCGTGGGCCGCGGCCCACGGCCGCTGGGGGAGCTGCTGCCCGTCGAGGGGCTGCGGCCGCACGTCTCGGCACCGGACGACTGGCAGGTGTGGGAGTACCCGAGCGGCGAGGGCGACGTCGGCAGCATGAACGCGCTCGCCCGGGAGACCGAGGCACCGGCGCTGTTCGGGTACGTGATGGACAGCGACTGCGTGGTGATCGAGGCGGCGGCGCCGGAGAGCGGGGCGTGGTCGGCCTGTCTGGGGCGCGCGGCCATGGCCGGGTACCTCGGCCAGGACGGCCTGTCGGTGGAGGACTACTTCCTCGACCCCCGTGACGCCGCGGAGCGAGCGGCCGCCTGGGCCGCCGAGGCCGGGCACACCGCCGACCCCGACGTACTGCTCGACGTGTTCACCGCGGAGCCCGATCCCTTGGCCGAAAACCTCTTCTTCCGGCTGCTCGACCGGCTCGGTGTGGTGCCCCTGTGACACAACCGGGCCGTTACGCGCAGAAAGGGAAAGTGCGGGCTCCGTGACGGATGGCGCCCCGTTCAGGGAGGCGTGCATGAGTCTGGTGGAACTGATCGCGCAGGCCGACGAGCGCGGACTGGCCGCCAGTGGGCTGGCTTGTTTGGATCGGTGTGTGCCGCTGCTCGGCGGCGACGACGAGCTGCTGCGCCCGCTGTGGGCCAGCCTCGCCGACGGCGCCGATCCGACCGCGTGGGGCGGCCTGCTGGACGAGGCGCGCGGCAAGCTGGAGGCGTCCGGGAGCGATCCCGACGAGGCCGCCACGCTCGCCCGGCGGATGCTGGAGGCCGCGCCCGCCGAGCGCTCGACGGCCGAGGTACGGGTGTGGGCCGACGCCTGCTCCGTCGCCTCGCTCCAGATCCACCGGCTGCTGGACCCGGCCGAGAACGCCGCGGACTCGGTCGACGCGAGCCGCGCGGGCCGCACCGAGGGCGTGTCCCCGCTCGTCGAGGCCGAGCTGCGCCGCCAGGTCGCCGTTCTGGAGCTGCTCGCGGGGCACGGCACGGCCGGACTGCGGCGCGCCCTGGAGGTCTCCACGGAGGGCCGCCGGGTGCTGCGGGCGGTGGTGTCGCGGCGTACTCGGCAGCAGGAGGGCTGAATCCTCACGGGCGGCGGATCCTGTGACCGGGGCGGGGCGGTCCTGCGCGGGTTGTGGGAACGCGCCCGGGGAGAGTGATGAAACCGCCCCTGACCTCGCTCTTGCCTATGTGACGACGACGACACCTCAGGAGACCAGGCCCCAGGCCGCCGCGAAGCCCGCCCGCTGGGCCGCCGACGCCGTGGCGACGATGCGGGAGGGCGCGCGGCTGCGCCTGGACTACTCGGCGCAGAGTCTGTGGCGAGTCGACCGGATGATCGAGGACCTGCGGCGCGAGGAGCCGCCGTTCGCCGCCTTCGAGACCGTGCTGCGCGGGCTCGGTGCGTACACGGGCGAGGTGATCGTCCGGCAGACCGGCGCCGAGTGGTGGGCGACCGGCGGCGACCACTGGGTGCGCACGCCCGACGGCAAGCTGTGGGACCCGATAGACGAGGCCCGCCGCTGCTTCTCCGGCGTGGGCTCCCTGCGCCTGCTGTGCCGCGACGCGGCCAGCGGCAGCCGCGTCGACGGGCTCTGAGGGCCCTGGGGTCCTTCTGGCGGATCTCCGCGGCGTCGCGGTCGTGGACCGGCTCGGACCGGCCGGGGCACCGTACGGAGCCCCGGCCGGTCCGGTGTCCCGGCCGAACGCCGTCAGGTTGCGGTACGGCGGGACCCGGCGGCATCACCTGTCACGCAGGTGCCACTTGTAGAGCGCACCGGTCCGGCGGGGCGTCACCCCGCGCCTCACGGACGCGCGAGGACCCGAAAGGTTGCATGGGGGCGCCAAGCTTCTCGTGTGGGATGGCACACGCGCGCGACCCGTGATGTTCCTGGGGCCGCACCCGCTGGGTCGGACGGGGAACCGTCCGGAGTTCTCCGGAGGCGACGACGGAGGGGCGGGCTCATGGACACCTGGGACGGGCGTCTGCCACGGGCCGCCGGGATGCGGCCGTACGCCGTGCGGTTCACCGCCCGGCTGACGGCGCGCCACCGGATACCGCTGGACTGGTCCGTGGCCAGCCTGCGGGTGGTGGACCGGCTGATCGACGGCCTGCGCAAGGGCGGCGCCGACGCCGACGCCGTCCGCGACACACTCGCGGGACTCGGGGCGTACGTCGGTGAGGTCCTGGTGCGCCGGGCCGGCGGGGTGTGGGTCGACCTCGACGCCGACCAGCGCGCCTGGTTCGCCCAGCCGGTCGGGGTGCGGCTGCCCGACGGCCGGGTCTGGAACCCGCTCGGCAAGGTCCGCAACCGCTTCGAGACGGGCGACCCGGAGGAGTCCCTCCAGACCTTCTACCTGACCCTGCACGGCCGCGCCCGGCGGACGGCGGCGTAGACACGGGTGGGGGACTGTGACACTTCTGTGAGGCGCGGCGCTGTTGAGACGGGGGCGTCGGCACCGACGGAGTGTGCCGAACGGCGGGAACCCGCAGGCGAACCGGTACGAACGAGGACGGTTTTGGGCCAGGGAGGGGAACCCCGGCGCGCGCAGGCGTACGACGGGGAGCTGGGCGCGGCGGTCGCACGGGCACAGGACGGCGACGAGGCCGCCTTCGCGGTCGCGTACCGGCTGGTGCAGCCGGGACTGCTCGGATATCTGCGCGGACTCGTCGGCGACGACGCCGAGGACGTGGCGTCCGACGCCTGGCTGGAGATCGCCCGGGATCTCGGGCGGTTCAAGGGCGACGGGGCGGGCTTCCGCGGCTGGACGGCCACCATCGCCCGGCACCGGGCCCTGGACCACCTGCGCCGGCTGCGGGTGCGCCCGCGGGGCTCGGCGCTGGAGCAGGACATGCTGGAGCTCCCGGGGCCGCACAGCACCCACGAGCAGGCCCTGGAGTCGCTCTCCACGGAGCGGGCCCTGGAACTGGTCCGGTCGCTGCCGCGCGACCAGGCCGAGGCGGTGCTGCTGCGGGTCGTGGTGGGACTGGACGGCCCGGCGGCCGCCCGGGTCCTCGGCAAGCGCCCCGGCGCGGTGCGGACGGCCGCCCACCGGGGCCTGAAGCGCCTGGCGCGGCAGCTGGGTGTGACGGATGAGGCTTCCCGGACGCTGGGGGAGTCGAAATGAACGACGACGGCGACAGACCGTCGGACAGGCTGACAGGCCGGACAGGCCGAACGGAAACGGATGCGGACATGGGTGAGCGGCTGAACGAAGGGGCAGCACCCGACCACCGGCACAACCACGCCGGCGGTCGCCGCACCCCCGAGCCGCTGCCCGCCGACACGTTCCACGCCCCCGCCCTGGAGGCCTTCCTCGCCGACGCCCTGCGGCGGACCGTGCCGGACGCCGAGGCCGAGCAGCGGGCCGTGGCCGCGTTCCTCGAGGCGCGGGAGGCCGGGGAGCACCGGGCACGCACCCGGCGGCGCGACGACTGGCGGCCGCGCCACGCGCGTGCCGCGCGGCCGGTGCGCTCCACGTTCGCCGTACTGCTGGCCGGCCTGACCCTCGGCGGCGTCGCCTACGCGGCCGTCGGCGGCGACACCGGGCCCGACGACACGGCCAAGGGGCCGCAGTCCCCGTCCAGGAGCGCCTCCGACCAGCCGGGCGCCTCCGCCTCCACCGGCGGCCCGTCCCAGGGGCAGGGCCCCGACGGCCGCCCGACGACCGCCCAGGACACCGAGACGCACTGCCGGTCCTTCGAGCGGGTCAGCGAACGCGGCAACGCGCTGGACGCGACCGCCTGGCAGCGCCTGGTGCGGGCGGCCGGCGGCGAGGACCGCGTCCCCGCCTACTGCGCGGAGGTCCTGCGCGCCGCCGATGCCACGGCCTCCCCGGACTCCGGGCAGGGCAACCGGAACGGCGAGGACAACGGCCAGGGCGTCGACGGCAACAACGGCCAGGCCACCGGGCAGGACAGCGGCCAGGGCGGCGGCCCGGAAGGCGGCGGCCAGAACGGCGCCACCCGCACCGAGGAGCCGGCCGGCCAGAGCAACGACTCCGGCAACGGCACCGGGAACGGCGCCGAAGGCGTGCCCGAGGGCGGCACCGAGGGCGGCACCCAAAGCGTGCCCGAGGGCGGCACCGAGGGCGGCACCGACAAGAACCCGTGACCGTGACCCGCTGAGGCCACGAGGCCGCGAGGCCGGTGACGGCAGCGGGCATCGCGCGGTACGGACCACACACAGGAACGCCCCGGCGCATCGCGTCCGGGGCGTTCCTGTGCCTGCCCGCGGGGCGGGCGGTGCGAAGCCGAAGGCAACGGCCGGGGCCGCCACCCCCCACAGGAGAGGCCCCGGCCGTCGCGCGGACGGGCCGCGCGGCGGCCCGTACTTCCTTCAGCGCCGCGGCCGCGATTTGTGTCACACCCCGCACTCGTCCACCGCGTCACGAGTTAGTTGCATCTTGTACGTGTCTTCTACATGCATGGACGGGGAGCGGTTTCAGGCCGTAACGTGCCTTTCGCGTCGGACTGCCTGGGCTGTGTTTCCCCAGGGCCCGGCGCACGACCGGATCGGTGCGCAAAAGGGGCGCGGTGCTGGGGGACGACGCGGAGCTGACCGCCGCGGTGCTTGCGGCACAGGACGGGGACGAGACCGCGTTCCGGACTGTGTACCGCACGGTGCACCCGCGGCTGCTCGGATACGTCCGGACGCTCGTCGGCGAGCCCGACGCCGAGGACGTGGCCTCCGAGACCTGGCTCCAGATAGCCCGCGACCTCGACAGGTTCGACGGCGACGCCGACCGCTTCCGCGGCTGGGCCGCGCGGATAGCCCGCAACCGTGCCCTGGACCACATACGCATGCGCGGCCGACGCCCCGCCATCGGCGGCGACGAGACCGAACTGACCGGCAAACCCGCCGAGTCCGACACGGCGGGAGAGGCCATCGAGGCGCTGGCCACCGGCCGCACGCTCTCCCTGATCGCCCGTCTCCCGCAGGACCAGGCCGAGGCCGTCGTCCTGCGCGTGGTCGTCGGTCTCGACGCCAAGTCCGCCGCGGAGACCCTCGGCAAGCGGGCCGGAGCCGTCCGCACGGCCGCGCACCGCGGACTGAAACGACTGGCCGAACTCCTCGGCGAGGATCCGGAATCGACGGGGGCGCTCGACGCCATGCCCGCGCAGCGAGAACCGCACGGCCGGAGGGTGACGTCCGCGAGTGTGACGCATACGCGTCCGCGGACGCAGAGGGACATGTGATGGCCGACGAGCAGTACGGGTGGCTGGACCGCGAAACGGCGGAGCGATTGCTGCGCGGAGAGCCACTGGACGCTGTCGACGCCGATGCGCGTGCCCAGGCCGAGCGACTGGCCGACGCCCTGGGCGCACTGTCCTCGGAACCCGCCCCGAGCAGTATCGAACTCCCCGGCGAGGCCGCCGCGTTGGCCGCCTTCCGCAGTGCGCGCGCCGGCCGTCCGGCCGTCCTCGCCGAGCACGCCGACGCCTCCTCCGCTCCGGGCCGCGCGGGCGGCGAGGGCACTCCCGACGCCGGGCTGTTCCGGCTCGGCGCCCCTCGGCGCGCGCCCGGCGGCCACCGCTGGGTCCGCCCGCTGCGCTACGTCCTGGCCGCCTCGCTCGCCGTCGGCATGGTCGGCGGGGTGGCCTTAGCGGCCGGAACCGGAGTGCTGCCCACGCCCTTCGACGACGCCGAACCCGGCCCCGCCTCCTCGGTCTCCACGACCGCGACCCCGCGGCTGCCGACGGTCACCCCGTCGCCGGACGCCTTTGGCGGCACGGCGCGGCCCGAGACGTCCGCCGAGCCCGGCGGCGCGGGCCGGGACGTCGCCGGGGGCGGCGGCCGTACGCCCGGAGGCCGCAGCGGCCTCGCTCCGGACGCCCGCGAGGGCAACGGCCGCGGTCTGCGGGACGCCGCCTCCGCCTGCCGGGCGGTGCGCGACGGGCGGCACCTCGCGGCCGAACGCAGGCGGGCCCTGGAGGGCGTCGCCGGCGGCTCCGGACGGGTGTGGTCCTACTGCAAGGGCCTCCTCGCCGAACTCGACGGTCCCGCGCACCGGGGTGGCAGCCAGGAGGGCGACGCCCAGGGCGGAGCCGGGAGCGGCGAGGCGGGGCGGGGGACCGAGAAGGGCCGGAGTGGCGACGGCGACGGTGATGTCGACGGCGACTCCGACGAGGGCAACGGTGGCGATCGCCACCGGGGCGGGCATGAGCGGGGCCGTGGGGGCGGTGACCGTGGTGACGGTGACCGGGGGCGTGGTCATGGCGACGACCGTGGCCGTGGCGACGGCGACCATGGCCGTGGCGACGGCGACCATGGCGACCGGGGTCGCGGCGCCGGTGGCCGTGAGGCGCAGGGCTAGGTTCAGCGCCGTCGGTGGGTGCGGGTCTGCGGTGGGCTGGTCGCGCAGTTCCCCGCGCCCCTTTTGGGCGGGTGCTCTCTTGCGGCGTCAGGACGGCACTGTCTGGCCCGCGACCCTTCTGACCTGGGGTTTTGTTGGGAGACGGAGAATTCTCGGCTCAGGTGTGACGTTTTCGCGGGCTCAGGCGCAGTAGTAGGTGAGCCGACTGGTCATCGGCCTCGCACTGAGCCGGGGTTCCCCCCGTACCCCAGGGCTCGTGCAATCGGCGCGGGTGGGACACGTTCCCCCGGTCCCACCCGCGCCCCACACGTCCTCACCAGTGCACAACCACCTTGTCGCCGCCGCGCACCTGCGCGAAGAGATCCGCGATCGCCGCCTCGTCCCGCACGTTCACACAGCCGTGCGAGGCCCCCGCGTAGCCCCGGGCCGCGAAGTCGGCCGAGTAGTGCACCGCCTGGCCGCCGCTGAAGAACATGGCGTACGGCATCGGCGAGTCGTAGAGCGTGGACACATGGTGCCGGGACTTCCAGTAGACCCTGAACGTGCCTTCCCGGGTGGGGGTGTACTGCGAGCCGAACCGGACGGGGACCGTGCGCAGGGTCCGCCCGTCGATCATCCAGCGCAGGGTGCGGCTCTCCTTGCTGATGCACAGCACCCGGCCGGTCATACAGCGTGCGTCGGGCGCGTCGGCGGGCTGGCCGCCCATCAGATACAGCTCCCACCGCCCGGGTTCACGGGTCATGCCGAGCAGCCGCTGCCAGGTGACGGTGTCGGTCCGCCCCGTGCGCGGCAGTCCGCGCTTGCCCTGGAAGCCCTTCACGGCCTCCTCGGTGCGCTCGTCGTAGGTGCCCGTGGGACCGTCGAAGAGCCAGGCGACCTGGCGCAGCCGGGCCTGGAGTTCGCGGACGTCCCGCCCGTCGTCGCCGCGCGACCAGAGCACCTTCGGAGGGCTCGGCTTCGCCTTCGTCGGCCCGGCGCCGGGCTTGCCGTCCGCGGCGCCCTGCCCGGACGGCGCGGCGGGCTGCGTCCGGGTGACCTCCACCCGTACCGGTGACCGGTTCCCGTCCTGGCCCGCGGCCCCCGCGGTGCACCCGCTCAGCACCGCCAGCGCGGCCGCCGCGGCGACCGCTCTCCCTGCTCCAGGACCGCGCATGTCCTACCCCCGTCGTTCCGCCGTTCGGCACTCGTGTCCCATGAGATGTCTCCCCCCGCGTGACTGGTTGCGAACGAGGCCGCATCGTTGTGAGGTAGGGGCTGTCGTTCGGATCAGGTCGGCCGTGAAAGGAAGAGCACCAGTCGGCCGGCTCCCAGACCCCGCGGCGTCGGCATGATCCGAACGACAGCCCCTAGGTCCAACGAAGCGACGCGGAGGCACACCATGGCACGCGAGTCGGAGTCCGGGCTGCCCATCGAGCCGGTGTACGGGCCGCAGGCGCTGGAGGGCTGGGACCCGGCCGGGAAGCTGGGCGAGCCGGGCGCGTACCCGTTCACGCGGGGCGTGTACCCGTCGATGTACACCGGCCGCCCCTGGACGATGCGTCAGTACGCGGGGTTCGGCACGGCCACCGAGTCCAACGCCCGCTACCAGCAGCTGATCGCCAACGGCACGACGGGCCTGTCGGTGGCCTTCGACCTGCCGACCCAGATGGGCCACGACTCCGACGCGCCGATCGCGCACGGCGAGGTCGGCAAGGTGGGCGTGGCGATCGACTCCGTGGACGACATGCGGGTGCTGTTCGACGGGATCCCGCTGGACAAGGTCTCCACCTCGATGACCATCAACGCCCCGGCCGCGCTGCTCCTGCTGCTGTACCAACTGGTGGCGGAGGAACAGGGGGTGGGCGCGGACCGGCTCACCGGCACGATCCAGAACGACGTGCTGAAGGAGTACATCGCCCGCGGGACGTACATCTTCCCGCCCAAGCCCTCGCTGCGGCTGATCGCCGACATCTTCAAGTACTGCCGGGCCGAGATCCCGAAGTGGAACACCATCTCGATCTCCGGCTACCACATGGCCGAGGCGGGTGCCTCGCCCGCGCAGGAGATCGCCTTCACCCTCGCCGACGGCATCGAGTACGTCCGCACCGCCGTCGCCGCCGGCATGGACGTCGACGACTTCGCGCCCCGGCTGTCCTTCTTCTTCGTCGCCCGTACGACGATCCTGGAGGAGGTCGCCAAGTTCCGTGCCGCGCGCCGGATCTGGGCCCGGGTGATGAGGGACGAGTTCGGCGCGCAGGACCCCAGGTCGATGATGCTGCGCTTCCACACCCAGACCGCGGGGGTGCAGCTGACCGCGCAGCAGCCGGAGGTGAACCTGGTCCGGGTCGCGGTCCAGGGCCTGGCGGCGGTGCTGGGCGGCACGCAGTCGCTGCACACCAACTCCTTCGACGAGGCCATCGCCCTGCCCACCGACAAGTCCGCCCGCCTGGCGCTGCGCACCCAGCAGGTCCTGGCCTACGAGACCGACGTCACCACCACCGTCGACCCCTTCGCCGGGTCCTACGTCGTCGAGCGGATGACCGACGAGGTCGAGACGGCCGCGCTGGAGCTGATGCGGAAGGTGGCGGACCTGGGCGGCGCGGTCGCCGCCATCGAGCACGGCTTCCAGAAGGGCGAGATCGAGCGCAACGCCTACCGGATCGCGCAGGAGACGGACTCCGGCGAGCGGGTCGTGGTCGGCGTCAACCGGTTCCGGCTCGACGAGGAGGAGCCCTACGAGCCGCTGCGCGTCGACCCGGCCATCGAGGCCCGGCAGGCCAAGCGCCTCGCCGCCCTGCGCGCCGGGCGTGACCAGGCCGCCGTGGACGCCGCGCTCCAGGCCCTCCAGAAGGCCGCCGAGGGCGAGGACAACGTCCTCTACCCGATGAAGGACGCCCTCAAGGCCCGGGCCACCGTCGGCGAGGTCTGCAACGCCCTGCGCGAGGTGTGGGGCACGTACGTGCCCTCGGACACCTTCTGACCGGCGGGCGGACGACCGGCAGGCGGACAGGCCGGGGGAGTGTCGGACCCGCGTGCGACACTCCCTCTCATGTTCGGCGTCATCGATCTCCCCACCTATCTGGCAGGCCTCGTCCTGATCGTCCTGCTGCCCGGCCCCAACTCCCTCTACGTGCTCTCCGTCGCGGCCCGCAAGGGCGTGCGCACCGGCTATGCGGCCGCGGCCGGTGTCTTCACCGGTGACGCGGTCCTGATGACGCTGGCGGCGCTCGGCGCGGCCTCCGTGCTCAGCACCACCCCGCTGCTGTTCATGGTCGTGAAGTACGCCGGTGCCGCGTATCTGGCCTGGATGGCGTACGGCATGCTGCGCTCGGCGTGGGCCATGTGGAAGGCGCGCGGCGAGCGGCCCCTGGTGGAGGCCGCCGTAGCGTCCGTGGAGGCGTCCGAGGAGCACCCCTACCGGCGGGCGCTGGTGGTCTCGCTGCTCAACCCGAAGGCGATCCTGTTCCTGATCTCGTTCTTCGTGCAGTTCGTCGACCCGCACTACGCCTACCCGGCGCTCTCCTTCGTCGTCCTGGGCGCGCTGCTCCAGACGGCGAGCTTCCTCTATCTGTCGCTGCTGATATTCGGCGGCACCCGGCTGGCCGACACCTTCCGCCGCCGCAGGCGGCTCGCGGCCGGGGCCACGTCAGCGGCCGGCGCGCTGTTCCTGGGCTTTGCGGTGAAGCTGTCGCTCGCCGGCGCGTAGCGCCCGGGTCACCACGGGCGGCAGCAGGTCGGCCGCGATCCGCCGGGTGCGGCTGCGGCGCCGGGCGGGCTGCCCCGCGGGCCGCCCGTGCGGCGGACGGGAGCGGGTGGGCGGGGCCTCCGCCGGTACGACGGTGAGCGGGGCACGGTCGGCGTACCGGGAGAGCGGGAAGTCCGGGGCGCGCATGGCCTTGTCGGACTTCAGCCTGATCAGCCGGTGGCCCGCCGCCTCCTGGACGCCGAGCCGGCAGTCCTCGCGCGAGCGCGCCATCACCAGCAGTTCCTCCTGCACGGCCTCGGGGTCGCCCCAGGTGCCGTAGAGCTTCTGTGTGCTCAGGCAGATCGGGCGCAGGCCCCGGTTGAGCACGGCCTCCCAGGCGGCGACCGAGACGCCCGGGGTGTGCTCGGAGCGGAAGTCGTCCAGCACGACCACGCCGTCCGGCAGCAGGACCTCGCGGGCGGCGCCGATGTCGGCGTACACGTGCTCGTACAGATGCGAGGCGTCGACGTGCACGAACCGGCAGGAGCGGGGGCGCACCTCGGCGGGCACCAGGGAGCTGGGGCCGTGCAGCACGCGCGGGAGCTCCCGGTGGAAGGCGCGGTAGTTGTCCTCGAACGCCCGCCGGGTGAGGCTGCCGTACGACTTGGCCGACTCGGCGCGGTTGGCGGTGTCCGGGGCCTCGCCGCCGAACAGGTCGCAGACCGTGTACCGCTCGCCCTCGCGGCGGTGCCGGCCGAGGAAGATCGCGCTCTTGCCCATGTAGACCCCGACCTCCAGCAGGTCACCGGACATACCGGCGGCCTCCTGGCGGTCCAGGAACCAGTCGAACAGGACCTGGTCGAGGACGGGGAACCAGCCGGGGACGTCGTCGAGCCTCGTCGGCCGGGCGGTGGTGGTGTGTGCGGCGGTCATGGGATCGGGCACTCCTTGCACGGGGACGAGGTCTTCGCTCCCGGCGCCTTCCCCGGGGGAGCGAGCCAAACGCCGGCGCGGCTGAACGACGCGTGAACCCGCCCCGACCCACCCCAGTCTCACCCCACCCCCCACCCCCCGCACCACAAGCCGTCCACCCGGGTCACTCCCCTGAAGGGGCGCGGGTAACTGCGCGCCCGACCATGCCCCCGCACTTCGAAGCGCCGCGAGGTCCACCCCCCCCTGAAGGGGCGCGGGGAACTGCGCGACCAGCCACGACGCACGAGCCACCCGCCCACGCGCACACACGGCACTTCGAAGCGCCGCGAGGTCCACCCCCCTCAAGGCGCGCGGGGAACTGCGCGACCAGCCACGACGCGCGAGCCATCCGCCCACGCACACACGGCACTTCGAAGCGCCGCGAGCTTCACCCCCCTCAAGGGGCGCGGGGAACTGCGCGACCAGCCACGACGGACAGTCACCCCGCCACGAACACCCGCCCGCCCCACGAGACCCGGCCCACCCCACCCCCGCGGAGCCTCACCGCCCAGCCACCCCCACCCGCCGCGCATAATCCACAAGCCCGTCCGCACTTTCCCCCGCCCAGCCGACGTACCCGTCGGGACGGACGAGGAAGACGCCGGGGCCATAGGCGGAGTCGACCCCGGTCCGCACGACCGGAACATCGAGCGACGGCAGCACGGCGCCCGCGTCCGCGCCGACGACGACCAGCGTCCACCCCGGCCCCCGAAACGCGTCGAAAAGCCGGCCCCCGCCCAAGTCACCGCCCGAGTCACCGCCCGAGTCACCGACCAGGTGACCGTCCGGCGCCCGGTAACCCACACGGACCGTGCCCCCCGCCCCCCGCCGCACGTCCTCGCTGAGCGCCGAGTCCGGATAGCCGAGCCCGAGCTGACTGGTGGCGGCGCCACGCCGGGTCTCGCCGCGGTGGACCCGGGTGGAGAGGTCGAGCATGCCGGCCGCGACCGGTCGGCGTTCGGACTCGTACGTGTCGAGCAGCCCGGCCGGCGCCCCCTCGCGCAGCACCGCGCCCAGCTTCCAGCCCAGGTTGTACGCGTCCTGGACGCTGGTGTTGAGGCCCTGTCCGCCGGCCGGTGAGTGGATGTGCGCGGCGTCGCCCGCCAGGAAGACCCGGCCGACCCGGAACCGGTCGGCGAGCGCCGCCCGCGGCCGGAAGTCGGAAGCCCAGCGCACCTCGGTCACGTCCTCGGGCGTGAGATGCGAGCGGGACGCGACGAGCTTGCGGACGCCCTCCGGCGTGAGGTCGGCGGTGGCGTCCTCGGGCAGCTGGGCGATGAGCTGGAAGTCCTCCGTGCCCGGCAGCGGGCAGATCGCCAGGAAGCCGCCGTTCCCGCCGGGCGGGAAGACATGCCAGAAGTCCCGCCCGAGCCCGTTGATCCGCACGTCGGCCACCAGCATCGGCTGCGGGTCGACGGTCTCCCCGGTCATCCCGACGCCGAGCGCCCGGCGCAGCACCGAGCGGCCCCCGTCGGCGCCGACGGCGTACCGCGCCCGCACCGGCTCGCCGGAGGCGAAGCGCACGGTCACGCCGTCCTCGTCCTGGTCGAGACCGGCCGCCTCGCGCCCGAACACGACCCGGCCGCCCAGCTCCGTCAGCCGGTCGAACAGGATCTCCTGGGTGCGCCACTGCGGCACCATCCAGGGTCCCGCACCGGCCGCGCCGCCCTCGCCGTCCTCCGCCGGATCGATCATCCGGTGCTCGCCGACCTGCCGGCCGTCCTGCCAGATCATCCCGACCGGGTAGTCCTGACCGGCCGCGCGGATCGCCTCCAGCACCCCGAGGTCGTCGAGGACCTCCATCGTCCGGGGCTGGATGCCCTTGCCGCGCGAGCCCGGGAACAGCCCGTCGGCCTTCTCCACCACGAGCGCGTCCACCCCGCGCCGGGCGAGGTCGATGCCGAGGGCCAGCCCGGTCGGGCCGGCACCCACGATCAGAACATCAGTTCGTACAGTCATGATCTTCCCCCTTAACGCTGTTAAGTACCCGTGGTCACGAGGATGCACTTAACAGCGTTAAGGAGTCAAGGGCGGGACCGGCGGACCCGATAGGTTGTCGATCGTGAGTACGGAACGCCGGGCACCGCTGGACCGCGTGCGCGTCGCGGACACCGCCCTGAAGCTGCTGAACGAGGTCGGCCTGGAAGGGCTGACCCTGCGCGCCATCGCCAGGGAACTGGACGTCAAGGCGCCCGCCCTGTACTGGCACTTCAAGGACAAGCAGGCACTGCTGGACGAGATGGCCACCGAGATGCTGCGCCGGATGGCGGCCGACTTCGTCGCGGACCCCGACACCCCGGACTGGCGCGAGACGTTCTTCCGCCTGATGAGCGGCCTGCGTGAGCATCTGCTGCGCTACCGCGACGGCGCCAAGGTCTATGCCGGCACGCACTTCACCGACATGTCCTACGCCGAGCCGATGGAGGCCAATCTGCGCATGCTGAACCGGGCGGGCTTCGGGCCGCAGGCGGCCGCGCGCGCCTGGTTCACGGCGTACAGCTACACCATCGGGTATGTCATCGAGGAGCAGGCGATGGGCCCCGACCCGGTCACCGGCGCCGGGGGCTACGACCTCCGGGCCCGCTCCGAACGGCTGGCCGGACAGCCGCTGGCCGCCGAGGCGGGCCGGGAGATGTTCCAGGAACGCGACGCGGGCTTCGCGGCCGGACTGCGCGCGGTCATCGCGGGCGTCGAGGCGACACTGCTGCCGGACGCCGGGGCCCGAGACGTGGGGGACAGGAGGCCCGGGGCCTGAGACCCGCGGCGGAAATACCGGGCAGGCCCGGGCTCAGCGCACCCTGTCCGGCACCTCCCGCGACAACGCGTCCCGCAGCAACGGCGTCGCCCGCCGCTCCACGAACCGGTTGAACAGCCAGGCCAGGAACAGCATGCAGGCCAGGGTTGCGGCCAGCGTGGCGTAGGACGGCAGCCCCAGGTGCCGGTGGAAGTACTCCACGGCGACCCAGCCCAGATGCTCGTGCACCAGGTAGAACGGGTACGTCAGCGCGCCCGCGACCGTCAGCCGGCGCCAGTCGGCCCGGCGCAGCCAGCCCAGCGCCACCGCGAGCACCGCGACGAAGCCGAAGGTGACGATCGCGATGATCACGTAGGCGGAGCGGTAGGAGAAGTGGCCCGGCCCCGGCGGGTGCCACAGCTCGGCGACCGCGTAGTGCTGCCCGGTCAGCCAGCTGATCGCCACGATGCCCCAGGCGGTGACGTCCCGGCGGTCGCGGTACAGCAGGTAGATGCCGATGCCGCCGATGAAGAAGGGCGCGTACTCCGGCATCAGGACCAGGTCCAGCAGCGGCTGGTCCGCCGCGTCGGCGATCGCGGCGGCCATCGTCCACACCACGCAGAACAGCACCACCCGGCGCCGGCTCGCCCCCGGCAGCACGACGCACAGGGCGAACAGCGCGTAGAAGCGGACCTCCACCCACAGCGTCCAGCACACACCGAGCACCCGGTCGGCGCCCAGCGGCTGCTGCAGCAGCGTCAGATTCAGCAGGGCGTCACTGGGGGAGACCGCCTCGTACGCCACCACCGGCAGCGCGAAGACCGCCGTGACCAGGACGACGGCCACCCAGTACGAGGGCATCAGCCGGGAGACACGGGAGGCGAAGAACGAGCGCAACGGGCGGCCCCAGCCGCTCATGCAGATCACGAAACCGCTGATGACGAAGAAGATCTGGACACCGAGGCAGCCGTAGGCGAACCACGAGTGCAGCGTCGGGAACTGCGTCTTCGCCGAGGAGCCCCACGCCTCGCTGATCTCGCCGCCGCGGCCGCCGTAGTGATAAAGGGCGACCATCAGCGCGGCGAGCAGCCGCAGTCCGTCGAGGGCGCGCAGCCGTCCGCCGGAATTCCCGGCCCGTGCCGGTGCGTTGCCGAGGGCTTTCCCGGGTGCGGTCGTGACGGGCTGGGGCGCCGGAGTGCCGACGACCGTTTCGGTCATGGAGCCAATCCTCGTCAGTCTCCGGAAGTGTCAACGGGCCAACCCTAGATGTCATTCCACGGAATTCCGTTCGAGGGAAGCACGATTTGCCTGACGGTCCTGATCGGTTCACCTCCACGTCGCATTGGTTTCTTACTGTTCTCCGACCTTCACGCATGCTTTGGCAACTTCTTTGCCTTCTACGCCTCATCCCAGAGCAGGAGCACCATGACGAGGGTTCGCAGCCGATGGTCACGTCCCCGGTCCGGGGACCCGGCATCCGCGCCCACGGACGCCGGCCCGCCGACCGCACAGGTCACCCCGGCCGAGCTGGACGACTGCCTGCGCGCGTGCGCCGCGCACAGCGGCAAGCTCGTCGGCAGTCTCGACCCCCGCCGCACCGCCCTGGCCGAACAGCTGCGCAAGCTGCTCGCCCTGTGGGCCGCCCAGGAGCAGTCCGAACCGGCCCCGGCCGGTGCGGGCGGCCTGTTGCGCCGCGGCACCCGGACCATGAGCCCCGCCATCGGCAACGACCTGCTGGACGCCCTGCTGGCCGTCGGCAACAAGGCGCTCGACTGCGGTTACGACGACGAGCTGAACCTCACCCTGCTCATCAGCGACACCGTCCTGACCCTGCGCAAGAACTCCCGGGCCGGCTGGCGGCTGCGCGGCCGGCTGCTGGAGGCGGCGGGCCGCCCGGAGGCCGCCGTCGAGGCCTTCGACCGCTATCTGGCGCTCACCGACGACGACGGCTTCGGGGTCCGCGCGAAGACCGCCGGCCTGCGCGTCGCCCAGGACCGGCGCCGCGAGATGCTCGCCCTGCTGCGCACGACCGTCCCGGCCGCGGCCGGGTTCGGCGACGGGCCCGCCACCGGCACCTGGGCCGACGGCCTCGCCGCGCACGCCGAGGGCGACTGGGACACCGCACGGGCCCGTCTGGTGGGAGCGCTCCTCGCCATGGACCGCGCCGAGGCGCCCGAGCAGGACTTCCAGGAGGCCCTCGGCCACTACCTGGACCTCGCCACCGGCGCCCAGGTCCGCCCCGACGCCCAGCACATAGAACTCATAGCCCTGTTCGCCGAGCAGCGCCGCAACCGCATGCGCGGTCCCGTGCCCGACCCGACCTACGGCGGCGTCAACTGGCTGACCCTCGGTGAGTTCCGCAACCGGATCGCCGGGAAGTCCATCGCCCTGATCGCCAACTCCGGCAAGGTGGGCACCTCTTCGCTGGGCGCCGAGATCGACGCCTACGACCTGGTCGTGCGCTTCAACTCGTACAAGATCGACGCCGCGCACACCGGCAGACGCACCGACATCCACGTCACCATCCACAAGCACGGCTTCAACTGGGACAAGAAGGTCGACACCCGCCTGGTCTTCGGCGGGATCTCCGGCGACTGGAAGTACTCCCTGCGCACCCGGCTGGTGCCCGGCGCCCAGACCTACCTCGGCGACGAGACGCTGCGCTGGCCCCTGCGCAACATCGGCAAGCTCGGGGCCGACGTCTGGCCCTCGATCCCGACCAGCGGCTTCAACATGCTGTGGCTGCTCGACTTCCTCGACGTCAGCCCCACCCTGGACCTCATCGGCTTCGACTTCTACGAGTCCGGTGCCTACCGCATCGACGCCGCCATGAAGATGCCCATCACGTCCGTGCACGAATACACCAGCGAGAAGGCGTGGGTCATGGAACGGGCCCAGAGCGTCTCCGGCATGAGGATCTCCCTGCGATGACCGCGACCCACATATCCGCCGCGCCGAGCTCCGCGGCCCCGGCCACCGACGCCCGCGCGCTCACCGGCAAGCGCCGCATCGCCTTCGCCAGCTTCGTCGACGAGAACTACCTGCCGGGCTTCCTCGTCCTGCTGCGCTCCCTCGCCCTGTCCAACCCGGGCGTGTGCGAGGACTTCGTCGTCCTGCACGACGACCTCAAGCCCTCCTCGATCGCGAAGATCCGCGCCCTGCACCCGCGGGTCGACTTCCGTCGCGTCGACGCCGACCACTACGACACCTACGCCAAGGGCGACCAGGACAACTACCTGGTCCGCAAGGCGTACTTCATCCTCGACGTCTTCAAGATCCGCGACTACGACACCGTGATCACCCTGGACACCGACATGGTCGTCCTCGGCTCGCTCGCGGAACTGCTCTCCCTGCGCGAGGGCCTGGCCGCCGTACCGCAGTTCTTCTACGGCCAGCACAAGCTCAACAGCGGCCTGCTGGTCATCCAGAAGGAGTACCTCAGCGACGCCTTCTACGCGAAGATCGACAAGGTCGGCCGCGAGGGCTCCTACGAGCTCGACAAGCACGACCAGGGCATCCTCAACGCCGTCCTGGATGGCGACTTCGTGCGCCTGGACCCCAGGTACAACTTCGTCAAGCGGCGGCTGTCCGGCGACCTCCCGGTCCCCGACGACACCGCGATCCTGCACTTCACCGGCCGCCACAAGCCCTGGCAGGGCGGCGAGGCCGGCTACACCCAGGCCCAGGAGCGGTGGGCCGAGTTCGACCTGGGCGACGCGGCCCTCCAGTCCGCCTTCCTCTCCCGCGGCGGCACCCTCCACCGCGACCTGGTGGTCCACTTCGGCACCCCGCACGTGGAGCGCACCGGCGACGTCGACACCGCCCGCAAGGTCGCCCTCGCGCACATCGGCTCCGGCGACTACCAGTCGGCCGTCGACATCATGGAGCGCGTCCACATCCCCGTGGACGAGGCCTGGCCGCACGAGGTCTACGGGCACGCCCTGATGAGCGTCTCCCGCTACGACGAGGCCCGCGCCCAGCTGCTGCTGGCCACCTCCGCGCCCAACCGCGCCGCCACCGCCTTCGCCCGCCTCGCCCAGATCTCCTGGGTGCACGGCGAGGACACCGCCGCCCACAAGTACGCCCTCCAGGGCATCACGGTCGACCCCACGCACCGCGCCGCCCGCATCTGGCACCAGCGGTCCGTCGGCGTCCCCGTCCAGCAGCAGGGCAGCCCCGGACAGCAGCTCGCCCACGTCGCCTTCTACATGGACCGGCAGGGCAACGCGGGCGACAAACTGCTCCCCGAGAGTGTCCGGCTCGCCTTCGACGAGGACTTCAGCGCCCGCCGCTGGCACTCGGTGCACGCCCACCGCCTGTTCGACGAGACCGCCCTGGAGCGGGTCAACGCCCGTCGCGGCATGGTCATCGGCGGCGGCGGCCTGTTCATCCCGGACACCATGCCCAACGGCAACAGCGCCTGGCAGTGGAACGTCCCGGACGAGCTCCTGGAGCGCGTCGACGTGCCCATCGCGGTGTACGCGGTCGGCTTCAACGCGTTCGACGGGCAGTCCTACCGCGCCCAGCGCTTCCGTGAGTCGCTGCGCCTGCTGGTGGAGAAGTCCTCCTTCTTCGGCCTGCGCAACCACGGTTCCATCGCCAAGGTCCGCGCGATGATCCCGGAGCACCTGCACGACAAGGTCCGCTTCCAGCCCTGTCCGACGACCGTCACCCGCCAGCTGGTGGCGGACTGGCAGGACCCGGCCACGCGCGACGACACCATCCTGATCAACGGCGCCTACGACCGCGCGGGTCTGCGCTTCGGCCACGACTACGGCTACTTCCTGGCCCAGATGGCCCGCGCCGTGAAGGACCTCGGCTCGCTCGCCGAGGTGCGGATCGTGGCGCACTCCCTCGACGACGAGAAGCTCGCCTTCGACCTGCGCCGCGAGCACGGGCTGTCGCTGCCGGTCGTCCCGATGTACGACTTCGAGAACGACGACATCCGCGCCCTGTACGCCCGCACCAAGCTGGTCATCGGCATGCGCGGCCACGCGGGCATGATCCCGTTCGGCTGCGGCACACCGATCATCAGCCTGATCTCGCACCCGAAGATGGCGTACTTCCTCGCCGACATCGAGCGCCCCGAGTGGGGCGTGTCGGTCCACGACCGCGACCTGGCCGCCCGGCTGTTGGAGCGGGCGAGGGACCTGCTCGCCGACCACGCGAGGACCGTGGCGGACGTGCACGGGCGCCAGCAGGAACTCTGGAAGATCACCGAGGCGAACGCGGCCGACCTCCGCGTGATCCTGGGCGGTTGACACATGGGTGAGCCCCCGCACGGCCGTGCGGGGGCTCACCCATGTGTCAGGAGTTGCGGGACCGGACGCTCACGCGTGGGGCGTGAACAGAAGGTTGCGCGTCGCGCGCGGGCGGGGGGCGTACGACGGGACCAGTTCGCCGTCGGCCTCGGCCACCCAGTGGGCGTCGTAGCCCAGCGGCTCGAACTCGGCGAGCAACGGGTCCAGCGGGGCGCCCGCCAGGGCCTCCAGCATCACCGTCGGGCGGTCCCGCTTGAGCACCTGGCGCGCGCCCTTGAGGACCGACATCTCGTGGCCCTCCACATCGATCTTGATCAGATCGAGCTTGGTGCCGGCGAAGACGTCGTCCAGGGCCAGCAGCTGGATCCGCTTCAACTGGGCGTCGTCCGCCCCGTGTTCCAGGGACGAGCCGGTCGAGAGCAGGTTCCCCGCGAAACGGACGCTGATCTCGGCCCAGCCGGCCTCGGCGGACACACCCGCCTGGAAGCGTTTGACGTTCTGGACGTTGTTCATCCGCAGGTTCACCGCGAGCCGCGCGTGGATCTCGTCCACCGGCTCGAAGGCGTGCACCTTCGCCTTGGGACTGGCCAGCGCGGCGATCATCGAGAAGTAGCCGACGTGCGCGCCGACGTCGGCTATCGTCGCGCTCTTCGCGGCCAGCCGTGACCAGGTGGACAGGCTGCCGGGCTCATAGCCGAACCGCCCGTTCCACACGGTGTCCAGGGCGACCGCCTCGTCGTTGACGCAGAACATGACGAACGGCGGACAGTACGGGGAGTCGATCTCCACGAGGCCCCGGTAAGGGAACTTCTTGCGGTGCGTGCGGATGATGTCGCCCGTGGCAACCGGCCGGACAGATGGTGCGTGAGCCAGCGTCCGGGCATTGGACTCTTCGAGCTGGGAAGTACGCATCCCGCGATGGTAGAGCCGCGAGCCCGGCATGTCGCAGCTTTGCGGAAAGCTAATCCGCCTCGTGGGTCAGCGGTCACTTGGCCGTACTGCCATTGTTTCTGCCGCAAGCCGGAGTTTCCTTTGATGTTCCCTTCCGTTAATCTTCGCTTCCGTTCCGGGCCGGGGCGGCGTTCCGGTGGCCCTCGGGACCCGGACGCCGCCCCGCGACGCGCTCATCGGTTCACAACCGCCTCAGCGGCGTACGGCCTTCCTCAGCGCCTTCGCCCGCCGCACCATCCGCCGGGCCGTGGAGTTGCGCGGCAGGAAGGACAGCCGCTCCGGGATACCGCCCGGCAGCCCCAGGGTGGTCAGCCGGCGGCGCTTGAAGTAGCGCTGGGTGCGCGGGCCGAGGCGGTTGGAGAGGAACCGCTCCGCCGCCGGGCGCAGACGCGGCAGGATCTGCGGCTGCATGGTGAAGCCGACCGCCTCGAGCAGCCCGGTCAGCTGGTCCCTGGGCAGCGTCTCCCCGCCCTCCGCCTCGAGGTCCGCGAGCAGCGCGTCCGCCAGGGTCACCGGGACCCGGTTGCTGTTCTGGTACGGCGTGAGCCGGTCCAGCAGCGGCTCGGTGCCGATACGGGCGACCGGGAGGCCGTAGAACGCGGACGCGGTGAACAGGGCGGTGGAGAAGCAGCCGACGACCAGCGCGGGCCGGGCCTTCTCGAAGAGCACCTCCGCGAGCACGGGCGTGTCGACGACCGTGAGCGTGACGCCGAGCTTCTCGGCCTCGGTCTCCAGGGCGCGGCTGTAGGAGGCGGGCGCGGTCGGGTGGGGCTTGAACACGACGGCCTTGTGTCCGCGCCGGACCGCCCCGCGCATCATCCGCACGTGCAGGTCCTCCTCCTCCTTCGCGGAGAGGATGTTCAGCGCGGACAGGTACTGGCCGAGCAGCAGCGCCGCGTCGTCCGGCAGGACGGGCAGCTCGCCGGAGGCTCCCGCCAGGCAGCCCATCACCTTCAGGAAGGCGGGCGTGGGCAGCACCTGCGCGGGCACGCCGAACTCGGTCAGCAGCAGCGGGGTCAGCCCGGGCACCAGGTCCAGGTGCAGCAGGCGCCGTACGCGGGTGCCGACCAGCGGGTCGATCTTGTTGCGGGTGGGGCCGTAGCTCATCAGTCCGTCGGCGTAGACGTCGACGGGTGCCCCGGTGAAGATCTGGGCGAGGTTGAGCGCGGGGTTGACCTGGATGGACTCCACGACCAGCTCGACCCGGTCGTCGCCGAGGCCCCACAACAGCCGCAGATACCGCTCGAACAGCGGCAGGTCGTCGGCGCGCGGCGCCCAGGCGCCGGGGTGGAAGGGGTGGATCGCCTCGTTGAAGGAGAGCACGTCGTCGAAGTGGTCGCGCAGATGCTCGAAGCCCGGCATCTCGTCCACCGCGGGCGTGGTCTCCGGGCACGCGGCGTTGTTGAACACCAGCAGTACCCGGCGGTCCGCCTCCGTGAAGCAGTCCGAGTCGATCGCGGCCACCAGGGTCGCGGCGCCGTACAGCGTGGAGACGCAGAAGATCTGGGTGGTACGGGACATCAGGCAGCCGCCTTCGCAGTGGAGGCCCGGCGCCGCAGCCGCCGCAGCTTGGTGGAGCGTTTGAGATCCATGGTGTCGAGCACGTCACCGAGGGCGTCCTGCGGCATGCGCTGTATGGCGGCCGCGCTGCGCGCGCGCAGCTCCTTGGCGACGGCCGGCTCGAACTTCTCGATCTCCGAGAGATGGTGGGCGATGATCGCGCAGTAGGTGCGCACGGCCTTGGGCAGCAGCCGGTCGGCGTCCCGGTCGGCCGCGGTCTCCTCGACGACCTGGTCGAAGGCGCGGATGAAGTCGAGCTGGCGGACGTCACCGATCTGGGTGAGAGAGTTGGCGACTCCGCGCCGGTAGAACACGCCGTACAGGTCGAGCACGGCGAAGGACTCGGCCTCGCGGTGCAGCTTCCAGATCCACGGCCGGTCCTCGGCGGTGCGCAGCCCGTCCGTGAAGTGCACCAGGCCCCGGTCGACGAGCCGGCGGTGGTAGCAGCCGGCCCAGGCGTAGGCGTAGTCCACGGAGGTCGAGCGGTCGGCGGGCAGGATGGCCGCGCGCGGGTCCAGCACCTCGCCGCGCAGGCCGACCGGGACCCGGTGCACGGTCCGGGCGCGGGCGGTGGCCTGGACGTGGTCGACGCGCACGAAGTCGCAGCCCAGCCGCTCGTGGGCGTCGACCAGGTCCGACAGGTAGCCGCGGGCCAGCCAGTCGTCGCCGTCAAGGAACGTCACGTACTCGCCGGTCGCCAGGTCCAGGCCGGTGTTGCGGGCGGTGGCGAGACCGCCGTTCACCTCGTGGCGGACGTGGCGCACGTGGGCGACCTCGGAGAGTTCCTCGGCCGCCCGTTCGAGAATCGCCGGGGTCTCGTCCTGGGAATGATCGTCCACCAATACGAATTCGAAGTCGCTTCGAGCGTTCATACGAAGACTTCGGAGCGTGTCCGGCGCGTATTGCTGGACGTTGTAGAACGGCACAATCACGGAAAGCTTTGGCACCCGCGAAAGCCTAGAAGGTAGGCCCGGTGGGTGACTAGCCGACGGGCGTACAGGGAGTGAACTCAATGTGTCGGAACGGTGCACCACGAGTGCATTCGGCCTTTCCGGGAGCCAGTTCGGCTCTCGGTGGGCTGCTGTTAACTTTTCGTTGAGTCGTGGTTGGCCCATAACTTGGAATCGCTTCCTAGCGTCTTCGACGTGCCACCTAGTTCAACGAACCCCACACGGATCGCCGTGCTCGCGGATTCGGACACCCGATGGAAATGGGGTGCGCTGACCGCGCGCCGCATCACGCCGGGTGAAACCGTCCTCGACGGCTTCCTGCTGCGCGGCCGGGCCACGCCCACCGCCCGGCAGCTGGCCGAGGTGGGCGTGCCCGCCGACTCCCTCACCGAGGTCACCGCCGTCGAGTTCCTGCGCGCCATGGCCGAGGGGGCGTACGACGTCCTCGTCCTCTCCCTCGTCGGCGGCGGCGTCCAGGCCATGCTGCACGGCCTCAAGCGCGTGTGGGAGGACGTCCCCGAGCGGCCCGTCGTCGTCACCGGCTATGTCGGCGTCGTCTACGAGAAGCTCACCGACGGCCTGCTCCTGCGGCACGGCGCGGACCTCGTCCTCGCCAACTCCCGGCAGGACGCCGAGCGGTTCCGCGCGGTGTACGAAGGGGTCGGCGCCGACGCCGACTCGGTCACCGAGGTGGCCCTGCCGTTCCTCGGCGGCGCCCCCTACGCGGGCGAACACGACCCGTACACCGTGGTGTTCGCCGCCCAGCCCTCCGTCCCGGACTCCCGCAAGGACCGGACGTACCTGCTGGAACGGCTCGTCCGGCACGCGCGGCTGCACCCCGAGCGCGAGGTGCTGCTCAAGCTGCGCTCCAAGCCGGGTGAACACACCACGCACATCGAGGAGCTGCCCTACCAGAAGCTGGCGCAGAAGCTCGATCTGCCGCCCAACTTCAGCCTGGTGTACGGCAACATGGGCGAGGTCCTCGACCGCACCGACCTGCTGGTCACGATCAGCTCGACGGCCGCGCTGGAGTCGCTGCACCGCGGCATCCCCACCGTGGTGCTCACCGACCTCGGGGTCCGTGAGGTCCTCGGCAACCACCACTTCGTCGGCTCCGGGTGCCTCGCCTCCTGGGAGCAGCTCGACGACGGGCACCGGCCGGCGGCGGACGCGGAGTGGGTGGCCCGGCAGGGCGTCGCCGTCGACGGGGCGTTCGACGCCGCGCGGGAGCGGGTCGCCAAGCTGCTCGCGCAGCCGGGAGGGCGTGCGCCGCTCACGCCGTACTACACGCCGGCCAGCGCGCCCGGGTATCTGCCCGGCATCCTCGCCCGGCATCACCTGGGGCCCGACGGGGCGGTGCTGCCGGGGGCGCCCGCGCACGACAAGGAGCCGGGGGCCGTTCGGCAGATCGTGCGGCGAGCTGCGCGGGGCGCGTATCGCCACGGCGTGCAGCGGGTCGCTCCTGTCATCCGGCGGATGGGGGAGCTGTGACAGGGCGCTCCGCCGACTCGGCCGGGGTCGCTTCGGGCCGTGATTCGTCTGCTGCGCCGTCGTGGCTGGTCGCGCAGTTCCCCGCGCCCCCAGAAGGCGGCCTCGCGCCCAGCGGCGCTGATCAGCACAGCCCCGCGCCCCTTGGGGGCGCGCTTCCGCGCAAGGAGTGCAGTCCATGACCAACTCGCCTTCATCCATCGGGGATTCGGTGCGTCGCGTGCTCGCCGTGATTCCCGCCCGTGGTGGGTCCAAGGGTGTGCCCGCCAAGAACCTCGCGCCTGTCGGGGGTGTTCCGCTGGTCGCCCGGGCGGTGCGGGAGTGTGTCGCGGCGCGGTTCGTGACCGATGTGGTCGTGTCCACCGACGACCAGGCCATCGCCGCCGCCGCCCGCTCGGCCGGTGCCGAGGTCGTGCTGCGTCCCGCCGCCATCGCCGGGGACACCGCCACCTCCGAGGCGGCCGTCCTGCACGCCATGGACGCCCACGAGGCCCTGCACGGCTCCTCCGTCGACGTGGTCCTGCTCGTGCAGTGCACCAGCCCTTTCGTCGTCCGCGAGGACATCGACGGCGTGGCCGGGGCCGTCGTACGGGGCGGCGCCGACAGCGCCGTCACCGTCGCCCCCTTCCACGGCTTCGTCTGGCGCGACGCCGAGGACGAGAGCGAGGGCGGCGTCGGCGTCAACCACGACAAGTCCTACCGGCCCCGCCGCCAGGACCGTCCCCAGGACTACCTGGAGACCGGCGCCGCGTACGCCATGGACGCCGCCGGGTTCCGCACCCACAACCACCGCTTCTTCGGCCGCACCGAACCGGTCCGCACCGACCCCGCCCGCGTGCTGGAGATCGACGACCCGCACGACCTGGCGCGCGCCCGCGCGCTGGCCCCGCTGTTCGACGCGGACCGCCCCGGCGCCCTTCCCACCTACGACGACCTCGACGCCGTAGTCCTCGACTTCGACGGCACCCAGACCGATGACCGGGTGCTGATCGACTCCGACGGACGGGAGTTCGTCTCCGTGCACCGCGGAGACGGGCTCGGCATCGCCGCCCTGCGCAGGAGCGGGCTGAAGATGCTGATCCTGTCCTCGGAACAGAACCCTGTGGTCGCCGCCCGCGCCCGGAAGCTCAAGCTCCCGGTGCTGCACGGCATCGACCGCAAGGACCTCGCACTGAAGCAGTGGTGCGAGGAGCAGGGCATCGCGCCGGAGCGCGTGCTCTACGTCGGAAACGACGTCAACGACCTCCCGTGCTTCGCCGTCGTCGGCTGGCCCGTGGCGGTCGCGAGCGCCCACGACGTCGTGCGCGGCGCCGCACGCGCGGTCACCACCGTCGCGGGTGGCGACGGCGCGATCCGAGAGATCGCCGGCTGGATTCTCGGACCCTCGCTCGACTCTCTCGACCCCTCCACCAAGTAAGGACACCCCTGACATGAGCACCAACTCCCGTCTGCGCACCTTCGGCACGCGCGAGGTCGGCCCCGGCAAGCCCGTCTACATCTGCGGCGAGATCGGCATCAACCACAACGGTGAGCTGGAGAACGCCTTCAAGCTGATCGACGCCGCCGTCGAGGCCGGCTGCGACGCCGTGAAGTTCCAGAAGCGCACCCCGGAGATCTGCACCCCGCGCGACCAGTGGGACATCGAGCGCGACACCCCCTGGGGCCGGATGACCTACATCGACTACCGCCACCGCGTGGAGTTCGGTGAGGACGAGTACCGCCAGATCGACGAGTACTGCAAGGACAAGGGCATCGACTGGTTCGCCTCCCCGTGGGACACCGAGGCCGTCGCCTTCCTGGAGAAGTTCGACGTCCCCGCCCACAAGGTGGCCTCCGCCTCGCTGACCGACGACGAGCTGCTGCGCGCCCTGCGCGCCACCGGCCGCTCGGTCATCCTCTCCACCGGCATGTCGACCCCCCGCCAGATCCGCCACGCGGTCGAGGTCCTGGGCTCCGACAGCATCGTCATGTGCCACGCCACCTCGACCTACCCGGCCAAGGCCGAGGAGCTCAACCTCCGCGCGATCAACACGCTGGAGAAGGAGTACCCGAACGTCCCGATCGGCTACTCCGGCCACGAGACGGGCCTGCAGACCACCCTGGCCGCGGTCGCCCTCGGCGCCGTCTTCGTCGAGCGCCACATCACCCTGGACCGCGCCATGTGGGGCTCCGACCAGGCCGCCTCCGTCGAGCCGCAGGGCCTCACCCGCCTCGTGCGCGACATCCGCACCATCGAGGCGTCCCTCGGTGACGGCGTCAAGAAGGTCTACGACTCCGAGCTCGGCCCGATGAAGAAGCTGCGCCGCGTCACCGGTGTCGTCGCCGAGGCGGAGATCGCCGCCGCCGCGGGCGAGCCGGTCTCCGTCTGAGCACTCCGATCCACCCGGACCAAGATCCTCCTACGACGGGACGGTCGTACCGCCGATGAGCCCCCGCGCCGGGAATGCCGGCCCCCGCACTCTCGCGTTCGTCGAGAGCCCGGTACAGCTGCTGAACGTACTGGAATGGGCGCACGCGCATGCGCCCGGCGCGGGGCTCGCACTCGTGGTCCTCTCGCCCGTCGACCCGATGACCCGCGGCCAGCTACGCCGGATGGCGGAACTGGCCCGCGAGGAGGGATACGAGGTCCGCTGGGAGGAGGCCCGCGGGGGCACCGCGGCCCCCTTCCACACCATCGGCGGGCTCATGGGCCCGCTGCGCCGGGCCGAGCGGATCGTCATGGGCGATCCGTTCTCCCGGTACGTCCAGCTGCTGCTGACCATCACCCGGGCCCGTGAGCTGGTCGTCGTCGACGACGGCACCGCCACCATGGAGTTCGTCACCCAGCTCGCGCGCGGCGAGAAGCTGGTGCGCTGGCACCGCAAGGGCAGCAGGCCCGGCCCCCGCGACCTGGTGTTCGCGCCCGTGTCCTCCGCCGCGCGCCGCCGCCTGACCCCGGGCGGGCAGCGGCAGGTCGAGGTGTTCTCGTCCATGCCGATCTCCGAGAGCCCGGACGGCGTCACGGTCACGGCCAACTCCTTCGCCTGGACCCGCGCCCGGTTCGGGCCGCCGCGGATCACCAAGACCGCCGACATGGTCGGTACGTCGCTGGTCGAGACGGGTGTCGTCGACGGCGACCGCTATCTGGAGGCCGTCACCGGCCTCGCCCGGACGCACGGCGCCACGCGCTACTTCGCCCATCGCCGTGAGAGCGCCGAGAAACTGCACCGGCTCGCCGTCGAGACGGGGCTGGAGGTCGTGCGGCCCGATCTTCCGCTGGAGCTGATCGCCCGGCGTGGGCCCATCGGGAAGACGATCCTGAGCTTCCCCTCGACCGTGGTGCACACGTTGCCGCTGGCGCTGGCCGGCACGGATGTTCGAGTCGCCGTGTGTGACATCGACCCCCGGTGGCTCACGCAGGGTGCGTCGCCCCGGGCGCAGGGGTTCCTGTCCGGGGTGACGGGATCCGCGCGTGATGTGACGCGGCTGGCGGCGGTTGCTGCGGGGTGAGGGGTTGAGCGGGATGAGTGGGCTGAGCGGGTTGGGCTTTCGTCACTGAGCGTGTTCTTCGCGTGTCGCCGTTGTGGTGTGTGACCTGACACAGTGCGATCCCGACAGGCGAACACTCCCGTCGTACTCGAGTGAACCGTGGTATCCGTGGAGGGAGTGAGGTCGCTCGTCGCGGATTTCATGATCGACAAGGCTGGCGGGCGGGCGAGTTTACCCATCGCAGTCCGCAGCTATGCCTGGGGCGGTCAGATTTTCTTCCCCTAACGGGCTGAACTTTTGTTGATCGCGGGTCAGTTGACCGTCCCGGCGTCCTACCCTTCAGAGGGTGAAGCAACCCATGTCCCTTGAGTCCGAGGCCGTTCCTCCCGGGGAGGCCGTGCTTCCCGGCACGCTCCCCGAGGAGCTCCGTGCCGAACTCGTGGCTTTCCGCCGCGACTTGCACATGCACCCCGAGCTGGGAAACCAGGAGTTCCGTACCACCGCGGCGATCAAGGCGCGGCTGGAGCGGGCGGGCCTGAAGCCGCGGGTGCTCGACATGGGGACCGGGCTCGTCTGTGACATCGGTGTGCCCGACGGGGTGTGGAGCGGCGGCCCCCGCATGCTCGCCCTGCGGGCCGACATCGACGGGCTGCCCATCCCTGACGCCAAGACCGAGTGCGCGTATCGCTCGACCGTGCCCGACCGGGCGCACGCGTGCGGTCACGACGTGCACACCACCGTCGTGCTCGGGGCCGGGCTGGTGCTGGCCGATCTGCACCGGCGGGGGCTGCTGCCCCGGCCCGTGCGGCTGCTGTTCCAGCCCGCCGAGGAGGTGCTGCCCGGCGGGGCCGCCGACGCCATCGAGTGCGGTGTGCTGGACGGGGTCGAGCGGATTCTCGCCGTGCACTGCGACCCCCGGGTGGACGCGGGGCGGATCGGGCTGCGGGTGGGTGCGATCACCTCCGCGTGCGACCGGCTGGAGATCGCCCTCGGCGGGCCCGGTGGGCACACCGCGCGGCCGCATCTGACGACCGACCTGGTGACGGCCGCCGCCCGGGTCGTCACCGATGTGCCGGCGCTGATCGCCCGGCGGGTGGACACGCGGGCCGGGCTGGCCGTGACCTGGGGGCGGATCGAGTCGGGGCATGCCTCGAACGTCATTCCGCAGCATGCCGAGCTGTCCGGGACCGTGCGGTGCCTGGACATCGAGGCGTGGCGGCAGGCGCCGGACCTCGTCGTCGCGGCGATCGACGAGGTCGCGAATCTGCACCGGGCGAAGTCGGAGATCACGTATGTGCGGGGGGTGCCGCCGGTCGTCAACGACGCCGGGGCGACGGCGCTGCTGCGGGACGCGATGACCGCGCGGCGGGGGGCCGACTCCGTCGAGAGCACCGAGCAGAGTCTGGGTGGCGAGGACTTCTCCTGGTACCTGGAGCACGTTCCGGGCGCCATGGCGCGGCTCGGTGTCCGCCCGCCGGGCGAGCGGACCGTGCGGGACCTCCATCAGGGTGACTTCGACGTCGACGAGTCGGCGATCACGGTGGGGGTGGAGCTGTTCACGGCCGCGGCGCTGGTGGACGAGGGCGTGTAGCTCCGCGCTTGCCGGCGTCGCGCCTGCGGTTTGTGGGTGGTGCGGGGCCGGGCCGGGGGGTGTCCGTCCTCGGTCCGCCGAACCAGTTGCTTACGGGGGTGCTGGTGTCTGACGGCGGCCGCTGCGGGCGGACAGCCCCCGCCCCGTCCCCTCCCCGCCGTACGCGCCTGACGTCCAGGATCGTGGCTGCTGCCCGCCGCCCGTCGCCGCGGGCTGCGCGCGCCGCCGCTGCGGGCATGCGTGCCTCCCCCAGTGCCTTAAGGGCCTGGGAGGTACCCCCAGGGCGGCACGGGTGGGCGCTGGGGGTCCCCCTCCGGGGGAGGCACCTCGCTGACGCCGAGCTGCGATACGCCCCCCGCCTCAGCAACCGCCGGGCGGTACCTCGCTGACGCCGAGCTGTGAAACGCCCCGCCCCCGCCGAACACGCCCCGGCTGCGAAACGCCGCGTCGAGGCCCGGCCTCCTCGGGCAGGCCACCCCCGCCTCACCCCCAGTCGCCCGCTCGGGTTGCGGGCGGGTCGGAGGGGAGGGAGTCTGACCGTGAGTGCGGGCGGCCTGTGGTCCTCTGTCCTTTTCGAACCAGTGGGTAACGAGGGCGTAACCGGCCATCGGCACGAATGGATAACGGCCGCGCGGAACCCCGTTCCCAGGAGTGTCTACGCGCGTTAATCTGCGCCGAACCTAGCACCCACTGCGGGGCTGTGGAGAATGGGGAACTTCAGATGCGTCGGATATCCAAACTGACTCGCGTCGCGGTGGGGGTCGCGTCGATCGCGCTCGCTGCCACGGCCTGCGGCGGCACCAGCAGCGACGGTGGCGACAGCGGCGACAAGCAGGACCTCGGCCTCGCGATCGCCTACGACATCGGCGGCAAGGGCGACCAGTCCTTCAACGACGCCGCGTACGCCGGTCTGCAGAAGGCCCAGAAGGAGTTCGGCTACAAGACGGCCGACATCGAGCCCACCGAGGGCGAGACGGACGCCGACAAGCAGCAGCGTCTGGAGACCCTCGCCAAGCAGGGCTACAACCCGGTGATCGGCATCGGCTTCGTCTACGGCCCCGCCATGGAGGCCGCGTCCAAGAAGTACCCGGACACCACCTTCGGCATCGTCGACTCCGTGGTCGAGGCGGACAACGTCGCCTCCCTGGTCTTCGCCGAGCAGGAGGCCTCCTACCTCGCCGGCGTCGCCGCCGCCAAGGCCACCAAGAGCAACACGGTCGGCTTCGTGGGCGGCGTGGACATCCCGCTGATCCACAAGTTCGAGGCCGGCTACAAGCAGGGTGTGACCGACACCAACGCCAAGGTCAAGGTCATCTCCCAGTACCTGACCCAGACCGCCGAAGAGGGCGGCTTCTCCAGCCCCGACAAGGGCAAGGCCGCCGCCGAGGGCCAGATCGAGAAGGGCGCCGACGTCATCTACGCGGCCGCCGGTCTGTCCGGCCAGGGCGTCATCGAGGCCGCCTCGAAGGCCGGCATCTGGGCCATCGGTGTCGACTCCGACCAGTACAAGCAGGAAGCCCTCGCGGCGTACAAGGGCAAGATCCTCACCTCCGCGCTGAAGGACGTCGGCGGTGCGGTGTACTCGCTGGCCGCGTCGGTCCAGGACGGCAAGCCGCTGTCCGGCGTGCAGACCTTCGACCTGAAGGTGAACGGCGTGGGCCTGTCCGAGAGCAACCCCGAGTTCGCCAAGATCGCCGGCCTGACCGAGGCCGTGGCCGCGGCCAAGGAAGGCATCACCAGCGGTCAGATCAAGGTCAAGACCGAGTAGTACCGAGTGGTTGCCGGGCCGTGTCCGGCAGCGCCGCAGCGGTTCAGAGCGGGCGGGTGCGACTTCGCACCCGCCCGCTCCGTTGCGTTCGGTCCCGGTCGCCGTACGTCACCTTCCCTTTGCGTTCGGCAAGCCCCGGCGGGCGCCGCGGAGTTAGCTTGGCCACGGCCGGATAACAAGGTGGACAGAAGGGGTTTTCAGGTAGGTCTACGCGCGTTAATCTGCGGCGAAGCCAGCGCCGAAGCTGAACCGTCCTCCGGCGCTTGTACGACAGGAGCACCACAACATGCGCCGGATTTCCCGGATCACGGTCGCAGGCGCAGCGACCGCCTCTCTGGCCCTCGCCCTCTCCGCCTGCGGCGGCACCTCGACGTCGAGCTCGTCCGCCGACTCGAAGGGCGACCTGGGCCTGGCCATCGCGTACGACGTCGGCGGCAAGGGCGACCAGTCCTTCAACGACGCCGCGTTCTCGGGCCTGGAGCAGGCGAAGAAGGAGTTCGGCTACGACACGGCCGACATCGAGCCCACCGAGGGTGAGACGGACGCCGACAAGCAGCAGCGTCTGGAGTCCCTGGCCAAGCAGGGCTACAACCCGGTCATCGGCGTCGGCTACGCGTACGCCGCCGCGGTGAAGGGCGCCGCCGAGAAGTTCCCGAAGACCACCTTCGGCATCGTGGACGACTCCACGATCGAGGCGAAGAACGTCGCCGACCTGGTCTTCTCCGAGGAGCAGGCGTCCTACCTCGCCGGTGTCGCCGCCGCCAAGGCCACCAAGAACGACACGGTCGGCTTCGTGGGCGGCGTGGACATCCCGCTGATCCACAAGTTCCAGGCCGGCTTCGAGCAGGGCGTCAAGGACACCAAGCCGCAGGTCAAGGTGCTCACCCAGTACCTCACCCAGACGGCCGAAGAGGGCGGCTTCTCCAGCCCCGACAAGGGCAAGTCGGCCGCCGAGGCGCAGATCGAGAAGAAGGCCGACGTCGTCTACGCGGCGGCCGGTCTCTCCGGTCAGGGCGTGATCGAGGCCGCCGCCGCCAACAAGGTCTGGGCGGTGGGCGTCGACTCCGACCAGTACAACCAGGAAGCGCTGGCGAAGTACAAGGACTCGATCCTTACCTCCGCCATGAAGGACGTCGCCAAGGCGGTCTACAACCTGGCGAAGTCGGTCGAGGACGGTAAGCCCGTGACCGGTATCGTTCGGGGCGATCTCAAGAGCGGCGAGGTGAGCCTGTCGAACTCCAACCCGGAGTTCGCGGACAATGCCGAGATCCAGAAGGCCGTCGAGACCGCCAAGGAGAAGATCATCAACGGCGCGATCAAGGTCAAGAGCAGCTGAGCGGAAACACCTTGAGCAGGGTGTGACCGAGGGGTTGCGTTCGCTCGACCGGGTGCGGGGAGACTTTGCTTCCCGTACCCGGTTGTCGGCGATGCGTGGCCCCCTGAAATGCCGTAGGGGCGCTACGCGCGTAGACGACCCCCGTCCCCAGGAGTGTGCGCCATCAACGCGTCCAGCAGCCCTCCGGCCGGAGCGGCGGTCAACGATTCGGTGACCGCCGTCGAACTCGCCGGGATCACGAAGCGATTCCCCGGTGTCGTGGCCAACCACGACATCCACCTCACCGTCCGCAAGGGCACCGTCCACGCCCTCGTCGGCGAGAACGGCGCCGGCAAGTCGACCCTGATGAAGATCCTCTACGGCATGCAGAAGCCGGACGAGGGCACCATCGCGGTCGACGGCGAGCAGGTGAGCTTCTCGTCCCCGGCCGACGCCATCGCGCGCGGCATCGGCATGGTGCACCAGCACTTCATGCTCGCGGACAACCTCACCGTCCTGGAGAACGTCGTCCTCGGCAGTGAGAAGCTCTACGGCATCGGCGCCAAGGCCCGGCGCCGGATCAAGGAGCTCTCCGACCGCTACGGACTCGGCGTCGAGCCCGACCGCCTCATGGAGGAGCTCGGTGTCGCCGCCCGCCAGCGCGTGGAGATCCTCAAGGTCCTCTACCGCGGCGCCACCAAGCTGATCCTCGACGAGCCCACCGCGGTGCTCGTCCCGCAGGAGGTCGACGCGCTCTTCGACAACCTCCGCGAGCTCAAGGCCGAGGGCCTGTCGGTCATCTTCATCTCCCACAAGCTGGGCGAGGTGCTGTCCGTCGCCGACGACATCACCGTCATCCGGCGCGGTACGACCGTGGGGACCGCGGTTCCTTCGGAGACGACTCCGCGTCAGCTCGCCGAGATGATGGTCGGCAGCGAACTGCCCACCCCGGAGACGGCCGAGTCCACCGTCACCGACCGGCCCGTGATCACCGTGGACAAGCTCCGGCTCGAGGCCGAGGGCGGCAAGGCGCTCCTCGACGACATCACCTTCACCATCCACGCCGGTGAGGTCCTGGGCATCGCCGGCGTCGAGGGCAACGGCCAGACCGAGCTGGTCGACGCGCTCATCGGCCTCAAGGGCGCCGACTCCGGCACGATCACCCTCGCCGAGGAGGAGATCACCGGCTGGGCCACCCGCAAGCGCCGTGAGCAGGGCATCGGCTACATCCCCGAGGACCGCCACCGCCACGGACTGCTCCTGGAGGCCCCCCTCTGGGAGAACCGCATCCTCGGCCACGTCACCGAGAAGCCCAACGCCAAGGGCATCTGGCTGGACCCGAAGGCGGCCCAGGAGGACACGCGGCGGATCGTGACGGAGTACGACGTCCGCACCCCGGGCATCGACGTCACCGCGGCCTCCCTGTCCGGCGGCAACCAGCAGAAGCTGATCGTCGGCCGCGAGATGAGTTCCAAGCCGCGCTTCCTGATCGCCTCCCACCCCACCCGCGGTGTGGACGTCGGCGCCCAGGCGGCGATCTGGGACCACATCCGCGAGGCGCGCCGCGAGGGCCTGGCCGTACTGCTGATCTCCGCCGACCTCGACGAGCTGATCGGCCTGTCCGACACGCTCCGGGTGATCTACAACGGCAAGCTGGTCGCGGACGCCGACCCGGCCGGCATCACCCCCGAGGAGCTGGGCTCGGCGATGACCGGCGCCGCCGCCGGACACCTTGCGCACGAAGAGACGCCGGAAGCCCCCGAAGACGAGGCCCGCTGATGAAGAAGTTCGACAAGGAGCGCGTGCTCCTCGCCGTGGCCGGCCCGGCCATGGCGCTCGCCGTGGCCTTCGTGATCAGCGCCGTCGTGCTGCTCGCCTCGGGCAAGAACCCGGTCGAGCCGTTCCAGATCATGTTCGAGCAGCTCGGCTACTCGGACAAGCAGGTCCTGATCATCAACCAGGCCTCGCTGTACTACATCGCGGCTCTGGCGGTGGCCATCGGCTTCCGGATGAACCTGTTCAACATCGGCGTCGACGGCCAGTACCAGCTCGGCGCCATGCTCGCCGCGATCGTCGGCGCGCACATGAACCTGCCCGCGGTGATCCAGGTCCCGCTGCTGCTCCTGGCGGCCGCCGCGACGGGCTCGCTGTGGGCCGGTATCGCCGGTGTCCTCAAGGTCACCCGTGGTGTGAGCGAGGTCGTGTCGACGATCATGCTCAACGCCATCGCCGTCTCCGTCATCTCCTACCTGTGGCTGCCCAACGTCCTCGGCGTGAAGCAGGGGAACAACAACACCACCGGCGAGATGCACGAGTCCGGCTGGATCCCCGGCTTCGACCTGGGTGACGCCGGCGAGATCTACGGCCTCGTCGTCCTCGCCGCGCTGCTCGGTATCGGCTACTGGATCCTCCTCAACCGCACCCGCTTCGGCTTCGACCTGCGCGCCTCCGGCGCCTCCGAGTCGGCCGCCACGGCCAGCGGTGTGAACCCCAAGCGCATGGTGCTCAGCGCCATGCTGCTGTCCGGTGCCATCGCGGGTCTGGCGGGTCTGCCGATCCTGATGGGCAGCACGCACACCTACAACCTGAACTTCCCCACCGGCATCGGCTTCCTCGGCATCGGCATCGCGCTGCTCGGCCGCAACAGCCCGGTCGGCATCCTCTTCGCCTCGCTGCTGTGGGCCTGGCTCGACAAGGCCTCCCCCGAGCTGGACTTCTACGACTACGACAAGGAGATCGCGGTCATCATGCAGGGCATCATCGTCCTCGCGGTGGTCGTCTCCTACGAGGTCGTACGCGAGTGGGGTCTGCGCCGCCAGCAGCGCCGCGTCGGCGCCGAGCTGGCCGCCGGGCACGTCCTGGGCGCCACCGACAACAACGTGAAGAAGGAGGTGGCGGGCTGATGACCACCGCGACCGACGTCAACCAGCCCACGCTGGAGCCCGCGGCCCCGGCCGGCCGCCGTATGTCCCTGCCGGTCCTGATGCTGGTCATCGCCGGCGGCCTGGCGCTGACCTCGATCGTCCGCCTCATCACGGACGCCGACGGCATCACCAACGTCAGCCAGATGTCCACCGCCCTGCAGCTCGCCGTGCCGATCGGCCTCGCCGGTCTCGGCGGTCTGTGGGCCGAGCGCGCGGGCGTCGTCAACATCGGTCTCGAAGGCATGATGATCCTGGGCACCTGGTTCGGTGCCTGGGCGGGCTTCCAGTGGGGCCCCTGGACCGGTGTCGTGGTCGGCATCCTCGGCGGCGCCCTCGGCGGTCTGCTGCACGCCTTCGTCACCGTGACGTTCAACGTCAACCACATCGTCTCCGGTGTGGCGATCAACATCCTCGCCCTCGGCGCCACCCGCTACCTGGCCCCGCTGGCCTTCGAGGGGCACTCGGGCGGCTCGGCCAAGCAGTCCCCGCCGGTGGACTCCCTCGGCCACTTCACGGTGCCAGGACTCTCCGACTGGCTGCGCGACCTCAACAACGAGGGCTGGTTCTTCGTCTCGGACGTCGCCGGTCTCCTCGGCGGCCTGGTCACCAACGTCTCCTGGCTGACCCTGATCGCCGTCGCGCTGATCCCCGGCACCTGGTGGGTGCTGTGGCGCACCGCGTTCGGTCTGCGCCTGCGCTCCTGCGGCGAGAACCCGGTCGCGGCCGAGTCCCTCGGTGTGAACGTCTACAAGTACAAGTACATCGCCGTGATCATCTCCGGCGGCCTGGCCGGCCTCGGCGGCGCGTTCCTGTCGATCGTGGCCAACCCCTTCTACCTGGAGGGCCAGACCGCGGGCCGCGGCTACATCGGTCTGGCCGCGATGATCTTCGGCAACTGGATGCCGGGCGGCCTCGCCCTGGGTGCCGGTCTGTTCGGTTACACCGACAGCCTCAACCTGCGCGGCGGCTCGGAGAACGTCCACGCCCTGCTGCTGCTCGGCGCGCTGCTGCTGCTCATCGGCGCCGTCTGGCTCGTGATCGCCAAGAAGTACCCCTCGTCGATGATCACCGCTGTGATCGGCGCGCTGGTCCTGGCCTGGTACGTGGGCACCAACGAGGTCCCGAACCAGGTCGTCGCCGCCACGCCGTACGTCATCACCCTCGTCGTGCTGGCCCTGTCCGCCCAGCGTCTGCGCATGCCGAAGGCGGACGGAATGCCGTACCGGAAGGGACAAGGCAAGTGACCTTCGACTGGGAGGCCCTGCGGGCCGTGGCACGGGAGGCCATGTCCCACGCCTACGCGCCCTACTCGGGCTTCCCGGTCGGGGTCGCGGCCCGCGTGGACGACGGCCGCACGGTCTCCGGCTGCAACGTGGAGAACGCCTCCTACGGGCTCGGGCTGTGTGCCGAGTGCGGGCTGGTCTCGGAGCTCCAGCGCACCGGGGGCGGCCGGCTGACGCACTTCACCTGTGTGGACGGCCAGGGCGACATCCTCGTCCCGTGCGGCCGCTGCCGGCAGCTGCTTTACGAGTTCGGCGGGCCGGACCTGCTGCTGGAGACACCTGCGGGGATCCTGCCGCTGTCGCGGATGCTGCCGCAGGCCTTCGGGCCGGACCATCTCAGCAAGTGACACCACCCCGCGGCCCCTCTGAGAACACCGGCTCAGAGGGGCCGCGACTTTCTTCAGAACGTCGGAAGGAAAGCCATGGCCATGGACGCCATCTCCGTCATCCGCACCAAGCGGGACCGCGGTGAGCTCAGCGACGAGCAGATCGACTGGGTCATCGACGCGTACACCCGCGGCGAGGTCGCCGACGAGCAGATGTCCTCGCTCGCCATGGCGATCCTGCTCAACGGCATGAACCGGCGCGAGATCGCCCGCTGGACCGCGGCGATGATCGCCTCCGGCGAGCGCATGGACTTCTCCTCCCTGTCCCGCCCGACGGCCGACAAGCACTCCACCGGCGGCGTCGGCGACAAGATCACCCTCCCGCTCGCCCCGCTGGTCGCCGCCTGCGGCGCGGCCGTCCCGCAGCTGTCCGGCCGCGGCCTCGGCCACACCGGCGGCACCCTGGACAAGCTGGAGTCGATCCCCGGCTGGCGCGCCCTGCTCTCCAACGAGGAGATGCTGCACGTCCTCGACACCACCGGCGCGGTGATCTGCGCGGCGGGCGACGGCCTGGCCCCGGCCGACAAGAAGCTGTACGCCCTGCGCGACGTCACCGGCACGGTCGAGGCGATCCCGCTGATCGCCTCCTCGATCATGTCGAAGAAGATCGCCGAGGGCACCGGCTCCCTGGTCCTGGACGTCAAGGTCGGCACCGGCGCCTTCATGAAGACCATCGAGGACGCCCGCGAGCTGGCCTCCACCATGGTCGGCCTCGGCACCGACCACGGCGTGAAGACGGTCGCCCTGCTCACGGACATGTCGACCCCGCTCGGCCTCACCGCGGGCAACGCCCTGGAGGTCCGCGAGTCCGTCGAGGTCCTCGCGGGCGGCGGCCCGGCCGACGTCGTCGAGCTCACCGTCGCCCTGGCCCGCGAGATGCTCGACGCGGCCGGAGTGAAGGACGCCGACCCGGCGAAGGCCCTGGCCGACGGCTCCGCGATGGACGTCTGGCGCCGCATGATCGCCGCGCAGGGCGGCGACCCGGACGCCACGCTGCCCGTCGCCCGCGAGCAGCACGTGATCAAGGCGCCCGCCTCGGGCGTCCTCACCCGCCTCGACGCGTACGGCGTCGGCGTCGCCGCCTGGCGCCTCGGCGCGGGCCGCGCCCGCAAGGAGGACCCGGTGCAGGCGGGCGCGGGCGTCGAGATGCACGCCAAGCCCGGCGACACCGTCACCGAGGGCCAGCCGCTGCTGACCCTGCACACGGACACGCCCGAGCGCTTCGAGTACGCCCTCCAGGCGGTCGAGGGCTCCTACGACGTCGCCGCGCCCGGCACGGCCTTCACGGCCTCGCCGGTGGTGCTGGAGCGCATCGCCTGACCGGGAGTCCCGCTCTCCCGCCCGAACGGGACCGTGCCCTCGCGCCGGTCCCGTTCGGCATGCCGGCCGTCAGCCGAGCAGTGCCGCCACGACCACCAGGACCGGCACCGACACCACCGTCGACAGCAGGATCGCCTCCCGGGCCAGCACCTCGCCGACCCGGTACGTGCTCGCGTACGTGAAGAGGTTCTGGGCGGCGGGCAGCGCCGAGGTCACCACCACGTCCAGCAGCGGCGCCCCGCGCAGGCCGAAGACGCCCGCCGCCAGGAGCCAGGCGGTCACGGGCTGCACGAGCGTCTTGAGACCGACGGCCAGCAGGACCGGCGCCCGCTCCGCGCCGCGCAGTGGCAGGGAGCTGCCGCGCAGGGCGATACCGAAGGCCAGCAGCGCGGCGGGCACGGACATGTTGCCGATGAGCGTGAGCGGGTCCAGTACCGGGGCCGGCACCCGCAGGCCCGCCGCCGAGACCGCCACCCCGGCCAGCGATCCCACGGCTATCGGGTTGCGCAGCGGCGTCAGCACCCGCTGCAGCAGCGGACGCTTCGCCCCGCCGCTCGCCAGGTCCAGCACCGTCACCGCGACCGGCGTCACGCCGACCAGCTGGAACAGCAGCACCGGTGCCACCAGTGAGGCGTCGCCGAGGACGTACACCGCGATCGGGATGCCCAGGTTCCCCGAGTTGACGTACCCCGCGCACAGCGCGCCGATCGTCGTACGGGCCACCCCCCACCGGCGTACGACACCCACCGCCACGAACAGCCCGGCCACGGCCGCCGTGCTCAGCGCCGTCACCAGCAGCCGGGTCGAGAAGATCACCGACAGGTCGGCCTGGGCCAGCACGGTGAACAGCAGCGCCGGGGTGGCCACGTGGAAGGCGAGCCTGGTGAGGACGTCACGGCCCTGCTCGCCCAGATAGCCCCGCAGACCGATCACATACCCGACGCCGATCACCACGACGATCACGGCGAAGCCGCTCAGTACCCCCTGCACGGTGCCTCTCCGGCGGGCCGGCGGTCGGCTTCGGGACAGACGTGCGGCGCGGGCGGCTCTGGTGGTCGGGACACGGCAGCAACCCTTGGGCAGGGCTCGGGCCCCGGTCAATGTGACGCCGACTACGCGGGCGCCGCGATGAGTTCCCGGAGTCCGTGCGGTCTACCGCACGTGGACGCCATGAGACCCGCCGTACTCGTGATCGCAGGCCCCGTCACCCGGAGCGAGGTGACGGGGTGGTGCGATGCCGTGCGCAGCGCGCTGGAGTCGACCCGCGCCGGGGTCGTGGAGTGCGATGTGGCCGGGATCGGGCCGCCGGGGCTCGCGGCCGTCGACCTGCTGGCGCGGATGCAGCTCACCGCACGCAGGACCGGCGGCCGGATACGGCTGCGCGACCCCGACCCGGCGCTATGCGCGCTGCTCGATCTCGTCGGGCTCTGCTTCGAGGTGCGGGGGCAGCCCGAACAGCGGGAACCACCGTTCGACGTCGAGGAAGAAGTGGAAGCCGGTGATCCGGCCCGCTGAGATCTCCAGGACCTGGATCGCCCAGGGGGTGTAGCCGCCCTTCTCCTCGTCCGGCTTGTAGTGCGCGAAGCCGGGCAGGCCGTTGACCTCGACGGCGCGCAGCCGCGAACCGGCGCAGCCGGCGCCGAGCGTGGTCATGAAACCGGTGATGTCGTCCGTGCCCACCAGCCACAGGTCGAACGGCGGCATCGTCATGACGGCGTCCTCGTGCAGGATCGCGGTCAGCGCCGCCATGTCGTAGCCCTCGAAGGCCGCGACATAGCGCTCCAGGAGCTTCTTCTGCTCCTCGTCCAGCGGGTCCGACACGGCCGCGTCGGCGCCCGACTCGGAGCGCTCCGAGAGCGTGGCGCGGGCCCGCTGGAGCGCGCTGTTGACGGAGGCGACCGAGGTGTCGAGCAGCTCGGCCACCTCGCTCGCCCGCCACGCCAGCACCTCGCGCAGGATCAGCACCGCGCGCTGCTTGGGCGGCAGTTGCTGGAGGGCGGCCATGAACGCGAGCCGCACCGACTCCTTGGCGACGGCCGCCTCCGCCGGGTCGGCGGTCGTGGGCAGCACCCGGGTGTCCGGCATGGGCTCCAGCCAGGTGTGGTCGGGACGGGGGGAGAGCGCGGCCTGCGCCAGCGGGGTCGCCTCCGACAGGTCCATCGGTCTGGCCCGCTTGTTGCCCGCGGTCAGCATGTCCAGGCAGACGTTCGTCGCGATCCGGTACAGCCAGGACCGGAGGCTGGAGCGGCCCTCGAACCTGTCGTAGCTGCGCCAGGCCCGCACGAGTGTGTCCTGGACCGCGTCCTCGGCCTCGAAGGAGGAGCCGAGCATGCGGTAGCAGTAGCCCGTCAGCTCGACGCGGTGCTTCTCCAACTCGACGTCGAGGTCTGTCGTCGTCGCGGTGTTGCCCATCGTCCACCCACCCCTGTGGCCGGTCCTGTGTCGTACGCCTCATTGCGTCCAGCACTTCGGAAGCTACCCCAGCCCACTGACAATGGCCCGCCGTCCCAGCAAAACAGCTGGTCAACGGGCCCTTCCCTGCCTGTTGCGCGTTGCGGGGTGCAGGTCCGCCGCCGCCGTTCGCGCAGCTCCCCGCGCCCCCTTGAATGCGCGGTTCCGCCGTGACCGTTCGCGCAGTTCCCCGCGCCCCTGCGGCCTACGCGGCCGGCGCCCTCGCTCCTGGGCGTTTCCGGGCGCGGGTCCGCCGTGGGCGTTCGCGTAGTTCCTCGCGTCCCTTGAGTCTGCGGGTCCGTCGTGGCCGTTCGCGCAGTTCCCCGCGCCCCTTGAATGTGCGGGTCCGTCGTGGCTGGTCTCGCAGTTCCTCGTGACCCTTTGGTCGTCCTTGCGTCGGTGGGGTGGCGGGCGTGGTCGCTTTTAGGGGCGCGGGGAACTGCGCGACCAGCCACATGCGGGCCGCACCTGGCCGGGGAGGGGATGGATCCACCACGCCTTCTTCGGGGGCGCGGGGAACTGCGCGAACGGCCATGACGGACCCGCACCCGGCGAGGAAGGGGATGGTCCCTTACGCCGCCCGGGCCGCTGCAAGCGATGCCGCCCTCGTGCCGGCGAGCGTGATCCCCACAACCCCCACCACCGCGGCGACGCCGACCCCCACCGTCCCGCCCCAACCCCCCGCGTGGAACGCCACCGCCCCGACCGTGCTGCCGACACTGGAGCCGACGTAGTACGCGGACTGGTAGAGCGCGGAAGCCTGCGCACGCCCCCGCGTCGCGGTCCTGCTGACCGCCGAGGACGCCACCGCGTGCCCCGCGAAGAAGCCGGCCGTGATGAGGACCAGGCCCAGCAGGACGAGGACGAGGGAGTCGGCGAGGGACAGCAGTAGACCGGCCGCGGTCGTGCCGCCGGCCAGGTACAGCGCGCCCCGGCGGCCCACCCGCCCCTGAAGACGGCCGGCGGTGGACGCCGACACCGTACCCACGAGGTAGACCAGGAAGATCGAGCCGACGACGCCCTGCGGCAGGGAGAACGGCTCGTCCGTCAGGCGGTAGCCGATGGCCGTGTACACCCCGCCGAACACCGTCATGAACAGCGCCCCGATGGCGTAGAGCCGGCGCAGCAGCGGATCGGCGAGGTGGTCGCGGACCGTGCGGACGAGCACCGCAGGACGCAGCGAGCCCGGCGTGAAGTGCTTCGGCGCGGGCAGCAGCAGCCGGAAGGCGACCGCGCAGGCCACCGCCAGCACACCGATCACACCGAGGGCGGCCCGCCAGCCCCACTCCTGGGCCACCCAGCCCGTGACGACCCGCCCGCTCATCCCGCCGACGCTGTTGCCCGCGACGAACAGACCGATCGCGGTGACCAGTGCCCGCGGCCGGACCTCCTCCGCGAGATACGCCGTGGCCGAGGCCGGCAGGCCCGCCAGCGCCGCGCCCTGCACCGCGCGCAGCGCCACGAGGGCGGGCAGCGAGGGTGCGAGGGGGACGAGGACCGCCACGGTCACGGCGACCGCCAGGGACCAGGTCATGACCGTACGCCGCCCGAACCGCTCCGACAGCGCGCTCATCGGGAGCACGAACACCGCGAGGCCGCCCGTCGCGGCCGCCACCGTCCAGCTCGCCTGTCCCGCGCTCACCCCGAAGTCGGCGGAGATCATCGGCAGCAGCGCCTGCGTGGCGTACAGCAGGGCGAACGTCGCCACACCGGCCAGGAAGAGCGCGAGGCTCATCCGCCGGTAACCGGGACCGCCCGGAGTCATCCGGGAGTCGGCGGTGGGTGCGGCGGGGGACGGGAGAGCGGCGTCCACGACGGTGGACGCCCCGGTATGGGCGGGATTCATGCTTCGACCGTACGGAGATCGCCACTCATCCGTCCAATGCATGGAATCGGCATAATCGTTCCTGTGATGCATCAGCAGAGGTCAGGTCAGCGCCTGTCACCGAGTGGTGACACAGAAGACATCGTCGCCCTGCTCGCGCCGCGCCTCGCGCACTTCGCCGGGGTCGCCCGCACCGAGCACGTGACACGGGCCGCGCAGGAGATGAACGTCCCCCAGTCGACGCTGTCGCGCGCGATGGTCCGGCTCGAACAGGACCTGGGCGTGGAACTGTTCGCCCGCCGCGGCCGGACCGTGTCGCTCACGCCCGCCGGACGCACCTTCCTCGGCTCCGTCGAACGGGCCCTCGCCGAGATCGAACGGGCGGCCGAGGAGGTGCGCGCCGACGCCGACCCGGCGGCAGGCAAGGTCGCCTTCGGCTTTCTGCACACCATGGGCGCCGAGACCGTGCCGGGACTGATCCACGCCTTCCGCGCCGACCACCCCCGGGTCCGCTTCAGCCTGGTGCAGAACTACGGCGAGGCCATGCTGGAGCGGCTGCGCGCGGGGGAGCTCGACCTGTGTCTGACCTCGCCCGTCCCGGACGCCCCCGACCTGGTCGGGCGCCGGCTGGACGAGCAGAAGCTGCGGCTGGTGGTGCCCGCCGACCACCGTCTCGCCGCACGCAGGCGGGTACGGCTCGCCGAGGCCGCCGACGAGGCGTTCGTGACCCTGGAGCCCGGCTACGGACTGCGCCGGATCACCGACGACCTCTGCAAGGAGGCTGGTTTCCGGCCCCGGATCGCCTTCGAGGGCGAGGAGGCGGAGACCCTGCGGGGCCTGGTCGCCGCCGGACTCGGTGTCGCACTGCTGCCACCGCCCGCCGTGCCCCGGCCGGGCGTCGCCGAACTGACGGTGACGGCCCCGCGCGCGGCCCGCGAGATCGGCGTGGCCTGGCTGGAGGGGAGGCCGGACACCCCGCCCGTGGCGGCGTTCAAGAAGTTCCTGCTGTCCAGGCGCGGCCGCTTGCTGCACGAATGAGACGGGACCTAGTGGTGCCGCAGCGACCGTCCGAACCCGGACGCCAGGGGCATGCGCAGCCCGAGCGGCGGCGGGGCGGCGAGGGCGTCCTCGACCGGGCGGGAGAAGGCGCGGTTGAACAGGGCGCCCATCACGAAGTCCTCGGTCAGGCACATCACTTCGTCGCGATGCTGCTGCAGGGCGTGCCGGTCCGAGTGAACCTCGAAGCGGCACACCTCGCGGTTCGCTTTCTTGGCGCGCGTCGCGAGCCGGAAGGACAGCTCGGGGTCGGTGCGCTCGTCGTTGGTGCCGTGCACGATCAGCACCCGGCGTCCGGCGAGCTGTTTCACCGGTTCGGGTGGTGCGGCCATGTCCTCCTCGGGCAGCCAAGGGGCGAGCGCGACCACGGAGTTGACGGCCTCGTGGCCGCCCGAGTGCAGCGCCGCCCGGCCACCCATGTCGATTCCCGCCAGGCACACGGGGACGTCGCCGTAGCGGCGTACGGCCTCGTCGGCGGCCCAGGAGGCGTCGCGGGCGAGGTGGGCCTCGCTGCCGTTCCAGCCGCGGTAGCGGTAGTGGACGACGTGCGCGGCCAGGCCCTCCTGCCGTCCCGCCCGGGCCAGACGGCGTCCGAGCGCGCGGACGGAACCCGCCGCGAGCAGGGCGGACGGACGGCGGGTCGACCGCTCGTCGCCGCCCGGGAGCAGCAGCACCACCCCGCTCACCGCCGTCGGTTCCGGACCGAACGCCCGTCCCAGCCGGGCTTCGCGAACCGGCGTCGCATGCTGTGCCATGACAGAACAGTGTCAGAAGCGTGCGTGTACGCCACCCGTCCGTGGGGTCACCGTTGCGTATCGGCCGAGTTGTCGCGGCGGGCGATCTACGCGCGTAGGAGTTAGAGTGCGGAAATGACGAGCCAGACTGACCGGATGGGGACCACCCCGAGCCCGGACCAGATCCGCCGGGCACCCAAAGTACTGCTGCACGACCACCTCGACGGCGGGCTGCGGCCCGGCACGATCGTCGAACTGGCCCAGGAACAGGGCTACTCCGCGCTCCCCGAGACCGACCCGGCCAAACTGGGCCTCTGGTTCCGCGAGGCCGCCGACTCCGGCTCCCTGGAGCGCTACCTGGAGACCTTCTCGCACACCGTCGGCGTCATGCAGACCCGCGACGCCCTCGTCCGGGTCGCCCGCGAGTGCGCGGAGGACCTCGCCGAGGACGGCGTCGTCTACGCCGAGGTGCGCTACGCCCCCGAACAGCACCTGGAGGGCGGGCTCGGCCTGGAGGAGGTCGTCGAGGCCGTCAACGAGGGCTTCCGGCAGGGCGAGCGCACCGCCCGCGAGAACGGCCACCGCATCCGCGTCGGGGCGCTGCTCACCGCCATGCGGCACGCCGCCCGTGCCCTGGAGATCGCCGAACTCGCCAACCGCTACCGCGACCTCGGCGTCGTCGGCTTCGACATCGCCGGAGCGGAGGCGGGCTTCCCGCCCACCCGGCACCTCGACGCCTTCGAGTACCTCAAGCGCGAGAACAACCACTTCACCATCCATGCCGGTGAGGCCTTCGGGCTGCCATCCATCTGGCAGGCCCTCCAGTGGTGCGGCGCCGACCGGCTCGGCCACGGGGTGCGCATCATCGACGACATCGAGGTCAAGGACGACGGCACGGTCCACCTCGGCCGCCTCGCCTCCTACGTCCGCGACAAGCGCATCCCGCTGGAGATGTGCCCGAGCTCCAACCTCCAGACCGGTGCCGCCGCCTCCTACGCCGAGCACCCCATCGGGCTGCTGCGCCGCCTCCACTTCCGTACCACGGTAAATACTGACAATCGACTTATGTCGGGCACGAGTATGAGCCGGGAATTCGAGCATCTCGTCGAGGCGTTCGGTTATACGCTCGACGACCTCCAGTGGTTCTCCGTCAATGCGATGAAATCAGCGTTCATTCCTTTCGATGAACGACTGGCGATGATCAATGACGTCATCAAGCCCGGTTACGCCGAGCTGAAGTCCGAATGGCTGTTTCAACAGACCGCTTCGACCAGCGGTTCTGGCTCCTCGGAGGGCTGATCGGGGGACGGGGAATGCGGGCGGGCTTTCACAAGCCGTCCGCATTTCGGTGTTTGCGGTGGGCCCTGTGGCGTGTTTACGTTCGGGAACCGCTTCCGTCCCCCGTTCAGTCTTCGATTTCAGTCAAGGACGCATTTAACGATGAAGCAGTCTGCTGCCAAGACCCTCGGTGTCGCCGCTCTCGGTGCCGCCTTCGCCGCGACCGGCGCGGGCGCCGCGAACGCCGCCCCGGCCCTGCCCGACGCCGGCCAGGCGCTTGGCACCGTCGCCCAGGTCCTGCCGGGTGCCGGTGAGGCCCTCAGCCAGGCACAGCCCGCCCTCGCCGCCGGCGTCGCCGCCGCGCAGCCCGTTGCCGAGAAGGCGCTCGCCGACGGTCCGACCAAGCCGGCCGCGGGCCTGCTCGGCGGTCTGCCGGTGGGCGGCCTGCCCACCAAGGGCCTGCCCGTGAACGGCCTCCCGCTGGGCTGACCCAGGCACCCCTGCGCCGGGGGGGGGGGGGGGGGGGGGGGGGGGGGGGGGCCAAGGGGGGAGGGGGGGGGGGGGGGGGACACGAGAGAGGAAGGGGC
>NZ_JBVJGZ010000010.1:0-20350 GCF_055587025.1 Streptomyces sp. NPDC048600 | reverse complement strand
TTTTCATGGTCTCCCCCCCCCCCCACCTCCCCCCCCCCCCCCCCCCCCCCCCCCCCCCCACCCCCCCCCCCCCCCTCCCCCCCTCCCCCCCCCCCCCCCCCCCCCCCCCCCCCGACGGCGTACGCGTAGGCGGGGGCTCACCAGGCCGTACGGACCTTGTTCTCCGAGGGGAGGAGTATCCACAGCGCTATGTACAGCAGGAACTGCGGACCCGGCAGCAGACAAGACGCCAGGAAGATCACGCGCATCGCGGTGGCGGAGATGCCGAAGCGCCGAGCCAGCGCGGCGCACACTCCGCCGATCATCCGGCCGTTCGCGGGGCGGGCAGGGCGGGACATGGCGGCTCCTTCGTGAGCTGATCCGAGGCGGCCCTCGTGGCTGCCTCATCTGCTCTCGACGCTACGGAGACGAAGGGGGCATAGCGTCGCTCCACGGGGCGATCCCGACCCTGGGAATCGTCGGGGTCCGACCCTGAGCGGGCCCCTCATACGGCCGCTCCTCCCGCCCCTCGGCCAGGCGGCGCAGCCGTGCGCGGCCCAGCGGGACCACCGCGAGATGCGCGAGCACGACGCCCGCGGTGTTCAGCAGCAGCGAGTCGACGTCCGTGACCTGGCCGGGTACGCCGGTCTGGAGCAGCTCGATGGCCAGGGAGATCAGGGCGCCCGCGGTCGCGGTACGCAGCAGTGAGCCCAGCGGGGAGACGGCCAGTCTGCCGCTCGCGACCGGCAGCAGGACGCCCAGCGGCGCCAGCAGCACCAGCCCCTCGCCGATCCTGCGGGCGGCTTCGAGGCCGCCCAGCGCCAGGTCCGCGCGGATGCCGGCGAACGGACGCAGGTTGGCGGGCATCACCCAGGGGACGTCCAGCGGTCGCAGCGTGAACCAGGCGACGAGCGCGAGATGTGCGACGAGGAGGAAGCCTCCGGTCACACGGATGCGGAACGCGGCGTTGCCGCCCATGGAGCCTTGACGCTGCACGCCCCCCAAGACGCGGCGTCCCGCGCAAACGGTTCCGCCACAACGGGTGTGAGGCCTACGCCACATCCCGTCTGATGCTCGGGCGGTGCACAACTCGGCGTCAGCGACGTACCGCCCGGTGGTGGCTGAGGGCGGGGCGCTGCGCGACTCGGCATCAGGAAGTGCCGCTGGGCTGTCGCTGGGGCGGGGGCGTTGCGCAGCTCGGCGTCAGCGAGGTGCCTCCGCGCCCACCCGTGCCGCCCCTAGCGGCACGCATGCCCGCGGCTAGGGCGGCGCGCAGGCCGCGTACGGCGGCCCCGCACCACCCACAAACAGCAGGCGCTACCGCACGCACACCGCAGACGTCACCGCAGACGTCACTCCGCCGCAACCACCGTGCTGGGCGGCCGCACGCGCCCCGGATCCGCCCGCACCTCGGACGTGCACTCGTAGCGCCGAGCCGCCCCCGCCGGCCCGCCGAGGATGACCGACCCGTCGCCCTCCGCGGCCTCGGAGTCGGAGAAGGTGCACACGATCTGGGCCAGCGCGTAGGACGACAGCCGGTCGGGAGCGACGCTCAGCCGCAGCGTGTCCTCCGGGTCACCCTCCCGGGGCCCGCCCGTCTTGATCCGGGACGGCACGTCCGTCGTGTACCCGGCCAGCCGCTCCTCCGCCGACGGCCGCTCCGCGAGCTCGTTCAGCAGCCCCTGCGCGAGCAGCACCCGCCGCGCCGAGTCCGCCGTACCCTCCGGAATGTTCACCGACCGGTCGACACTCACCAGCGAGGCGCCACAGCGCAGGAACACCTGCACCGCCAGCCCCCGCGCGGACTGCGTGGCCACGTCCGGCGCGGACAGCGAGCAGTGGGCCCGCGACGGCGCCGCGCCGTAGTCGGTCGGCACCTCCGTGGCCCGGATCCCGCACCCCGTCACCGTCCCGACGAGCAGCCCCAGCGCCAGCGCCCGGCGCGCGTTCACGACGCGTCCCCCTTCGTGTCCTGCCCGGTCTCCCGCTCGGTCGGCTCCGCGGCCTCCGTCCCGTCCTGGGGCAGCCGCAGCGTGAACACCGCGCCGCCGTCGGGGGAGTTGGCGGCGGTGATCTCCCCGCCGTGGATGTGCGCGTTCTCCAGCGCGATGGACAGCCCGAGCCCGCTGCCCTCCGACCGCGGCCGGGACGCACTGGCCTTGTAGAAGCGGTCGAACACGTGCGGCAGCACGTCCTCGGGGATGCCGGGCCCGTGGTCGCGGACCTCGATGACGACCTCGTCGGCGGCGGCCCGCACGGCCACCCGCACGGGCGACCCGCCGTGCTTGAGCGCGTTGCCGATCAGGTTGGCCAGGATCACGTCCAGCCGGCGCGGGTCGAGCTGCGCGTGGATCCCGCGCTCGGCGTCCAGATCCACCGCGTCCAGCCACGCGCGCGCGTCGATGCAGGCGGTGATCAGATCGGCGACGTCGACGTCGTCCAGCACCAGCCGGGCCGTACCCGCGTCGAAGCGGGTGACCTCCATCAGGTTCTCCACGAGGTCGTTCAGCCGCCGCGTCTCGCTCACGACCAGCCGCACCGCGGGCTCGATCATCGGGTCGATGCCTCCGGCCTCGGAGTCCAGCTCCTCCTCCAGCACCTCGGTGACGGCGGTGATCGCGGTCAGCGGGGTACGCAGCTCATGGCTCATGTCGGCGACGAACCGCCGTGAGGCGTCGTCGCGGGAGGCCATGTCGGCGACCCGCTTCTCCAGTGCCTCGGCGGCGTTGTTGAACGTCCGTGACAGATCGGCGAGTTCGTCGGTGCCCGACACCCGCAGCCGGGTGTCGAGTCTGCCCTCGCCGAGCCGCCGCGCGGCGACCCCGAGCCGGTGCACCGGCTTCAGCACGGTCGTCGCCGCGGCCTGCGCGAGCAGCGCGGAGCCGATCAGGGCGAGGCCGGTGGCGATGCCCAGCGACCAGGCGAGGGAGTTGAGGTCCTTGGCCTCCGGCTCCAGCGACTTGAGCATGTAGCCGGTCGCACCGCCGCCGATCACCCGGGTGCCGGCCACCAGGTACGGCGTGCCGTCGTCGACGACACGCTGCCAGTACAGGTGGTACTCGGCGTCGTTGGTGGAGGTCAGCGGCTGCTTGCGGTTCACCGCGGTCCGCAGGGACCTGGGCACGTCACCGAGCTCGAAGCCGTTCAGCCCGCCCGAACCGCCGTACACCGTCTTGCCGTCGGGGTCCTCGGCGACCAGCAGGACCGTGAAGTGCTGGCTGCCGCCCGCCATCAGGCCGGCGGTGCGCTGGAGGTCGTCCTGGCTGGGGTGTTCGGGCAGGGCGCCCGCGCGGCTGCGCATCTCCTGCTCGAAGTCGCGCAGCACCGCGTCCTGGGCGCGGGTGAGCACCGCCTCCCGGTTCAGCCAGTAGGCGATGCCCGACGCGGACACGGCGGCGGTCAGCGCGACGAGGCCGAACACGACGACGAGCCGCAGCCGCAGACTGGTGAAGCGCAGCCTCGAGAAAGCTCCCTTGCGATCCGCGGCCCAGCCGCGGAGACCCCCTTGCTCCGTCGTCACTGAGGCGGATCCAGCCGGTAGCCCACGCCGCGCACGGTACGGATCAGGGTCGGCGAGGACGGTACGTCCTCCACCTTGGCGCGCAGCCGCTGCACACAGGCGTCCACGAGCCGCGAGTCACCGAGGTAGTCGTGCTCCCACACCAGCCGCAGCAGCTGCTGGCGCGACAGCGCCTGACCGGGGCGGCGGCTCAGTTCCAGCAGCAGCCGCAGCTCGGTCGGGGTCAGCTGGAGGTCCTCGCCGTTCTTCGTGACGGTCATCGCCGCGCGGTCGATGACCAGGCTGCCGAAGGCCGCAGCGTCGTTGGACTCGCGCTCGCCGCGCCGCAGCACGGCCCGGATCCGGGCGTCGAGGACCCGCCCCTGCACGGGCTTGACGACATAGTCGTCCGCGCCGGACTCCAGGCCCACCACGACGTCGATGTCGTCGCTGCGCGCGGTGAGCAGGATGATCGGCAGCTGGTCCGTGCGCCGGATGCGCCGGCACACCTCGAAGCCGTCGATGCCGGGCAGCATCACATCCAGCACGATCAGATCCGGGCGCTGCTCGCGCAGCAGCTTCAGACCGTCCTCACCGCTGGCAGCGGTCGCCACGCGGTGACCCTGGCGCGTCAGTGAGAGCTCCAGGGCCGTCCGGATGGCGTCGTCGTCCTCGATCAGCAACAGGGAAGGCACGGGCTCATTCTGGCCCATGGATGCCGTACGGATGAACCTGTGGAGCCGATGGAACGCAGCCCTTACGCGCGATTCCGCTGAGTGATCTCCCTTTCCGGCCCCGGCGCGAGGGCCGTTCCCGCCGCTCCCGCCGCCCTCCTCCCGCCCCTCTCTTCCCGGCGACGACCCCTGTGACAGCTCTGTGACAGTCGGCGGACACGGCGATGAAGTGGCCCCGGCAAGCTTTTCGGCACAAGGAAGAACGCAGACCGAACACCGGCAAGTCCACGACGGGGGGCGCGAGATGAACACGCTGCACGGTATGAGCACCAGCGCAGTGATCACGCGTCTGCACGACGTGAACGCGCACCGGGGTTCCGAGAAGTCCGGTGCCGTGAGCGGGCGGGGGTGCGCTCGCGGCACCGGGCGTCAGCACACCGCGCATGCGCCGCAGGCCGAACGGCCGTACATGGCGGTGGTGGAAGGTCTCACGGGGGAGACGCACGGGGGAGCCGCGTACAGGGAGGAATCGGGGGAGCGTCACTCCCGGTCGCAGGCCACGGACGCCGAAGCGGCGTTCACCGCCTACGTCCAGGAGCGCCGCGCCTCCCTGTACGCCACCGCCTACCACCTGACCGGTGACCGCTTCGAGGCCGAGGACCTGCTCCAGAGCGCGCTGTTCTCGACCTACCGGGCGTGGGACCGGATCAGCGACAAGGCGGCGGTCGGCGGTTACCTCCGCCGCACCATGACCAACCTGCACATCAGCGCCTGGCGGCGCCGCAAGCTGAACGAGTACCCGACCGAGGAGCTGCCGGAGACGCCCGGCGACACGGACGCGATGCGTGGCACCGAGCTGCGCGCGGTCTTGTGGCAGGCGCTCACCCGGCTGCCCGAACTCCAGCGCACCATGCTGGTCCTGCGCTACTACGAGGGCCGCACGGACCCGGAGATCGCGGACATCCTCGGCATCAGTGTCGGCACGGTGAAGTCCAGCATCTGGCGCTCGCTGCGCCGGCTGCGCGAGGACGAGGTCCTCAGCTTCGGCCGTGACGAGGAGGACGCCTTCGGCGAGCTGGTCGCCTGAAGCGCGAAAAAAGTTCCCCGAGAGGTGTATCAGGGGGACGGTACGGGGGTCTTGCTCACAGGTCCGGGGGGACCACGGGGGATGGATCAGGGGGGACACGGGGGAAGCAAGACCGACGGGGGAATGCACGGGGGAGCACAAAGGAAGCGGGACTGGAGGGCCGGGGGGTCCAACCAGTCCCGCTTCCGCGTTCCCGCTCAAGGGGCGCGGGGAACTGCGCGAAAGACCACGACGAACGCAGCACCCTGCCACCCCACACGAAGCCCCACGGACCAAGGGGCGCGAGGAACTGCGCGACAAGCCACGACGCACCCGCACACACACGACGGCCCCAGCCACCCCAGGGGTGCGAGGAACTGCGCGACAAGCCAGACACGGCCCCGACGCGCACGACGGCCTCAGCCACCCCAGGGGCGCGGGGAACTGCGCGACAAGCCACAACGCACCCGCACCCGCACCCGCTCACGCACCGCACACACGGCACCCCGCAGCCGCCGCCTACCCGCAGAAAGCTCAGGCCGCAGACCGCGAAGCCGCGCACCGCCCAGCCGCCGCAGCCGCCAGCCGGCCCAACGCCTCGTCACGACCGCACGCGTACGCCCCCAGCGAGGCCTGCCGGGCCACGATGGACCGCTCGTCCCGCATCAGCCGCCAACCCCTGCGCAGCAGGAACGGCACGGACTTACGCCCCTCCCGCAGATCCCGCAGGAACCGCCGCCGGAAGGTCGTGACCGGCCCGCGGCTCAGGCACAGCGCGTCGGCGAGCACCCCGAGCTCCTGGCAGCGCCGCACGATCTCGGCGGCGAAGATGCCCTCCGCGATGAACAGCGGCGTGCGCCCGATGTCGACGGAGTCGGTGCCGGTGCGGGCGCTGAGCGAGATGTCGTAGACCGGAATGCCGGTACGGCCCGTGCGGCACAGTTCGGTGATCGCGACGACGGCGGCGTCCGCGTCCCAGGACTCGGGGTGGTCCCAGTCGATGTCGGAGCTCCCGGCCACCTTCGGCAGCGTCGGGTCGTCGCCCTCTTTGTAGAAGTCGTCGAGCCGGAGCACCGGGAGACCGGAGCGGGCGGCCAGCAGGGACTTGCCGGAGCCGGACGGGCCGCAGAGCAGCACGACGCGCGTGGGTATGGGCGGATGGGAGCTCACGGGACACCAGTCTGAGGCATTCACGCGCCGTTCACCCACTCGCGGGTCGGCTTTGAAGCCCGCATCACACCTCAACTACCCTTCGTGTCGAACCGATTACCTTACGCAGCAGAAGGTGGCAGCGATGGCCCGACACGGCAGGACCGAAAAGACCGGCAAGGCCGAAAGGAATCCGCACTCCACCGGACGGCGGGCGCTGGCCGCGCTGGCGACGGCCGGTGTGGCGCTCGGCGCGTCCGCGACGACGGCCGCCGCGGCGGACGGCGAACCCGTGGTGGACGCGATGCGGACGACTCCGACGGCGCTCGGCCAGATCGACCCGCAGTCAGGGGTGGACGCGCTGACGCTGTCCCTGCGGTACGCCACCGGGACGGTGTCCTCGCTGAAGCCGAATCCGCTGGCCGGCACGGGTGCCGATCCGCTGGACAACGGCGTCGGGACGCAGTTGGCGGACTTCCGGCCGCTGACGTCCCAGATGCTGACGGGGCCGGTGGCCCAGGCGGAGTCCATCGGGTCGATCCCGCTGGTGGGCCAGGCGGTGGGCCTGCTCGGCAAGTGAGCGGCTGAGGCGGGCTTCTGCGCGTACGTGGCCGTTCGCGCAGTTCCCCGCGCCCCTGGGGTGGCTGGGGCCGTTGTGCGCATCCGGGCCGTGTGTGGCTGGTCGCGCAGTTCCCCGCGCCCCTAAAAGATCGCGCAGTTTCCCGCGCCCCCAAAAGACTGCGCAGTTCCCCGCGCCCCTTAAGGCGGTTCCCCGCACCCTCCTGTGGGGGTGCGGGGAACCGTTGCGTTCGGGGGCGTCAGTAGGCGGAGCCCGACGCGCCCAGGCTGCCTGTGGGGTGCCAGACCGTCTTGGTCTCCAGGAACGCCGTCATGCGCTCCGTTCCCGCCGGGGCGGACCAGTCGTCCACAGGCTGTGGACGAAGAACCCGCTTGAGGTTGTCGGCCGCGGCGATCTCCAGCTCCTTGGCGAGCACCTCGTCGGCGCCGGCCAGGTCGATCGCGTTGACGTCCTGGTGCGCGGCCAGCGGGGCGGAGATCTCCGCCGTACGGCCGGACAGGACGTTGACCACGCCGCCGGGGACGTCGGAGGTGGCCAGCACCTCGCCCAGGGACAGGGCGGGGAGCGGGGCGTTCTCCGATGCGACGACCACGGCCGTGTTGCCCGTGGCGATCACCGGGGCGATCACCGAGACCAGGCCGAGGAAGGACGACTCCTGCGGGGCGACGACCACGACGACACCGGTCGGCTCCGGGGAGGAGAGGTTGAAGTACGGGCCCGCCACCGGGTTGGCGCCGCCGACCACCTGGGCGATCTTGTCGGTCCAGCCCGCGTACCAGACCCAGCGGTCGATCGCCGCGTCGACCTGCGCGGCGGCCTTCGACTTGGACAGGCCCTCGGCCTCGGCGACCTCGCGCACGAACTGCTCGCGGCGGCCCTCCAGCATCTCGGCGACGCGGTAGAGGATCTGGCCGCGGTTGTACGCCGTCGCGCCCGACCAGGCGCCGAAGGCCTTGCGGGCGGCCACCACCGCGTCACGGGCGTCCTTGCGGCTCGCCTGCGGAGCGTTCGCCAGCCAGTTGCCCTTGGAGTCGGTCACTTCGTACACCCGGCCGCTTTCGGAACGGGGGAACTTGCCCCCCACGAACAGCTTGTAGGTCTTGAAGACGGAGAGTCGAGAGACATCAGACATCGAGGTACGCCTCCAGGCCGTGGCGACCGCCCTCGCGGCCGAAGCCCGACTCCTTGTATCCGCCGAACGGCGAGGTCGGGTCGAACTTGTTGAACGTGTTGGACCAGACGACGCCGGCCCGGAGCTTGTTCGCCACCGCGAGGATGCGGGAGCCCTTCTCGGTCCAGATGCCCGCCGACAGGCCGTACGGCGTGTTGTTCGCCTTGGCGACGGCCTCGTCGGGCGTACGGAAGGTCAGCACCGACAGGACCGGGCCGAAGATCTCGTCGCGGGCGACGGTGTGCGCCTGGCTGACGTTCGTGAAGAGCGTCGGGGCGAACCAGTAGCCGCTCTCGGGCAGTTCGCAGGCCGGGGACCAGCGCTCGGCGCCCTCGGCCTCGCCGCGCTCGACGAGCGAGGTGATCCGGGAGAGCTGCTCCTCGGAGTTGATCGCGCCGATGTCGGTGTTCTTGTCCAGCGGGTCGCCCAGGCGCAGCGTGGAGAGCCGGCGCTTGAGGGAGTCCAGCAGTTCGTCCTGGATCGACTCCTGGACCAGCAGGCGCGAGCCCGCGCAGCAGACCTGGCCCTGGTTGAAGAAGATGCCGTTGACGATGCCCTCGACGGCCTGGTCGATCGGGGCGTCGTCGAAGACGATGTTGGCGCCCTTGCCGCCCAGTTCGAGGGTGACCTTCTTGTGCGTGCCCGCGATCGACCGCGCGATCTGCTTGCCGACGGCCGTGGAGCCGGTGAAGGCGACCTTGTTCACGTCGGGGTGCGCGACGAGCGAGGCGCCCGCGTCGCCGTAGCCGGTGAGGATGTTGACGACGCCCTTGGGCAGGCCCGCCTGGCGGCAGATGTCCGCGAAGAACAGTGCGGACAGGGGGGTCGTCTCGGCGGGCTTGAGGACGACCGTGTTGCCGGTCGCCAGCGCCGGGGCGATCTTCCACGCCAGCATCAGCAGCGGGAAGTTCCAGGGGATGACCTGGCCGGCCACGCCCAGCGGCTTCGGGTTCGCGCCGAAGCCCGCGTGGTCGAGCTTGTCGGCCCAGCCCGCGTAGTAGAAGAAGTGCGCGGCGACCAGCGGGAGGTCCGCGTCGCGGGTCTCCTTGATCGGCTTGCCGTTGTCCAGCGTCTCCAGGACGGCCAGCTCACGGCTGCGCTCCTGGATGATCCGAGCGATGCGGAAAAGGTACTTCGCGCGCTCGGAGCCGGGCAGCGCGGACCATTTCTCGAAGGCCTTGCGGGCGGCCCTGACCGCCCGGTCCACGTCCGCCTCGCCGGCCTGGGCGATCTCGGACAGCACCTCCTCGGAGGACGGCGACACGGTCTTGAAGACCTTGCCGTCCGCCGCCTCGGTGAACTCGCCGTCGATGAACAGGCCGTAGGACGGGGCGATGTCGACGACCGAGCGGGACTCGGGCGCCGGTGCGTACTCAAAAGTCATGTCGATCAGTCCACCGTCACGTAGTCGGGGCCGGAGTAGCGGCCGGTGGCCAGCTTCTGGCGCTGCATCAGCAGGTCGTTCAGCAGCGAGGAGGCGCCGAAGCGGAACCAGTGGTTGTCCAGCCAGTCCGCTCCCGCGGTCTCGTTGACCAGGACCAGGAACTTGATCGCGTCCTTGGTGGTGCGGATGCCGCCGGCCGGCTTCACGCCGACCTGCACCCCGGTCTGGGCGCGGAAGTCACGGACTGCCTCCAGCATCAGAAGCGTGTTCGCGGGGGTCGCGTTGACGGCGACCTTGCCGGTCGAGGTCTTGATGAAGTCGGCGCCGGCCAGCATGCCGAGCCAGCTGGCGCGGCGGATGTTGTCGTACGTCGAGAGCTCGCCGGTCTCGAAGATGACCTTCAGGCGGGCGGCGCCCGAGGCCTCCTTCACGGCGACGATCTCGTCGTACACCTTCAGGTACTTGCCCGCGAGGAAGGCCCCGCGGTCGATGACCATGTCGATCTCGTCCGCACCCGCGGCGACGGCGTCGCGCACGTCGGCCAGCTTCACGTCCAGCGCGGCACGGCCGGCCGGGAAGGCGGTGGCGACCGAGGCGACCTTGACGCCGGAACCGGCGACGGCCTCCTTGGCGACGGCCACCATGTCGGGGTAGACGCAGACCGCGGCCGTGGTGGGCGTGGAGCGGTCGGTCGGGTCGGGGAGGACCGCCTTGGCGCCGAGCGCCCGGACCTTGCCCGGGGTGTCCGCGCCTTCCAGCGTCGTCAGGTCGACCATCGAGATGGCGAGGTCGATCGCGTACGCCTTGGCGGTCGTCTTGATGGAACGGGTGCCGAGGGAAGCGGCGCGTGCCTCCAGGCCGACCGCGTCTACGCCGGGCAGCCCGTGGAGGAAGCGGCGCAGCGTGGTGTCTGACGACGTCACGTCCGGGAGGGCGTTTGCTGCGGTGGGTGCATTGGTGGGCATGGTCACCAGACGAGCATATCTACGCGCGTAGCGGCTGTACAGGGGGTGAGGTTCCACTTCTTCTTTCGCGGGGCATTTGTCCGGACTGTGTGTGCGGGTGGTGGTGGGCCGGTCGCGCAGTTCCCCGCGCCCCTGGGGGGGTGCCGGTGCGTGTGCGTGCGCGGGCTCGTCGGTGGTTGTTCGCGCAGTTCCCCGCGCCCCTGGATGGGGTGGCGGTGTGTGTGCGTGTGCGGGCTCGTCGGTGGTTGTTCGCGCAGTTCCCCGCGCCCCTAGGGGGTGGCTGTGTGTGGCCAGGTGTGGGTGCTTCGTGGCTGATTGCGCAGTTCCTCGCGCCCCTTGGGGGGATCGTGCGTGTGTGGGTGCGCGTTCTCGGTGGCTGGTCGCGCGGTTCCTCGCGCCCCTGAGGGGGTGGCCCTGGGTGCGCGGGTGCGGGTTTGCGTGGGTCTCCGCCCTCCTGGGCGGGGTGGTCCCGTGGCTCTCGAAGCGGGGCAGCACGGGCCCACCTGAAGGGGCGCGGGGAACTGCGCGAACAGCCACGACGGACCCGCACCGGGCAACGCGCACAAGGCAGGCGCGCGGGGGGCGCTGGTGGGGCCGGCGCGGACGGGGTGGGTGGGGCCGCGTGCATAATCGGCGGCATGACCACCAACGACCGGATCTACCGCTCACCCATGGCCCTCGTCGGCGGCGTGCTGCTGCTCGCCCTCGCCGCGTGGCTGGGGATCGACGCCATGGTCCAGGGTGAGGGAAACACACCCTGGCAGGCGCTGGGCGGACTGCTCACCTTCGTGCCGGTCGTCGTCGCCTTCACCGTCCGCCCGGCCGTCTTCGCCGACGACAACCGCCTGCGCGTGCGCAACCCGCTGCGGGTCGTCACGCTGCCCTGGGGCGAGATCGTCTCGCTGCGCTCCGGCTACACCAACGAGGCCGTCGACAAGGAGGGCAGGAAGGTCCAGCTGTGGGCCATCCCCGTGTCGCTGCGCGGGCGCAAGCGGGCCGCCAAGCGCCAGCAGCGGCGTGACGCCCAGGAGACCGCCGCCGCACAGGGCAAGCGGGTCCGCGGCAGCCTCTTCGGACCCGGCGGCGACGTCGACGACGGTCCGCTGCGCGACCAGAGCGACAAGATCATGGACGAGCTGCGCGCCATGCACGAGGCCCGCGAGAAGGCGAACACCTCGCAGGGCGAGGTCACCGCGCGCTGGGCGTACGAGATCATCGCGCCCACGGTCGTCGGGGTCGTACTCCTCGTGGTGTTCGGCGCGCTGGGCTGACCGCGACCGGAGCGACCCACCCGGCGGGCCCGCTCGACTCCGCACAACCGCCTCGCCCTTCCGTACGTCTGAGACAAGCGATGACCAGCACATACACCAAGGGCGACGGCCCGCTGCCCCTGCCCGCCGCCCTCGTTCCCGACGGCTGCCCCGCCCTGGACGCCCAGGCGGCGCGCCGGTGGACCGCGGCGCTGCCGCCACGCCGGGTGCCGGCGCGTACCGCCACCGGCGGCGCCACCTTCGCCGTGAGCGTCGCCGCGCTCGTCGCGAGCGGTGCCCTCTGCCTCTACGCGGGCCTGCCCGCGTTCGCCGCCGCGCTCGTCGCGCTGCACCTGGTCTGGCTGCCCGCGCGCCCCGAGGCGGCAGTGCTGTCCGCGCCGCTCACGGCCGTGCTGCTGCTCGTGGCGCCGCACGGGGCGCCGCTCGCGGTGCGGCTCGCCGTGGTCGTCGTCCTGGCCGTGGTGTGGGGTCTGGCCCTGACGCGGGTGCGGGCCCGGGCCCGCCAGCGGGCCGCGGCCGAGACGGCCGCCGGGGGCGTCACGGCCGCCGTGCCCGGCGGGCGGGCGCCCGTGCGGCGCGGGCGCTTCATGACCGGGGCCGGGGTGCTCGTCGTCGTGGGCGCGGCCGTGCTGTTCGCCTTCCAGGACGCCTGGGACCTGGCCGAGGACCGGCAGGCGGCCCCGGCCGTCGCGGCCGGTTTCCTCGGGCTGGGACTCACGGTGATGCTGTCCGGCCTGCTGGCCCGCCGCCGGGCCGGCGTGCTGCACACCGCGCCGGTGCCCGTGCTGCGCGTGCTGGTGCGGGAGGGCGCCGACATGGACACCGAGGTCTTCGCCGCCGACGACACCGCGGCCCTGCGCCCCCTCTTCACCGTGGGCACGGCCCTCCGCGACGAGGACGACGAGGACGACAGCGAGCACCTCGACGACGGCGACAAGGACGAGGAAGCCGCCGCCCAGGAGTTTCAGGACCTGCTCGACCGGCTCGACGAGGAACAGCCCGGACCGCTGCGGGAGGCCGTCCTGTACGGCGTCCCGTACGACGGTGCCGAGATCGTCCTGGTCAGCGCCGCCGAGACGCCCGGCGAGCCGCCCGTGACGGAAGGCTCGACGGGCCCGGTCCGGCCGCTGTCCGAGCACGCGGCACGGCGCCGCACGACCCGGGAGACGCGGGCCGCGGCCGACGACCAGGCCGACCGGGAGCGGCTGGACGCGCTCACCGCGTCGGTGGCGGGCGGGCAGGTACGGCGATGGCGGGCCGGTCCGCGCGACTGGGCCATGGGCCTGTTCGCCCTGTTCCTCGCCGCCAACCTGGTCCTGGACGAGAGCGGTCTGTGGCGCTGGATACCCGGTCTGGTCGTGGGCCTGCTCGGCGTCGGCGCCCTGCCGCACATCGTCGCCTGGCGTGTCACGGCCGACCGGGACGGGCTGTGGCTCGACGGCATGAAGGGGCCGCGGCACATCGCCTGGGAGCACCTGCGGGTGGTGAAGGCCGTCGGGTCCGAGCTGAAGATCGACAGCACCCGGCGCGACTTCGTCGAGTGGACGCTGTTCAGTCCCCGCTGGCGCCGGCTGGAGCGACGCCTCGGCCGGGTGCACCGGCGGGACCGGATGGCCGCCGAGATCGACGCCCTGTGGAAGGACGAGGCCAGGCGCCCGGCGGAGCCCGCCGCCGCCCGCCAAGGGGGCCGCACCCTGTGGCCGTACGCCGTGGCCACGGCCCTCGTCTGGACCGCGCTGCTGTTCCTGGTTCCGTAGCTGCTGTTCGTGGAGCCGTGGGCGACGAGCCCGCCGTAGAGCCGCCCGGCCCCGGGGCTTCGTGGCGCGGGCTGCCGCGGTCGCGTCACCCGTCGCCGGGGATTCGCCCGACCGGGTGCCCCCCGGGCGGGTGAGGGCGCGGGGGACGCGGAGGAGGTACGGGGGCGCCTCCCGGACGGGGGAGGCACCCCCGGGCTCAGATGCCGGCCGCGGCCGACAGGTCGCGCTTGATGTCCGCCAGCAGCCCGGCGGCGCGGTCGCGGGCAGCCGGCAGGGCGGCGTGGTCGGCGACCGGCACGACGACCTCCAGGTAGCACTTCAGCTTCGGCTCGGTGCCGCTGGGGCGGACGATGACGCGAGCGCCGTCGAGGGTGTAGCGCAGGCCGTCGGTGGGCGGCAGCGTCGCGGTCCCCTTGGTGAGGTCCTCGGCGCGGGTGACGGCCAGGCCCGCCAGCGCGGTCGGCGGCCGCTCGCGCAGGCGCCCCATGGCGTCGGCGATGACCGACAGGTCCTGGACGCGCACCGAGAGCTGGTCGGTGGCGTGCAGGCCGTGCTCGACGGCGAGGTCGTCCAGCAGGTCGAGCAGGGTGCGGCCCTGCTCCTTGAGCTCCGAGGCCAGCTCGGTGACCAGCAGGGCGGCGGTGATGCCGTCCTTGTCGCGCACGCCCTCGGGGTCGACGCAGTAGCCGAGCGCCTCCTCGTAGCCGTAGCGCAGGCCCTCGACGCGGGCGATCCACTTGAAGCCGGTGAGGGTCTCCTCGAACGGCAGTCCCGCCTTCTCGGCGATACGGCCGAGCAGGGAGGAGGAGACGATCGACTCGGCGAAGGTGCCGCGCGCGCCGCGCTTCACCAGGTGGGCGGCGAGCAGGGCGCCGACCTCGTCGCCGCGCAGCATGCGCCACTCGCCGCCGTCCTCGACGGCCACCGCGCAGCGGTCCGCGTCGGGGTCGTTGGCGATGATCAGGTCCGGGTCCGTCTCGTGGGCCCTGGCGAACGCCAGGTCCATCGCGCCGGGCTCCTCCGGGTTGGGGAAGGCCACGGTCGGGAACGCAGGGTCGGGCTCGGCCTGCTCGGCGACCAGGACCGGCTCGGGGAAGCCGGCCCGGGCGAACGCGGCCAGCAGGACGTCCTTGCCGACGCCGTGCATGGCCGTGTAGACGGTCCGGGCGGTGCGGGCCGACCCCTCGGCCAGTACGGCGTCCGTGCGGGCCAGGTAGGCCTCCAGGACGGCGTCGTCGAGGGTCTCCCAGCCGCCCTCGGGACGCGGTACGTCGGCGAGGGCCGCGACGGCGTCGATCTCGGCGGCGATGCCGGCGTCGGCGGGCGGCACGATCTGGGAGCCGTCGCCGAGGTAGACCTTGTAGCCGTTGTCCCGCGGCGGGTTGTGGCTGGCGGTGACCTCCACGCCCGCGACCGCGCCCAGATGCCTTATCGCGAACGCCAGGACGGGCGTGGGCAGCGGCCGGGGCAGCACGACCGCCCGCAGGCCCGCGCCGGTCATCACGGCGGCGGTGTCGCGGGCGAAGTCGGCCGACTTGTAGCGGGCGTCGTAGCCGATGACGACGAGCCCGCCGGCCCGCCCCTCGGCCTTGAGGTACGCGGCGAGTCCGGCGGCGGCACGGATGACCACCGAGCGGTTCATGCGCATCGGTCCCGCGCCCAGCTCACCGCGCAGACCGGCGGTGCCGAACTGGAGGGTGCCGCCGAAGCGGGCGGTCAGCTCGGCGACGTCCCCGGCGTCGATGAGCGCCCTGAGCTCCTCGCGGGTCTCGGGGTCGGGGTCCTCGGCCAGCCACGCCTCGGCCCGTGCCAGCGAATCGTCGGTCACCTGCGGTCAACCTCTCGTGTGGGGGGGTGAGGGCGGGCCCGGCTCCCAGGGGCTGGCCCACCCCGTTGCGCCTTCGGGGGCCGGGGACCTACAGGCGGCCGAGCACCTGGGTCAGCAGGGCGCCCATCCGGGCCGCCGAGTCACGGCCGGCCTGGAGGACCTCCTCGTGGTTCAGCGGCTCGCCGGTCATGCCCGCGGCGAGGTTGGTGACCAGGGAGATGCCGAGCACCTCGGCGCCCGCCTCACGGGCCGCGATGGCCTCCAGCACGGTCGACATGCCGACCAGGTCGGCGCCGATCACGCGGGCCATGCGGATCTCGGCCGGGGTCTCGTAGTGCGGGCCGGGGAACTGCGCGTAGACGCCCTCCTCCAGGGTGGCGTCGATCTCCTTGCACAGGGCGCGCAGCCGCGGGGAGTACAGGTCCGTCAGGTCGACGAAGTTCGCGCCGACGATCGGGGAGGTGGCGGTGAGGTTGATGTGGTCGCTGATCAGCACCGGCTGACCGGGGCGCATGCCCTCGCGCAGTCCGCCGCAGCCGTTGGTGAGCACCACGGTCTTGGCACCGCCCGCGACCGCGGTGCGCACGCCGTGGGCGACGGCGGCGACGCCGCGGCCCTCGTAGTAGTGGGTGCGGCCCAGGAACACCAGGGCCCGCTTCTCGCCGATCTTGTACGAGCGGACCTTGCCGCCGTGGCCCTGGACGGCCGGCGGCGGGAAGCCGGGCAGCTCGGTGACCGGGAACTCGGCCTCGGGCTCGCCGAGCGCGTCCACGGCCGGGGCCCACCCGGAGCCCATCACGAGGGCGACGTCGTGGGACTCGGCGCCGGTCAGTTCGCGCAGGCGCGCGGCGGCGGCGTCGGCGGCGGCGTACGGGTCGCCCTGGATGTCGTCCGGAAGAAGAGATGCGTTCACGTCGACGAGAGTAGCCGGTTATTACCTACGCGCGTAGATGACAGAGCTCACGGTATGGCGATCGTTGTCTTGTCGTTTCCGACGAAAGGCCGCGCGCAGGGCGGTCACTCCTCGGTGATGACGACGTCCTTGTCGTTGAAGACCTCGACGATGAAGACCAGGAGCCGGCCCAGGCTGAGCGTGTACTCCACCAGGATGTTCTGCGTGAGCCGGACCGTGCGGTCGTCCCCCGTGGAACTTATGGCGCGGGACGCCGGCAGGAAGGGGTCCCGCGCCAGCACGGCGATCCCCTTGTCGAACGCGGCGCGCTGCCGGTCGTCGAGCCTGTCCCGTGCCGTCGCGGCCTGCTCGGTGTAGAAGACCTGGTAGGTGCGCCGTCCCTCGGGCATGGGAGTCTCCGTTCGTGCGCCGATCCCCGTCGAGTCTAGAGGCCGGGCCCCCATCAGCACGGACGCTTCCGCAGCTCCATCACGTAGTCGTGCGGAGCGCCCGCGGACTCCGCCGCGTCGGCGACCTCGCCGAGGTAGCGGGCCGAGGGCAGGCCGCCCTCGTAGGCGTTGAGGACGTACGTCCAGGCGGACTCCTCGCCGTCCAGGGTGTGGACGCGCACTCGCATCCGGCGGTAGATGCCCAGGCCGACGCCCTCCCAGCGGTCCAGGGACTCCTCGTCCATGGGGGCGAGGTCGTAGAGCGCGACGAAGACCTGGGCGGCGGGCTGCTCGACGATCGTCGCGAGCGCGCCCTCCCAGCCCATCTGCTCACCGCCGAAGGTCATCCGCCACCCGTTCAGCCAGCCGGTGGCGCGCAGCGGCGAATGCGGGGCGCGGCGGGTCATCAGCCGCGCGTCGAGATTGCCGGCGTAGGCGGCATAGAGCGACATGCAGAGAGGGTACGGCAGCCGGAACGTCCGTCACTCCCGACTTCCGCAGTCCCGTCCGGACGGCCCGGGTACCCCGCTCGGGCCCCCGGGGCAGTACCACCTTGAGGCGTGCGGGACAATGGAGTACGTGACTCGGATCGTGATCATCGGTGGCGGACCCGGCGGCTACGAAGCTGCCCTGGTGGGCGCTCAGCTCGGCGCGGAGGTGACCGTCGTCGACTGCGACGGTCTGGGCGGAGCGTCGGTACTGACCGACTGCGTGCCGTCGAAGACCCTTATCGCTACGGCCGAGGTGATGACCACCTTCGACTCCTCGTACGAGGAGCTGGGCATCATCGTCGCCGACGACACTCCGCACATCGACACCCCGGCGCGGGTCGTCGGCGTGGACCTGGGCAAGGTCAACCGGCGTGTGAAGCGGCTCGCGCTCGCGCAGTCGCACGACATCACCGCCGCCGTCACCCGGGCCGGCGCCCGTGTGATGCGCGGCCGCGGCCGCCTGGAGGGCATGCAGGCCCTCGACGGCTCCCGCAAGGTCGTCGTCACCGCCGCCGACGGCACCGAGGAGACCCTCACCGCCGACGCCGTCCTGATCGCGACCGGCGGCCACCCGCGCGAGCTGCCCGACGCCCGCCCCGACGGCGAGCGCATCCTGAACTGGACGCAGGTCTACGACCTCACCGAGCTCCCCGAGGAGCTCATCGTGGTCGGTTCCGGCGTCACCGGCGCGGAGTTCGCGGGCGCCTACCAGGCGCTGGGCTCCCGCGTCACGCTCGTCTCCTCCCGCGACCGGGTGCTGCCGGGCGAGGACCCGGACGCCGCCGCGGTCCTGGAGGACGTCTTCCGCCGCCGCGGCATGAACGTCATGGCCCGCTCGCGCGCCGAGTCCGCCAAGCGCGTGGGCGACCGCGTCGAGGTCACCCTCGCCGACGGCCGTGTGATCACCGGCTCCCACTGCCTGATGGCGGTCGGCGCGATCCCCAACACGGAGGGGATGGGCCTGGAGGAGGCCGGGGTCAGGCTCAAGGACTCCGGGCACATCTGGACCGACCGGGTCTCCCGCACCAGCGCGCCCGGTGTGTACGCCGCCGGTGACGTCACCGGCATCTTCGCGCTGGCCTCGGTCGCCGCCATGCAGGGCCGTATCGCCATGTACCACTTCCTCGGCGACGCGGTGACCCCGCTGAACCTGAAGACGGTCTCCTCGAACGTCTTCACGGACCCCGAGATCGCCACCGTCGGCTACAGCCAGGCCGACGTCGACGCGGGCAAGATCGAGGCGCGGGTCGTCAAGCTGCCGCTGCTGCGCAACCCGCGCGCGAAGATGCAGGGCATCCGCGACGGCTTCGTCAAGATCTTCTGCCGTCCCGGCACGGGCATCGTGGTCGGCGGAGTGGTCGTCGCGCCGCGCGCCTCGGAGCTGATCCACCCCATCTCGATCGCCGTCGACAACAACCTGACGGTCGAACAGATCGCCAACGCGTTCACCGTCTACCCCTCCCTGTCCGGCTCGATCGCCGAGGTGGCGCGGCAGCTGCACACGCGCAAGGCGACCGGCGAGGCCTGACCGCGGCCGGAACCGACTCCCCGTCCGTCACGGGGAGTTGCGGCCTCTGCGGATGGCACGGGCGGCGGGAGTATGCCCGTATACCACTACCCGCTGCCCTGTGCGAACAACTTCTGTTATTCGGCGCAAACTGCTGAAACCAGACGGTCGTTGGGGTTACTGTCAGTTTCGTGTTCGCTGCAGAACGTCGCCAATTGATCCTAGAAATGGTGCGAGCGAACGGAGCAGTGTCGCTCCGTGAGCTCGCCCGCGTCGTCCAGACCTCAGAAGTGACCGTACGACGGGATGTGCGGGCGCTGGAGGCAGAAGGACTCCTCGACCGCCGGCACGGCGGTGCGGTACTGCCGGGCGGTTTCACGCGCGAGTCCGGCTTTCCGCAGAAATCGCATCTCGCGACCGCCGAGAAGACGGCCATCGCCGACCTCGCCGCGAACCTCGTCGACGAGGGCGAGGCCATCGTGGTCGGTGCGGGAACCACCACGCAGGAACTGGCCCGCCGGCTCGCCCGTATCCCGGGGCTGACCGTCGTCACCAACTCCCTGCTGGTCGCCCAGGCCCTCGCCCACGCCAACCGCGTGGAGGTCGTGATGACCGGCGGCACCCTGCGCGGCTCCAACTACGCCCTCGTCGGCTCCGGCGCCGAGCAGTCCCTCCAGGGGCTGCGGGTGTCCAAGGCCTTCCTGTCGGGCAGTGGGCTGACCGCCGAGCGCGGCCTGTCCACGTCCAACATGCTCTCGGCGTCCGTGGACCGGGCCCTGGTGCAGGCCGCCGCCGAGGTCGTGGTGCTCGCCGACCACACCAAGCTCGGCACGGACACCATGTTCCAGACCGTGCCGACGGATGTGATCACCCGGCTCGTCACCGACGAGCCGCCGGCGCACGACGACCGGGCCGCGACCGAGCTTCAGGCGCTCGCCGACCAGGGTGTGCAGATCGCTGTCACCGGTACGTCGGGAAACGCCCAGGGGGGCGCGGCGGGTGGGGGGCCGGGGGGTGATGCCACCGCGGCGCGGCCGCAGCGGCGTGACGTTCCCTTGCCGGCGCCCCGGCGTGGCGTCCCCGGAGCGGCGTCGCTGCGGGGGGCTGCCGTGATGACCGACCCTGGGGTCGGGGGGCCTGAGCAGCGGGCTGCTCGGGTTGCCGATATGCGGCGGCGGTAGCGGGTCGCTTGCCGCGGGCCGGCTGTGTTCTTCGCCGTGGGGCGTGGGGTGCGTTTGTCCTGTGCCGGGCTGTTGTGGCTGGTCGCGCCCGCGCGGCGGAGCCGCAGATGACAGCGTCCGCGCCCCTTAGGCCCGTGGGGGCTTGGCGTGGGTGTGTCCCGTGCTGCGTCGTCGTGGCTGGTCGCGCAGTTCCCCGCGCCCCTTGGGCGGGTGGGGCTTGGCGTGCTGGTGCGGGTGCTGGGCCGCAGATGACAGCGTCCCGCGCCCCTCGGGCGCGTGGGGCTGGGCGTGCTGGTGCGGGTCCTGGGCCGCAGATGACAGCGCCCCGCGCCCTGCGCGGTGGAGCTCAGATGACTGTGCCCCGCGCCCACCTTTGAGGTGGGTGCGGGGCACTTTTGTCTCGGGGTGGGGGTCAGTCCTTGATCTCGCAGATGGGGGCGCCGGAGGTGATGGAGGCGCCGACCTCGGCGGTGAGGCCCTTGACGGTGCCGGACCTGTGGGCGTTGA
>NZ_JBVJGZ010000009.1:242218-286751 GCF_055587025.1 Streptomyces sp. NPDC048600 | reverse complement strand
GATCCGAGGACCCGCTCCCCGACCGCTCACCACCCTCGTCGTCACTGCTGCTCGTGCCGCAGGCGGCGAGCGCGGTCAGCGTCAGCGCGGAGACGAGGGCGGCGGCGCCGGCACGACGACTGCGGCGGAACCGGGTTCTACTCATGCGGATCCCCTTCGGGCATGTGCGTGGAGGTTGCCCGACACCGATGCGTTGTGTGGGGCGCGGCACACTCAACCATCGTCGACAAGTGGACGCAAGATGTCGCGTCAGTTTTGCAATTGCTCGACAGTCCTTCGTCGTTTGCGGGTGCGGGTCCCCGGTGGCCGTTCGCGCAGTTCCCCGCGCCCCTTGGGTTCTCGGGTGCGGGTGGTCGATGGCTGATCGCGCCCGCGCGGCGGAGCCGCAAATCGATACAGCCCCGCGCCCCTTAGGGGGTGGGTGGCTCGCGCGCGTTAGCGAGTGCGGGTCTCCCGTGGCTGGTCGCGCAGTTCCCCGCGCCCCTTAGGTCGGTGGTTGCTCGCGTCCGCGCGGCGGAGCCGCAAATCGATACAGCCCCGCGCCCTGTCTTGGGGGCGCGGGGAACTGCGCAATCTTTTAGGGGGCGCGGGGAACTACGCGAGCGGGCAGGGGTGAGCCGTGGTCGAGGTCTCTCACAGGCCCGGCGGCGAGCCCTCAGTGCTGGGTGGCCATCGCCAGCGCGGTGAGGACACGCTTGGTCTTGTTCTCGGCGTGCTCCGAGACCGTCACCCCACGCCCCCGCACCGCATCCAACAGCTTCCGCTGCTTCCGCTCGGCCCGAGCGACGAACTCCTCGGCGTCGTCATCATCCTTGGGCTTCACCCGGATCGAGCACTCCAGGAACTCCAGTCCGGCGACCGACCACGCCTCCAGGTCGACCTCCAGATCGTCGAGCGGGACGTCGTCGAACTTGGTCGCCAGGACCGGCCCGAGCGCGACCAGCGCGTCCACCGGGACATCGGGAGCGCAGGCATGCAGGAACTGATCCTGCAGGGCGTCGACCGGCAGCGCGGGATCGCCCCCGGGGGCCACCGCGCCGGACAGCGCGCCCGGCGGGTGGTCGCGTACGAGAGAAGCGGCCAGCACCCGCCCGCCGGCCGACCAGTCATGCTCGATCTTGTACGTGAGCGGTCGCACCTCGAAGGGCGCGGCGAACCGGCCGACGAGCTGTTCCCGTTCGCAGGGGCGCAACTTGACCGTCAGATCGTCGCCCCCGCCGCCGATTCTGAACCGTACGATCACGCCGCCGGTCAGGAGGGGCAGCCGCCCCTCGCTGACACCGTCGCGGTCCTCGGCGAACCAGATCCGACGCGTCGTCATCGGACCGTTCCCCCCGCCGAGTGCCGACACCGCGGCAGGGACGTCGCCCTCGACATTGACCTTGATCTCGACCGGTGACAGGTCCATCGCACGGCTCCCACACACATCGAAGGAGAGGGGGGAGGAGGGGAGGGAAGGACGAGGAGCGGGCGGAGCAGCTCTTTCCAGGATATGCGCCCCCTCACCCGGCCGCAGTCCGGAGATGAGGGGGCGGGCGGAGGATCCTGACCAGGCCGGCTGACCTCGCGGTCCTTCAGACCCGCCGGAGGCGCCAGATCTGCGGCTGGAGGCCGTTGCAGGTCCACTGCTGGACATCGGCACCCGGCTCCCGCGAGCCCGCGGCCACGTCCAGGCACTGTCCACTGGAGCGGACGACCAGCCGGTAGTAGCCCCGGCCGACGTTCTCCAGTCGCCAGTCCTGGGCGGACTGCCCGTTGCAGTACCACTGCCGGACGTTCGCGCCCGGTGCCGGGGACCCGTTCTCCACGTCCAGGCACAAGCCGCTGTTGCGGCCGGTCAGGGTGAAGTGGCCGCCGCCGTGGGCCCGCAGGGTCCAGTCCTGGGGGCCGAGTCCGTTGCAGGTCCGCTGCTGGACGTTGCCGCCGGCCGTGCGGGAGTCACCCGCCACATCGAGGCAGTGGCCGCTGCCCGAGGCGACCAGCCGGTGGAGCCCGCCGTCCACGACTCCGGCCGCGTCGCCGCTGCCGGTCAGGCCGCCGGTGCCGAACCAGGCCCGGCACACCGTGCCGTCGAAGTCGGTGGCGATCGGCTGGAACGCCGAACGCCACCTGGAGCTGATGGACGAGTGGGGCATCGCGACCTCCCTGCTGTCGATCTCCTCGCCCGGCACCCACTTCGGCGACGACAGGGCCGCGCGCGACCTGACCCGCCACGTCAACGAGACCGGAGCCGCCCTGAAGCGGTCCCACCCCGGCCGCTTCGGCCACTTCGCCTCCCTCCCGCTGCCCGATGTCGACGCCGCCCTCGACGAACTCGCCCACGCCATGGACGTGCTCGGCAGCGACGGCGTCACCCTCGAGACCAACGCCCACGGCGTCTACCCCGGCGATCCCCGGCTGGAGCCGCTGCTCGCCGAACTCGACCGCCGCCGCACACCCGTCTTCGTGCACCCCACCTCACCGCCGAACCAGGAGGCGGTCTCCCTCGGACGCCCGCGCCCCATGCTGGAGTTCGTCTTCGACTCCACCCGCGCGGTGAGCGACCTCGTCTTCAGCGGGCGCCTGCGGCAGTACCCGGACATCCCCTGGATCTTCACGCACGGGGGAGGGACGCTGCCCCTGCTGACCCAGCGCATGGAACTCTTCCGCAGTGTCTTCGCCGCCCACACTGCCACGGGCGGGGACCCGGACCCCGTTCCGGAACAGGTCGCGGGCCTGTGGTTCGACATGGCAGGTACCCCGTTCCCGTACCAGGTCCCGGCCCTGGCCGCCGCGTTCGGCACGGAACGGCTCCTCTACGGAAGCGACTACTGCTTCACTCCCCACCAGGGCGCCGCGGCCCAGATCGCCTCCCTCGACTCGGCCGCTCAGCCGGCCCCGCACACCTGGCGCTCCCTGACGACCCGCAACGCCCGACGGCTCTTCCCGCACCTGGCCACACCCGACCGCACCTGGCCACACCCGACCGCACCTGACCTCACGTCACCATCGGGGACGGGTGAAGGGATTCGGCCAGGAGCCGACCGAAAGACATGTCCTGAAACACCGCGCCGCCTCGTTGGACTCCGTAGACAGCCGCCAACCTGCTGAACCGAGGCCGACGATGACGACTTCCGTCCCCGACGACGCGGCCGCCGCCGGTGAGTTCTGGCTGCCGCCGGAGGAGTACGCCGCGACCCTGCCGAAGGCGACGGTGTTCGGCGCGTTCTTCTTCACCGACCGGCACGACCGGCCCCTCCAGCTCCACGCTGTCTACACCGTGGAACACCCCTGGCAGTGGCCCGGTGGCACGGCGGAGGAGGGCGAACGGCCGTGGGACACCGCCGTCCGCGAGACCCAGGAGGAGACCGGGCTGGTGGTCGACGGACCGCCGAGGCTGCTCGCGGCCGTGTTCGGACTGCCCGGCGCGGCATGGCCGCACGCGACCGTGGGCTATGTCTTCGACGGCGGCCGACTCACCGACGAACAGATCGCGCACATCACGCTCTCGCCCGCGGAGCACGACGAGGTGCGCGTGCTGGCCCTGGAGGACTGGCGCCATCTGATGCCCCGTCGGGACTTCGAACGCCTCGACGGTGTCATGCGGGCCCGCGGCACAGGCGTTGCGGCCTACCTCGACACCTGGGACTGGGACGGCGACCCGGAGGACGACCCGGCCGCCCGCCCCGGCCCGCCTCTGTACTGACCCGGCCCTGCACCGGCCAGGCCCTGCAGGACCGGCGCATCCGGTCCGGCCGTCCGCGACCGATCCGGTCATCGCGCGACAGAACGTGCCACGCGTCCTTCAATGGAAGATGTGAGCCTTCTCGGATGCATGGCCGCGGCCGGACTGACCGCGCTGCTCGGGGTGAGTGCGCCGGGGCCCTCGCCGCCCCCGCCGCAGCCGCCGCCCCAGCTGGACGACGCCGATGTCCAGCGGGCCGTTGACCAGCTGGACCAGGTGGTCGAGGGGGCCATGAAACGCACCGGGGCGCCCGGAGTGGCCGTGGCCGTCGTCCACGAGGGCGAGGTCGTCCATCTCAAGGGCTACGGCGTCCGGAAGGCCGGTGAGAAGGCGGCGGTGAACGCCGACACCGTCTTCCAGCTGGCCTCCGTCTCCAAACCGATCGCCTCCACCGTCGTCGCCGGTGCCGTGGGCGTCGACGGCTGGAGCGAGCCCGTCGCGCCGAACGTGCCGGACTTCCGGCTCAAGGACCCGTGGGTCACCCGCCATGTGACGGCCGCCGACCTCTTCTCGCACCGCAGCGGCCTGCCCGACCACGCCGGCGACCTCCTCGAGGACCTCGGCTACGACAGGGCGTACGTCCTGTCCCATCTGCGCTACGAGCCCCTCGCGCCGTTCCGCGCGAGCTACGCGTACACCAACTTCGGTCTGACGGCCGCCGCCCAGGCCGTCGCCGACGAGAAGAACACGAGCTGGGAGAAGCTCGCCGCCGACACCCTCTACGAGCCCGCCGGTATGGCGTCCACCAGCTCGCGCTTCGAGGACTTCGCGAAGGCACGGAACCGGGCCTGGGGCCATGTGGAGACCGCCGACGGCGACTGGACGGCGCGGTACGTGAGGGATCCGGACGCGCAGTCACCCGCCGGCGGGGTCAGTTCCAGCGCCCGTGACATGGCGGTCTGGATGCGGCTCCAGCTCGCGGACGGCAAGCTCGACGGCAAGCAGATCATCGACGCCGAGGCCCTGGAGCGCACCCACTGGCCCGAGTCGGTCGCCAACCCGCCCGGGGCCCCGGCCGCCCGGACCGGCTTCTACGGCCTCGGCTGGAACGTGAGTTACGACGACGCGGGCCGGCTCAGGCTCTCGCACACCGGCGCGTTCGCGCTGGGCGCGCACACCAACGTCACCATGCTGCCCGGCGAACAGCTCGGCATCGTCGTCCTGACCAACACCTCACCGGTAGGGGTCGCCGACGCCGTCGCCCTGGACTTCTTCGACATCGCGGAGCACGGGAAGGTCAGCCGGGACTGGATCCCGCTCGTCGACGCGCTGTACCAGCAGCAGGAGGACGCGGGCAGGTCGAAGACCGACTACGCCCACCCGCCCTCCGGCGCCGAGCCCGCGAAGCCCACCGGCACCTATACGGGGACGTTCCGGAGCGACTACTACGGCCCGGCCCAGGTCGTCGCGGGCACGGACGGCACCCTGACACTCCGGCTGGGGCCGAAGCCGCAGTCGTACCGCCTCACGCACTACGACGGCGACACGTTCAGCTTCCGGACCGCCGGCGAGAACGCCGTCGGCCTCACCGGGGTCACCTTCACCCCGGACGGGAAGTCCTTCACCGTCGAGTACCTGAACGCCGAGGGCCTCGGCACCTTCACCCGGACCGGGCCTGCGCCCTGACGCCCACGCGGTCCGGCGAACGCGGCCCCGGCCCGTGCGCGCTCCCGCGACACGCTCGGCGTACGCCGAGCGGAGGCCCGCGCGCCCCGCGCACCGGGCAACGCCCACAAGCAAAGTAACGGCCCGTTACCCGGTGACGCCGACGGGCGTTTCCCAGGTACGGGCACGGCGGGATGCCACGGGGTGAGCGGAGGAACGGTGCTGTTGGAAACGTTGTGGGGGCTGGCCGCGGGCGGGGGAGCGGCGGTGGCGGGAGCCGTGGCGACAGACGTCTGGGGAGCCGCAAGGCTGCGGTGCGCGGGACTGTTCGGCCGAGGGCCGGCCCGGCGGCGGGGGGAGCCGGACGGAGGCGGGCCGGGGCGACCCGGTCCTGTCGCCGCGGACGGCGCCGGGGCTCGCGCGCAGGCCCCGGAGGACGGACACCGGCCGCCCCTGGACCGGCTGACCCTGGCCCAGCACAACATCGCCCACGACGGCGGGACACAGCACATCACCCTCAGCGGCGACGTCACCGTCCGTGGCGAGAGCCGGGTCCGGCGGTGAAGGGCGAGGCGGAGCCCGGGGGCGTCGGCTCGGCTGCCGCGATGCCGGGGCAGACGAACGCGGCGCATCAGGGCGGCACGCAGTACATCACCGGCGGCGGTGACGTGAGGACGGTCAACGTGTTCGTCGTGCTCCCCGAGCACGCGCGGCCGGACGCCCCGCCGACGGCCGCCCCCACCCGTCGGGAGAGGCAGCGTCGCGCGATGTCGAGGGACGTCCGTGCGGCGGCGCGGGACGTCATCACCCGCCAGGGCGTGGAAGCACTGACCCTCGCCGAGATCGCCCGGCGGGTCGGGGTGACCCCGGCGGCGCTCTACCGTCACTTCGACGACCTCGGGGACATCGTGCGGCACACGGCCCGGGACATCGTCGCCGAACTCACCGGCCGGTTGCGGGAGGCCATCGAGGGGGAGCGCGAGTCGGACCACGCGGCCCGGCTGATCGCCCCCGCCCGGGTGTTCCGCCGCTGGGCCCTGGCGCATCGCCAGGAGTTCAGGCTGCTGTTCGGCACCCCCACCGTCGCGTCCGGTGTGACCCACACCGATGTGACCGCCCAGTGGGTACGGGAACTCGCCGGCCTCTGGGGCGCCGAGCACATGCGGCTCTGGGCGGCCCGTCCCTATCCGATCCTGGCCGATGACGAGCTGGATCCGAGAGTGCGCCGCCAGATCGCCGACTACCGCGCCGCCACGGGCGTCGAGATCCCCCTCGGCGCGCTGGTCGTCATGCTGGGCTGCTGGCGCACCCTGTTCGGGCAGGTGGCCCTGGAGGTGTTCGAGCACCTGCCGCCGCTGATCACGGATCTGGAGCCGCTGTTCGAGATGCTGATGCTCGACTCCGTGTCCCGGATGGGGCTGGGCGCCGACTACCGGGCACCGGAAGGCCTCGGCTGCCGCCTCGAGGCGCAGCCTTCGGCCTGAGGCCTGTCCGGCGAGTGACCGCCCGCCGTGCTCGTCACCGGCCGACGGGGAACCGGTCGGGCGCCAGCGTGCTGAGGAGGGAGGACACGACGAGGTCCGTCGACACCGCCATGTCGACGGAGCCGGGCGCCAGGAGCCACTGGACCTGGAGGCCGTCCATGACGGCGATGACCGCGTTGGCGGCGGGCTCGACGCGGGCGTCGTCCTCCGGCAGTCCCGCGGCCTCGCGCAGCGCGTCGGCGACGAAGGCCCGCAGTCCGGTGTAGCGGTCGCGGAAGTAGGACTGCGCGGGGTGGTCGTCGGTGACGGACTCGGCGGACAGTACGGCGTAGAGCCGCACGATGCCCTCGCGCTCCGCGTTGCGGCGGGCGGTGTCCACGAGGTGGTGCAGGAACTCCAGCCCGTGCGGTCGGACAGGGCCGAGCTGCTCGATGTCGCTGTGGTCGCGCAGTTCGAGGACGCTGGTGAGGAGCTGGGCCTTGGTGCGGAAGTAGTGCAGGACGCCTGCCTGGGTGAGTCCGGCGCGGTCGGCGATCTCCTGGAGCGAGGCGTTGTTGTAGCCGCGGGCGGCGAACGTGTCCATCGCGATGCCCAGGATGTCCTGCTGCCGCTGCTTGGCCTCCGCGCTGCGAGGTGTGCGGGGCCCGCCCCTGCGGGCCGTTCTGCCTACCGAGTGGTTACTCACCTGCGACAGCATAAACCTCTCGTAATCCCCGTTGATCGACTTCCGGGGCCCGTCGGCGATGTGTGATCCACACCACTTACCAACTACTTAGTAAGTGTGATCTCTGTCACTTACTAAGTACTTAGCAGGTGTGCTTTCATGTGGCCGTCATCACGACGACATGCCGCCGATACGGCTCGAAAGGATCCCCATGCCCGTCCTGTCGCCCGCAGTCTCCGCCTCCCCGGCCCGGCCGGAACCGGCGGACGAGAGCAACTGGGCCGAGCTGATCCAGGGCTTGGACCTGGCGGAGAAGGTGCGCCTGCTGACCGGGGCGACCCTTTGGGCCCTGCACGCGGAGCCGCGCCTCGGCCTGCACCCGGTCGTCACCTCCGACGGACCGCAGGGCGTGCGCGGCACCGGCGCGGTGCCCGGCGGGACGGGGCTGCTGGCACCGGCTCCGAGCGCGACCGGCGCCACCTGGGACACCGGCCTGGCGGAGCGGCTGGGCCGCCTGTTCGCCACCGAGGCCCGCCGCAAGAACGTCGACGTCGTCCTCGCACCCCTGGTCAACCTCCAGCGCACCCCGGTCGCCGGACGCCACTTCGAATGCCTCTCCGAGGACCCCCTGCTGTCCGGCGCGCTCGGCGCCGCACTCGTCCGCGGCCTTCAGAAAGAGGGCGTCGCGGCCTGTCTGAAGCACTTCGTCGCCAACGACTCCGAGACGGACCGCACCCGGTACCGGTCGAGGATCGACGCCCGGACGCTCCGTGAGGTCTATCTGGCCCCCTTCGAACGCATCGTCGCCGAGGCCGGCCCCTGGAGCGTGATGGGCGCCTACTCCGGACTGGACGACGGCGTCGAGTCCGCCCCCGTGCTGGAACACCACCGCGTCCTGCGCGGTGTGCTGAAGGACGAGTGGGGCTTCGACGGGGCGGTGATCAGCGACTGGGCGGCCACCCGGACGACCGCCGCCTCGGCGAACGCCGGGCTCGACCTCGTCATGCCCGGCCCCGACGGCCCGTGGGGCGCCGCCCTCGTCGCGGCGGTCCGCGGCGGCGAGGTGGACGAGGCGGTCGTGGACGACAAGATCCTGCGGCTGATGCGCCTGGCCTCCCGGGTCGGCAGGCTCACCGAGCCCTGGACCCCCGGCGAGCAGGCCCCGCCGCCACCCGTCGCCGGCCCGCCCGCACCGGTCGGCGAGGAGGACTTCGCCGTGCTGCGCGAGGTCGTCACCCGGGGCACCGTCCTGCTGCGCAACGAAGGCGGTCTGCTGCCGCTGGACGCGCGGCGGCTCGCCCGTGTCGCGCTGATCGGCCCCAACGCGGTCGCACCCTACCTCCAGGGCGGCGGCAGCGCCTACGTCCCCGCCGTACGCACCGTGGGCTTCGCGGAGGGACTGCGGGCCGCCCTGCCGGACGAGGTGGAACTGAGCGTCCACCGCGGCGGGTCCTCCCGCAGACACGCCCCGTTCGTCGAACCCTCGCGCCTCGCCGGGCTGCACGCCAGGTACCTGGCCGAGGACGGCTCGACGCTGGGGGAGGAGGTCCGCGCCACCGGAGACTGGGGGTTCCACCGCCTGCCGGAGGAGGTGGCCGACGTAGTGCTGACCGGCCGGGTCACCCTGGCCGAACAGGGCACCCACACCTTGGAGTTCGGGTGCGCCGGGCGCTTCACGGTCGCCCTCGACGGCGAACGCGTCCACTCGGGCGACGACGACCGGGGCGTCGAGCTGATCCTCGAATCCAGCCACAGCCACCCCGAAACCCACCGGCACACCGTGCGCGTGGGCGACACCCCCGTCGAACTGGACCTGAGGATCGCCCTGCACGTCGTCGACGGCGAGGGATACGGCCACTTCGTCACCGCCCACGTACGCCACCAGCCGCCCGGCCCTACGGTCGAGGAGGAGATCGCCGAGGCCGTCACGGCCGCCGGGGCCGCCGATGTCGCGGTCGTCGTCATCGGCACCAACGAGGAGATCGAGTCCGAGGGCTGGGACCGCCTCGACCTCGAACTCACCTCGCAGCAGCACCAGTTGGTGCGCGCGGTCACTGCCGCCAACCCCCGCACGGTCGTGGTCGTCAACGCCGGCGCCCCGGTGCTGCTGCCCTGGGCCGACCAGGTGCCCGCCCTGCTCTGGGCCTGGCTGCCCGGCCAGGAGGCGGGGCACGCCCTCGCCGACGTCCTGCTCGGCCGCGCCGAGCCCGCCGGCCGCCTGCCGTGGACCCTGCCCGCACACCCCGCCGACGTCCCGGTCCCCCACGCCGTACCGGTCGACGGCGTCGTCGACTACCGGGAGCGGCTGCACATCGGCCACCGCGCCTACGACCGCTCCGGCACCGCCCCCGCCTTCCCCTTCGGACACGGCCTGGGCTGGACCACCTGGTCCTACACCGGCGCCCGCGCCCACGAACTGTCCGTCCCCGCCGACCTGGCACGCCCCGCGGGCGGGGACGGACCCCAGGTCACGGTGACCCTCGCCAACACCGGGCCCCGGACCGGAAGCGAGGTCGTCCAGGCCTATCTGGAGGCACCGGCCCCGGGCGCCCCCGACGACGACCCCGTCCGCGTCCTGGCCGGGTTCGCGGTCGCCGAGGTCACGGCCGGCGACACCGCCGAGGTCACCCTGACCCTGCCCTGGCGGGCCTTCCAGTACTGGGACGACGGCAAGGGCTGGCGACCGCGCACCGGACGGCACCGGCTGCGCATCGGCCGCTCCAGCCGCGATCTGCGCCTGGCCCTCGACCTTGACCTGGACCTCGACGTCCCGGCCGACGCCACCGGCACCCGGCACACCCTGCGCCCCGCCCGCTGACCCACCCCGGGCCGGACACCGCCCCCTCAGCACCGGCGCGCGCAGCCTGACCTGTCGCGCGCCGGCCCATCCGCGCACCGCCCGCACACCAGGAGTGATGAGCATGTCCCGCACCACCCGCGCCGCGAGAGTCACCACCGCCTCACTCGCCGCCCTGCTGCTGGCCACCGCCTGCGGCCGCGGCGAGGACAGCGGCCCGGACAAGGCGGCCGCCGCCCTCGGTGAAGGGCCCGCCAAGGGCGAGGTCACCATGTGGTCCATGGGCGACCCCGACCCGACCCTGGAGGCCCTCGCCAAGGAGTTCGAGAAGCAGAACCCCGAAGCCGACATCCGGATCACCCCGGTTCCCTGGGACGCCGCGCACGACAAGCTGACCACTGCCATCGCGGGCGGCAACGGCCCCGACCTGTCCCTCGTCGGCTCCACCTGGATGGCCGAGATGGCCGCCATGAACGGCTTCGAGGCCACGCCGAAGGAGATACCCGCCGACTCCTTCTTCCCGGGTCAGTGGGCCACCACCGAATACCGCGACACCGCGTACGGAGTGCCCTTCATCGCCGACACGTCGGTGATCTACTACCGGGCCGACCTCGCCGCGAAGGCAGGCATCGACCGGCCCGCCACCGACTGGAACGGCTTCTACGCCGACCTCCAGGCCCTCCAGCGGACCGCCGGCAAGCAGAACCCGAAACTGCGCTACGCCTCCGGCCTCCAGACCGGGTTCAACGCCTGGCTGTTCTGGCTCCCCATGGTGTGGCAGAGCGGCGGCGACATCTACGACCCGAAGACGAAGACGTTCACCTTCGACACCCCCGAGGTCGCCCGGGCCCTCGACTACTACGGCAAGATCTTCGACGCGAGGATGGCGCCCACCGACAAGACCGACGGCCCGCAGGGTTTCCACGACGGTCTGATCGCCACCCTCCAGCAGGGCGCCGGCGTCGGCGGCAACCTCCACAAGGACAGCCCCGAACTCGATGCCAAGTGGCAGACCGTACCGCTGCCGGTGAACAAGCAGGCAGCCGGTCTGGCCGGCGGCAGCGACCTCGCCGTCTTCCGCAGCAGCGACAACAAGGACGCCGCCTGGAAGTTCGTCCGCTTCCTCACCGACGGCAAGAACCTCGCCACCTACGGCGCCGGCACCGGACAGCTGCCCGCCGCCACCGCCGCCTGGGACGACGAGCGCATGTCCGGCAACGCCAAACTCGCCGCGTTCCGCGAGCAGTTGGAGGTCACCAAGGCCCCGCCGGCGCTCACCACCTGGCAGCAGATCGCCTCGGTCATCGACTCCGAGCTGGAGAAGCTCGCCCTCGGCAAGGCCACACCCGACGACGTACGCAAGGCGCTCCAGTCCCAGGCCACCTCCATCGGCACCGGACGCTGATCCCGCCCACCCCACGGACGGACCACACCGCCATGCCCTCCACCCGAACCCCCGGGCCGCCGCCCACCAGGACACCGGCACACCCGCCGCGGGCGAAGTCGGACACCCCAAGGCGCCCGCTCGTCACCAGGCCCACCAGGGCCCGGCGCCAGAGCCGCGCCGCATGGACCCTGGCACTGCCGTTCCTCGCCCTGTTCGCCGTGTTCATGCTGCTGCCGGTGACCTGGTCGCTGCTGATGAGCGTCACGGACACCAAGAGCGCGGACCTCCGGACGCCGCTCGCCGTCGGCTTCGTCGGCCTGGACAACTACGTGAAGCTGTTCCAGGACCCGGTGTTCTTCACCGCCCTGCGCAACACCGGCGTGTTCGTCCTGTTCGGCCTGCCCCTGACCCTCGCGGCCGGTCTCGCCGCCGCCGTGGTCCTCGACCGGGGCGTCCGCCGCTTCCGGGCCGTCTTCCGCGTCGGGCTCTACCTGCCCGTCGTCACCAGCGTCGTCGCCATCGCCGTCGTGTGGAAGACCCTGCTCGAACCCCGCGCCGGACTCGTCAACACCGCACTCGGCTGGGCCGGCGTCGACGGCCCCGCCTGGCTCGCCGACACCCGTCTCGCCCTCCCCGTCATGATCGCGATGGCCGTGTGGCGCAACCTCGGCACCGTCATGATCATCATGCTGGCCGGACTCCAGGGCGTCCCGCGGTCCCTCATCGAGGCGGCCGAGCTCGACGGCGCCGGCCCCTGGCAGCGGTTCTGGCGCGTCACCTTCCCGCTGCTGCGCCCCGCCCTGCTGCTCACCTCGGTCACCACCGGCATCGGCTATCTCCAGTTCTTCGACGAGCCGTTCGTCATGACCAACGGCGGCCCGCTGGACTCCACGCTGTCCGCCACGATGTTCTCCTACCGCCAGTTCGGCTACGGCAACTACGACTACTCCGCGGCGGCCAGCTACGTCGTCTTCGTGCTCATCGCGGCACTGACCGTGCTCCAGTTCCGTGTGCTGCGGGAGAAGGACTGACCCATGGCCACCACCGCCGTCACCCGACTCGCCCGAAGGCGCCGCACCCGGCAGCGCTGGGGCAACCCGTGGCTCTACCTGCCCATGACGGGCGTCCTCCTCGTCATGACCGTGCCCTTCCTGTGGATGCTCTCGGGCTCCTTCAAACCCGAGTCCGACATCCGCGAGGTGCCCCCGGTCCTGGTCCCCACCGAGCCGACCACCGCCAACTACGCCGAACTCTTCGACAGCCTCGACTTCGTCGGCATGTTCACCAACTCGCTCGTCGTCGCCCTCGCCGTCACCGCCGGCAACCTGCTCTTCTGCTCGATGCTCGGCTACGCCCTGGCGAAACTGGAGTTCCGCGGCCGCCGGGCCGTCTTCGCCCTGGTCCTCGCCACCCTCATGGTGCCCGGCCTCGTCACCTTCGTGCCCCTGTACGTCCTCACGACCAACCTGGGGCTCACCGACTCGCTGCTCGGGCTGGTCCTGCCGTTCCTCGCCGCGCCCTTCGGGGTGTTCCTGATGCGGCAGTTCATCGGCTCGCTGCCGGACGAGCTGATCGACGCCGCCCGGATGGACGGCTGCGGGGAGACCGCGATCTTCTGGCGGATCATCCTGCCGATGACCAGGCCAGCCCTCGCCACCCTGGGCATCATCAGCTTCCTCGGCTCCTGGAACAACTTCCTGTGGCCGCTGGTGGTGGCCCAGAACGAGGACCAGTACACCCTGCCCGTCGGCCTCGCCCTCGTCAGCAGCGGCCAGGACTTCACCCGCTACGGCGTCCTGCTCGCCGGAGCGGCCGTCGTCCTGATCCCCGTACTCGTCGTCTTCCTCCTCTTCCAGCGCCACTTCATCGCGGGCATCGCCACGACGGGCCTGAAGTAGTCGCCGCAGCGGGCCCGAAGCAGTCGCCACGACGGGCCTGAAGCGTCGCCGTGCCGGGTCCGAAGCAGCGCCCCCGTGCCGGGTCCGAAGCAGCGCCCCCGTGACGGTCCGAAGCAGCGCCCCGTGACGGGCCGAAGCAGCCGAACACCCCTCCCCATCTCCGGAACGCCGCGCGAGCACGCACGTGCCCGCCCCGCCGCGGTCCGGGTGCACCACCTCCTCGCACCAGGTCACCCCACCGAAGGAGAGCCGCACCGTGTCCACCAGAACGACGATCCGGGCCCGCGCCGCGGGCGCCGCCCTCGTCCTCGCCGTCGCCGGTCTCGCCGCCGGCACCACCTCCGCCCGGGCCGCCGACCCCACGGCCCAGGTCTGGGTCACCACCCCGGACGGCGCCAGGAAGCTCAGCGCCGAGACCGTGACCTTCAACAGCCCGGTCCAGCCCATCGACATCCGGGTCGACGCGGGCAGCAGGGGCCAGAAGTTCACCGGCGCCGGCGCCTCCGTCACCGAGGCGTCCGCCCACCTCGTCCAGAGCCTGCCCGCGGACCGCCGCGCCGACCTGATGAAGTCCCTGTTCTCCACCACCGAGGGCATCGGGCTGAACTACCTTCGTCAGCCGCTCGGCAGCACCGACTTCAACTCCGGCGGCTTCTACACCTACGAGGACACCCGGGGATCGTTCTCCATCTCCCGCGACCAGCAGGAGATCATCCCCGTCGTCAAGCAGGCGACCGCCCTCAACTCCTCTATCCGCTTCATGGGTTCGCCCTGGTCACCGCCCGCCTGGATGAAGACCGGCAACTCCCTGAACGGCGGCAGCCTCAGGACCGACCAGTACCAGGCCTACGCCGACTACCTGGTCAAGGCGATCAAGGCCTACGGACAGCAGGGCATCACCCTCACCGACCTCACCGTCCAGAACGAGCCCGAGTTCGCGACCAGTTACCCGTCGATGTCGATGACCTCGGGCGAGCAGGCCGCCTTCCTCAAGGTGCTCGACCAGACCCTGACCGCGAACGGGCTGCCCACCAACGTCCTCGCCTACGACCACAACTGGGACCACCCCAACTATCCGCTGGAGGTCTTCAACGCCGCCCCGAACATCCCGCGGGTGATCGGCGCGGCCTTCCACTGCTACGGCGGAGCGCCCTCGGCGCAGCAGCAGGTCGTCAACGGTGGCAAGCGGGTCTTCTTCACCGAGTGCTCCGGCACCGACAGCGCCAACACCGCCACTACCTTCGCCGACACCCTGCGCTGGCACGCCGAGAACCTCGTCGTGCAGAACATGCGCAACGGCGGCGAGACGGTCGTCAACTGGAACCTCGCCCTGGACCAGAACGGCGGCCCGCACCAGGGCCACTGCACCAACCGGTGCAACGGTGTCGTCGAGATCGCGAACGGCAACGTCACCCGCAACGCCGAGTACTACGTGCTCGGCCACGTCACCAAGTTCATCAAGCCCGGCGCCACCCGGGTCGGTTCCACCAGCCAGGGCGCCGGCGGCGTGCAGAACGTCACCTTCCAGAACCCCGACGGCTCCTTCGCCGCCTACGTGGTCAACACCGCTTCCGGCGCCCAGCGGTTCTCGCTGACCGAGGGGGGCAGGACCCTCGCCTACACCCTCCCGGCGGGCGCCGTGGCGACCGTCGTCTGGACCGGCGGCGGTGACAACCCGGGCGGTCCCATCGACTCCGCCGCCTGGTACCGCGTCGTCAACGCGGGCAGCAACGCCTGCCTGGACGCCGCCGACTGGGGCACCGGTGACGGCACCGCGCTGCAGCAGTGGTCCTGCGGCACCGGCACCAACCAGCGGTGGCAGTTCCGTCCGACGAGCAACGGCTACTACCAGGCCGTCAACCAGTTCAACACCAAGGTGTGGGACGTCGACGGCGGTCCGGGTGCCACCGCCGACGGCACCCAGATCCACCTGTGGAGCTATGTGGGCGGCACCAACCAGCAGTGGCGTCCCGAGGCCGTCGGCACGGGCGGCCAGTACCGCTTCGTCGCCCGCCACAGCGGCAAGTGCCTCACGGTGAACAACGCCTCGACCGCCAACGGGGCCCGGCTCTCCCAGCAGCCCTGCACCAGCTCGAACGCGCAGCGGTTCGCCCTGACCAGCTGACCCGCGCGGACGGCGGGGCCCGGCGCGCGTCGCCGGGCCCCGTCGGCGCGCACCTCACGCACTGACCTCGATGAGCCCGAGCGGCTCCGAGGTGGGCTGGGCCGATCCGCCGGCCGGTTCGACGGTGATGCCGACGGCGACCGCCTCGCCGAGGGGCCCGGCCAGGACCCGGGCCGAACGGTCCCCGGTACCGGGCAGGAGACCGGCCGGGCGCAGGCTGCCCGACGGGGCGGCGTACCACAGCTCGTACACCTTGCCGTCGTCGAGCGCCGGGAGTCCCGCGGCGGCGAAGGCGGCCCGGTCGGCGGTGCGGGAGACGACGACGGCGGCGGCGGCGCCGCCGGTGAGTTCCGCGGTGTGCACCGTGGCGTCCGGCGCGGTCAGCACCTCGGTCAGGGCCTGCCTCACGCTCTGGAGCGCCGCGGTCTGGGCACGGGCGTCCTCGGCCCGGTCGTACTGCCAGACCGCGACGCCGCCGAGCGCCGCGGCGGCGACACTGGCGGCCAGTGCCCAGGACAGCACGCGCCCGCGCCGCCGGACGGGCGGCCGGGCGGCGGGCGCGGGACGGTTCTGCGGGGTGCGGTCGATCTCGCGCAGCAGGTTGTCGAGGAGACGGTCCGGCACGGGCGTCGGCTCGGTGCCGATGAGCGCGAGCCCGGCCGCCGTCTCGGAGAGCTCGGCCACCTCGCGCCGGCAGTCCGGACAGGTCTCCAGATGCCGTTCGAAGGCGGTTTCCTCGTCCGGGGGCAGTGCGTGCAGGACGTAGGCCCCGGCGGCCAGGTGCGGATCGTCCTCGGTCGTCATGCGCGGGCCTCCAGACAGTCGCGCAGCAGGCGCAGTCCGGTGCGCATCCGGGACTTCACGGTACCGGCCGGAGCGGACAGTGTGGCCGCCACCTCGACGTAGGTCAGTCCCTGGTAGTAGGCCAGCACGAGGGGGACGCGGTACATGCGGGAGAGCCGTTCCAGGCACTCCCTGGCCCGCCGGCGCTCGTCGTCGTCCTCGACGGCCTCGGCGACCTCGTCGTGCTCCCGGCCCGCCACGACCGCCCCGGCCCGGCGCTCACGCCGTACCGACGCCTCCACATGGCGGACCCGGTCCACGGCCCGGCGATGGGCCAGGGTCAGCACCCACCCCTTGGCGCTTCCCCGGTCCCGCCGGTAGCGGCCCGCCGTGCGCCAGACCTCGACCATCACGTCCTGAGTGACCTCCTCCGCCTGCGCCGGGTCGTGCAGAATCCGGCAGGTCAGTCCCATGACCGGACGGGCCATCGCCCGGTAGACCCCCGCGAACGCCCCCTTGTCGCCGTCGGCGACCCTGGCCAGCAGGGCCTCGACGCTCTGGTCGTCCTCGGCGGCGGGCGGCTCGGGTTCTTCCTCGTAGGCGGTACCGGGCATGTCACTCACGTTCCGTCGACGTGCTCTTCCCGAGCGATCCTGCACCCCTGGAGCCGAGTGCGCAGCCGGGCGGGGTCGTCCGGCCCACCGGGATCACCCCAGGAACGCCGTGTTCCCTGCCCGAGGTCGAGCACGGCGTGCACGGTCTTGCCCGACGCGGTGTGCGCGACGGTGATCCTGGCCCCGGTCGCGCACACCAGGGCCAGGCCGCGGCCACCGGTCGCGTCCACGTCCGTGACGGCCCGCACGCGGGGGTCCCGCGGGCTGGTGTCGGCGACGGCGATGTCCACCACGGTGCCGTGCGCGGTGAGGACGAGGGTGCAGCGGCCACTCGTGTGCCGCAGGGCGTTGGTGACCAGCTCGGAGACGATGAGCAGCGCGTCGGAGGCGGGGCCGTTCGCCACGCCGTGGACGGCGAGCCAGCGGCCCGCGACCCGGCGTGCCACGGCCGGCGCGTGGCGGCTGCGGGCCAGTGCGACGCGGTGACCGGCACCGCTGCCGCGGAACGGGGGGAGGTCGGTGGTGGTCATGACCGGTCCTGGACGAAGGGGGGATGACACTGCTCTGTCAGGGATTCGAGGCCGCGGCCGCCCCGGATTGCCGGCGGCCCCGTCTTTCTCGCCCGCCACCTCCTGCCCTCCCTCCCCGCTCTCCCTCCACCGCAAAAAAACTTCGCCCGCGACTCATACGCGGCTCCCCGTGCCTCGAATCCCTTGCGTCACGGTTCTCGAGCTCTAAAGAGGTGAGCCTCAATGGCTGTTTCCCTGCGGGTCCGCCGTCTGGTGGCCGGCGCCGCCGCCACCGGACTGCTGGCCGGAGGCACGGCCCTCGGACTGTCCGGCACGGCCGCGGCGGCTCCGGCGACCACGGCCCCGGCCGCGGCGCCGACCCACGACCGCCCCGACCGCCACGACCGCTGCGAGTGGCAGAAGGGCCACTGGGCCAAGAAGTGGGTCAAGGCCCACTGGGAGAAGAAGGTCTACTACACGAAGACCTGGCACAAGGGCCACTACGACCACCACGGCAAGTGGCACAAGGGCTACTGGGACCACGAGCGCCACTACAAGTGGGTCTACGTCCCCGCCCACTGGCACCACTACTGGGTCAAGGGGCACTGGGTGTGCCACCACCGGTGACGCCACATCGCACTGCACACGGCCCGCGGGACTCCTCCCGCGGGCCGCTTCGCACCGGAATGCCGCACGGCCTCCGCCCTCCCGACGGGGAGACGCGGCGAACCGACGCGCCGATCGACCAATCCGCCACCGCTCCGGCTCCGGATTACCCCGAATCCGTGATGGCCGAGGGCGGGAGAGAAGACGATGGTACGGAGCTCGGGCGGTGTCCCGGACAGCCCGGAGCGCACGGCACCCCAGGTCAGGCGGGTGGCCGTGGTGGGGTCCGGGGTGGCGGGGCTGACCGCCGCGTACATCCTGGGCCTGCACGATCACGTCACCTTGTACGAGGCCGACGACCGGCTCGGCGGGCACGCGCACACCCATGAACTGACCTCGGCCCACGACGGCCGGGTGCACCGCGTCGACTCCGGCTTCATCGTGCACAACCGCCGCACCTATCCGCACCTGCTGCGGCTGTTCGAGGAACTCGGCGTGCCCACGCAGGAGTCGGAGATGAGCATGTCGGTGCGGTGCGAGGGGTGCGGGCTCGAGTACGCGGGGGCGCGCGGCCCGTCCGGGCTCTTCGCCCAGCCCCGCAGCCTTCTGCGCGGCCCCTATCTGCGACTGCTCACCGAGGTGCCCGCCTTCCACAGGGCGGCCCGGCGGCAGCTGGCCGGGGACGGCGAACAGACGCCGACCCTGGGGGAGTTCCTGGACCGGGAGGGCTTCTCCGCGTACTTCAGGACCCATTTCATGACACCCGTGGTGTCGGCCGTCTGGTCCTGCGACGCCGCCGACGCGCTGCGCCACCCCGCCACCCATCTGTTCCGCTTCCTCTCCCATCACGGGATGCTCTCGGTGAGCGGCTCACCGACGTGGCGCACGGTGACCGGGGGTTCACGCACGTACGTCGACCGGATTGCGAAGCACATCGGCGAGATCCGCGCCGGCACGCCGGTACGCGCGATTCGCCGCCACGCCGACGGTGTCGAGGTGACCGGCGAGGACGGCGTCACCACCTCCCACGACGCCGTGGTCGTCGCGACCCACCCGGACCAGGCACTGCGGCTGCTGGCCGACCCGACCGGGCCGGAGCGCGAGGTGCTCGGCGCGTTCCGCTACTCCCGCAACACCACCCTCCTGCACACCGACTCCCGGCTGCTGCCCCGCTCCCGCGGCGCCCGGGCCTCCTGGAACTACCTGATGCCCTCCTGCGAGGCGGGCGCCGACCGGGTACGGGTCAGCTACGACATGAACCGGCTGCAACACCTGGACGCCACCGAGAGGTTCGTGGTCACGCTGGGCGGCGAGGACCGTGTCGACCCGGACCGGGTGCTGGCCCGCATGGTCTACGAACACCCCGTCTACACACCGGATTCGGTGGCCGCGCAGCGCCGGCTGCCCGAACTGGACAGCCAGGTCTGCGCGTTCGCCGGCGCCTACCACGGCTGGGGTTTCCACGAGGACGGCTGCCGCTCCGGTGTGCGGGCCGCCGCGGCCCTGGGAGCGCGCTGGTGAACACCGTCCCCGCACTGTACGAGTCCACGATCGCCCATGTGCGCACCGCGCCCCGCCGCTACGCGCTGCGCCACCGCACCTACCTGTGGCTCGTCGACCTCGACCGGCTGCCCCGGCTCCCGAGGCCGCTGCGGCCGCTGGCCCGGTTCGACCCGCGCGACCACTTCACCGGGGAACAGCCCTCGATCCGGGCCGGGCTGGAGGCGTTCCTCGCCGGGCACGGACTGCGCCTGGACGGCGGCCGGGTGCTGATGCTCACCCACGCCCGAGTGTTCGGGTACGTCTTCAACCCGCTCACCCTGTACTGGTGCCACGGACCCGGCGGCGAACTGCGCTGTGTCGTGGCGGAGGTGCACAACACCTACGGCGGACGGCACTGCTATCTGCTGCGCCCGCACCGGACGACCGGGCCCCGGCAGCCGCGGCACGACGACACCCACCACGTGGGCAAGGAGTTCTACGTCTCGCCCTTCTTCCCCGTGGACGGCCGTTACCGGATGCGGCTGCCCACGCCGGGCGAGCGGCTCGATCTCACCGTGCACCTGGACCGGCAGGGCGGCCGGGCCTTCACGGCGACCGTGCGCGGCACCCGGCGGGAGGCCGACACCGCCACCGTGCTGCGGCTCGCCGTGCGCCACCCCTGGTCCACCCTCGCCGTGTCCGCCGCCATCCGCGTCCACGGCATCCGTCTGTTCCTGCGGGGACTCCCCGTACAGCCCCGGCCCGCGCATCACACCCCGGAGAAGGCCATATGACCATCGCACAGGCCCCGACGACCCCCGACGCGGACGGCGGGTCCGAAGGACAGGCCGCCGGCCCCGCCCCCTGGCCCGACATCACCGCCGTACCCCCGTGCTCCCGGCTCCGTGCCGTGGTGACCGGGCGGCTGGTACGCCGGGCCCTGGCCCGGCTGCCGCTGCACGCCCGCTACGCCGGGGCGGACGCCGTCGGACTGGGCGGCCCGCTGCTGGAGGTGCGCGACCCGGCCGCCTTCCACGCCCGGATCGGCACCGCCGGCCTGGTCGGCTTCGGCGAGTCGTACATGGCGGGCGAGTGGGACGCCCCCGACCTCGTGGCCGCCCTCACCGTGCTCGCCGCGCACGCCCCCGAGCTGATCCCGGCGCCGCTGCAACGGCTGCGCGGCCTCTGGGCGCCGCGCCGTCCGCACGAGGAACGCAACACCCCCGACGGCTCCCGCTCCAACATCAGCCGCCACTACGACCTGTCCAACGACCTGTTCGCCCTGTTCCTCGACGACACCCTCACCTATTCCTCGGCCGTCTTCCGCGGCTTCCCGGCGCAGTGGGACCTGCTCGCCGCCGCCCAGCGGCGCAAGATCGACCGGCTGCTCGACCTGGCCGACGTCGGCGAGGGCACCCGGCTGCTCGAGATCGGCACCGGGTGGGGCGAACTCGCCCTGCGGGCCGCAGCCCGCGGCGCCCGCGTCACCTCGCTCACCCTCTCCCACGAGCAACGGGCCCTCGCCCGGGAACGGGTGCGCGCCGCCGGGCTCGCGGAGCGGGTCTCCGTCGAGCTGTGCGACTACCGCGAGGCACGCGGCGAGTACGACGCCGTCGTCAGCGTGGAGATGATCGAGGCGGTCGGCGCGGAGTTCTGGCCGGACTACTTCCGTGTCCTGGACGCCCGGCTGGCCCCGGGCGGCCGGGCCGCGCTCCAGGCCATCACCATGCCGCACGAGCGGATGCTCGCCACCCGCGACACCTTCACCTGGATCCACAAGTACGTCTTCCCCGGCGGCTTCCTCCCCTCCACCCAGGCCATGGAGGAGACCGCCCGCGACCACACCTGGCTGCGCCTGGCCCGTCGCGACGCCTTCGGCGCCCACTACGCCGAGACCCTGCGCCTGTGGCGCGAACGGTTCACCGAGGGCGCCGACGACGTCGCCGCCCTCGGCTTCGACGACGTCTTCCGCCGGCTGTGGACCTTCTACCTCGCCTACTCCGAGGCCGGATTCCGCTCCGGATACCTCGATGTGCAGCAGTACCTGTTCACCAAGGAGGCCGGCCCGCGATGACCAGCACCGCCACCACCGGCGCCGCCCACCGGCCGACCGCCCTCCTCACGGGCTTCCTCATGCCGGCCGTCACACTGATCCGGTACCAGGGGCTGGAGGCGCTGTGAGCGGCTTTCCGTGGAGCGCGTTCGCGCTCAACCTCGCCTGGGCCGCCGCCGCGGCGCTCACGGTCATGCTGGTCACCTTCGCCCGCGCGGTGCGCGGGGGACTCCACCGGATCGTCGACGTGGCCTGGGGGATCGCCTTCACCGCGGTGGCCGTCGTGACCTTCGCCGCCTCCGCGGGAGAGGGCGACCCGGCGCGCCGAGGGCTGGTCACCGCCCTCACCGCGGTGTGGGGCCTCAGGCTGGCCGTGCACATCGCCCGCCGGGGCCGCGGCCACGGGGAGGACCCGCGCTACGAGGCGATGCTGTCCAGGGCGCCCGGCAGCCGCGCCGCGTACGCCCTGCGCAAGGTGTACCTGCTCCAGGGCGCCCTGGTGTGGCTGGTCTCCCTGCCGGTGCAGGCCGCGCAGTACGTGCCCGGTCCGCCGTCCGCCCTGTTCTGGGCCGGCACGGCACTGTGGGCGGTCGGGGTCGCCTTCGAGGCGGTCGGCGACGCCCAGCTGGCCCGTTTCAAGGCCGATCCCGCCAACCGGGGCAGCATCATGGACCGGGGCCTGTGGGCGTGGACACGGCACCCCAACTACTTCGGCGACTTCTGCGTCTGGTGGGGCCTGTTCCTCCTGGCCTGTGACTCGGTGGCGGCGGCCGCCGTGTCCGTGGTATCCCCGGTGGTGATGACTCTGCTGCTGACCCGGGGCAGCGGGAAGCGACTGCTGGAGAGACACATGGCCCGGCGCCCCGGCTACGCCGACTACCAGTCCCGCACCAGCGGCTTCTTCCCCCGGCCGCCGCGCCGCAGCAGTTCGCAGGACCGGAAAGGGGTGGGCCCGCGGTGACAGAGTCACCTTCGCCCGTGCGCACGCTGCTGCTCCGGTCCTGCCCGCCACGGCCACGGGCCGCCGTGCTGGTGCTGCACGGCGGCCAGGCGGTGAGCGCCCGCCCGGCCCGGCCCTGGCAGCTCGCGGCCCTGCGCATGGACCTCTTCGTACGGGCCCTGTCGGACGCGCTGCCCGCGCGGGACGTCCTGGTCGCCCAGGTCCGCTACCGGCTGCGCGGCTGGAACGACCCGCACGCCGACCCCGCCCGGGACGCCGAGCGGGCGCTCGACCACCTCGCCGAACAGGTCGGCCCGGTGCCCACGGTGCTCCTCGGCCACTCCATGGGCGGCCGCGCCGCACTGCGGGCCGCGGGTCACCCACAGGTGTCCGGCGTGGTCGCCGTGGCGCCGTGGTGGCCGCGCGGGGAGCCGGTCGAACAGGTCGCGGGCCGCCATGTCGTCGCCCTGCACGGCGACCGCGACCGGATCACCTCGCCGGCCGAATCGGCCGACTGCGTGCGCCGCGCGCAGCGCACCGCCGCGCGGGCGGGCATGGCCGTCGTCGGCGGCGGCGACCACGCGATGCTGCGCCGCCGGGACTTCTGGCACGGCACCGCGTCGACGCTCGTAGCGCACCTCCTGGATCCCGGCGAGGTGCCCGACCCCCTGCCGGAGCGGTGCTACGGGCCGAACGGGTTCCCCGTGCTCTGAGAGGGCCGCCCCGCGCGTGGGCGGCCCCAGCAGGGGCGAGGCGCTCCGCCCGGTCAGCCGGCGAAGGGCATCTGGGCCAGCGGGGCGGACGTGGGCCGGGGCGAGCCGCCGTGGGGTTCGAGGGTGATGCCCATGCCCGACGCGTCGCCGACCCCGCCGCGCATCAGGACCGTCTGATCGGTGCGGGCGGGGTCGAGCAGGCCGGCCGGCCGCATCGTTCCCCCGTCGTCGAACCACAGCTGATACACCTTGCCGCCGGGCGGACGGGCCATCTTCGAGGCGACGAACACGGCCCGGTCCTGTCCTCGGGACACCACGACGGCACCGGTGCCGCCGTCGGCCAGCCCGGAGGCCTGTGTCCTGGCGTCCGGCGCGGACAGCACGGCGGCGATCTCGTCCGCCGCACGCGTGGCGCCGCGTGCCTGGTCGCGGGCGTCCTCCGCCTGCCGGTGCTGCCACACGGTCGTCCCGCCGAGCGTCGCGGCGGCCGCCAGACAGGCGGCCAGCGCCCATCGGGACAGCGCCCGCGACCGCCGCCCGGACCGGCCGGTCCTGACCGGATCGGGGCCGCCGGGCGTCTGCTGGCGGACGGTGCCGATCCGGCGCAGCACCTCCTCGCGCATGCCGGGCGCGGGCGCGGTGGCGACGGCCAGACCCAGCCGGGCCGCCGTCGCGGACAGCTCGGCCGTCTCCTGGGCGCACGGCTCGCAGCCGGTGAGGTGACGCCGGAACCGCTCGTCCTCCTCGGCGGACAGGGCGTGCAGGGCGTAGGCACCGCTCAGCCGGTGCAGATCGACGGTCGTCACGCGGTCACTCCCAGGCAGTCGCGCATCCGGATGAGCCCGTCCCGCAGCCGCGTCTTCACGGTTCCCAGCGGCAGGGCCAGCGCCTCGGCCACCTCGCGATACGTGAGTCCCCGGTAGTAGGCCAGGGTGATGGCCTGGCGCTGGATCTCGGTCAGGGTGCGCAGACAGCGCCGCACGTGTTCGCGTTCCAGACGCGCCTCGACGTGCTCGGCGACCTGGTCGTACTCGGGCATCCGCTCCAGGAGCGCGACCTTGTGGTCCCGGACGGCCGCGGCGTCCACCGAGCGCACCCGGTCCACCGCCCGGCGATGGGCCAGCGTGAGAATCCAGTTGATCGCCGTCCCGCGGTCCGGCCGGTAGCGGGGCGCGGTCCGCCACACCTCCACCAGCACCTCCTGCGTGACTTCCTCCGACTGCGCCTGATCGCGCAGTACGGCCCGTACGACACCCAGCACCTGGCTCACCACCGCGTCGTAGACACGGGCGAAGGCGTCCTCGTCGCCCAGGGCCACACGTCCGACGAGCTCCTCCAGATCCGGTTCGGCCTGGGGGTGCACGCCGATATGTACTGCTTCCTTCACCGAGGCCTCCGCGGTCGGGACATGTCCGGGTGTAATCCGTTCCTGTCCGGACCGCGGATTGGTTGCAGCGGGCTGGAAGTTTCCGCAGTCAGTAGCGCTGCGCCTTGGCGAGATAGGGAGTCAGCTTCGGCTCCAGGGGCTGACGGCTGATCGCGAACGCCTGTTCGCGCTGCCCCGGCTCCAGGTTCTCCGCGCCCACGAACCGTGACTCGACCACCTTGCCGTCCGAGTCCCGGAAGTCGATCTGAACGGCGTAGGAGGCCTCGCTCTGCGTCTTGTTGGTGATGGTCACCGCGACGGCGAGCAGTCCTCCGGTCTCGGCCGTCGGCAGCCCGGTCATCCCGACCTCGGACAGAGCGTTGCCCCGGCCCTGGACGCCCTTCAGTTCCTCCTGCGCCGCCGCGCTCCTACGGGCCGTCTCGGCGCTCACCGACGCCTCGAACTCGGAGGCGCGCGCCGACGCGGACGAGGCGGCGGCCGACGCGGAGGCGCGTGCCGAGTCGACGGCGGAGGCGGCCTTGGAGGCCAGCGCGGACGGTGGCGTTCCGGAGAAGGAGGCGGTGTCGGGCGCGCGGGTGAGGCCGGGCGTCGGCGAGGTCGCGGAGTCGTCGCCGTTGTCGGAGTCGCATCCGACGAGGCCCAGGGTGAGGACGAGGCAGCCGAGCGCGCTCGTCACCGCGAGCCGCCGCCGGGTCTTTGCGGAGCCGCCGTTCGTGGTTGCAGACATGGTGCCGTCCCAGGTCGATGATCTGGCATCTCATCGTCACGGCACGTCCGCCCGCGCGCGACTCGGGAGACCGGGGAGCGCACGCGCCTCCGAAAGGGTGACGGAGCCCTGGGCGGGTGCGGGCCCCGGAGCCCGATGTGGGCCCGGCCGGTGATGTCAGTGGCGGGGGCTAGTGTGCTGCTACATGGAGATCACTTCCCTTCTCGACGACCTGGCGAGCGACGACACAGCACTCAAGGAGGCCGCAGCCGCCCGGTTGACGGAGCAGGCGGACAGCTTGCTGCCAACAATCCTGCGGAGTCTGGCCGGTGTGCAGCGGACGCCTGATCTTCAGCCGGCCATCAGGGCGTTGAAGCACATCGGGCCGCCCGCCTTCGACGCCGTGCTCGAGACCTGGCGGCGCAAGGAACTGAAGGACTGGGTGGCAGGCCGACTCCTCAACGTGTTCGACGAGCGCTCCGCCGGCCAGTACGCGGCGCTGGCCGGTGATCCGGACTTCGGGAAGTCGGGCGACGGCTTCCAGGGGCTGCTGCGGCTGCGAGTGGACTCGGAGGCCGGACTGCGGGCCCTGGTCGACGCATACGGCAGCCGCCGGCTCGTCCCCTTCAAGGGCAGGGACTACGCCCGGCAGATGCACGACGCGTTCAGCCCGCGGCTGCGCGCCCTGCGCCGTGACCCGGCCGAGTCCCCGAGGACCCGGCGGGGCGCGATGGCCGCGCTGGTGGCGGGCGGCGGCGCCGACGCGCTCGACGACCGCGACCGCGCGGCGATCCGGCGGCTGATACAGGTGAAGATCCCCAGCGAGATCCCGAGACTGCCGGACTCGACCCTCAGCGGCTGGTGGATGGCCGTGCCCGGCGCGTCGTACGAGGGGGCCTTCGAGGCGCTGGGCCTGCACGACCCGCAGCCCGTCACGGTCTCCGCGGGCGTGGAGGCGACGGAGTGCCGGGAGATCCGGGTGACCGGCGAGGACGGTGCCGACCTCACGGTGGGACGGGCCTTCGTCTCCCCCGAACTGGACGGCTGGCGGCTGATCTTCGGCTCCTTCGACCTGCTCGTCGGCGACCCCTGGGACGGCATGATCGAGACGGTCGAGCGGCTCAGCGTCCACTGCGGCCACGCCCAGTTCTTCTTCCTGGACGACGCCGGGGGCTCCGATGTGTGGCTCGTCGCCGAGAAGGGCCGGGTGATCCGCCAGTACGTCGCCGAGGGCGAGCCCGAGTGGGAGGGCGATCCGCTGCCCTGGGAGACCCTCGCGGCCGACGACCCCGAGTTCGACCCCGAGTACGACGGGGCCCCGGCCAACGCGGGTACCACCGGGGCCCGTTCCGCCTGCGCGTACCTCTCGGTCGATCCCGGCGCGGTCGGCCCGGACACCGTGCGACGCGGGCACGGCTGGCTGGCCGTCACGGCACCGGGCGTCGGCCACGGGGCCTTTCCCGGGACGCTCCGCATCTGACACTTGCCGGCGGCGGCTCCCGCACGCAGCCGGGAGCCGCCGGACCGTCCCGGGTCAGTCCTCGGCCGGCCACACGCCGGTGACCTTGCCCTTCAGGTCGGCCTGCAGATGACCGGAGGCGTAGTCGTCGCTGCGATAGACGGCCAGCCCCAGCGGGGTGTCGAAGGTGTCGCTCGCGGCGTTGACCGTGACGTAGATCAGGGTCGCATTCGGCATGTTCAGATCCTTCTCCGCGCGCTTCAGCAACGCGGGAACGACGTCCCAGTCGATGTCGTCCAGGCTGAAGGGGCGGTCACCGGAGAAGATCGTGCTGCTGATGATGCCCTTCTCGACGCCTCGGCCGGGGTAGTAGGTGTAGCTGTCGTACTTGGTGTCGCTGCCCTTGACCATGACTTGCACCGTCACGTACTCCGGATAGACGGTGAAGTCGCCGGCACGGTCCGTGCCGGTCGCGGCCTTGATCTCCTTCACCGCGGTCCGGATGCCGTCCGGTGTGAGCAGGTCGGTCTCGGTATCGGCCTGGGACGCCGACGCCGACGCCGAACGGGACGCCGAGGGCGTCGTGGGAGTGACGTCCTTGTCCTTCGCCTTGGGTGTGGACGAGGACGAGGACGAGCCGGGTCCCTGAGCGCCCGTGCCGCCGCCGTCCTTCTCGCCTCCGTCCGGGAGGAGGGTCCACACCAGCACGCCCACGAGCACGGTCCCGACGACGGACGAGGCGATCGCGACACGGCCCCTGGCACGGCCGTTCCCTCGCTGAGGTGTCTGCCGTGTCGGGCCCGCCGGATAGGGCGTCGGCGTACCGACGGGACCGGGAAAACCGGGGTGAGGTGTCGACGGTCCGGCCGGACCCGGGAAGCCCGGGTGCGGAGTCGACGGCCCGAAGCCGATCGGCGGTCCGAAGCCGGCCGGTGCCGACGGCGGGGTCGGCGCACCGGGCGGCGCCAGCGGGTACGAGGTGGTCCCCGGCGCGACTCCAGGCGTACCCGAGGCCGAGCCCCGGCCCTCGGCCGCCTCCGCGAGCATGCGGTCGGCGGTCTCCGAGTCCGGCCGGACCGCCGGGTCCTTGGCCAGCATGGCGTTCAGGAAACCGGTCAGCGGCCCCGACCGGACCGGCGGCGGCAACTCCTCGCTCAGCAGGGCCGCCAGCGTCGCCAGGGTGGTCGCCCTGCGCAGCGGGTGATGCCCCTCGACGGCGACGTACAGCATCATCGCCAGCGACCACAGGTCGGAGCCCGGTCCGCCCTCCTGGCCCGCGATGCGCTCGGGCGCCATGTAGTCGGGCGTACCGATGATGGAGCCGGTCGCGGTCAGGGCGGTCGACTCCCTGATGGCCGCGATGCCGAAGTCGGTGAGGACGGGCCGCTGGTCGAGCCGCATCAGGACGTTGGCGGGCTTCACGTCACGGTGGAGGATGCCGACGTCGTGGGCGGCGCGCAGGGCGGAGAGCACCTCACGGCCGATCCGCGCGGCCTCGACCGGTGACAGCGGCCCCTTCGCCAGACGGTCCTGCAGAGAACCGCCGTTGACCAGTTCCATGACGAGCCACGGGTACGTGTGCTCCCCGCCGTCCACCACGTGGTGGATGGTCACCACGTTGGGGTGCTCGACCCGGGCCAGCGCCCGCGCCTCGCGCAGCACGCGCGCCCGGAGCATCGCCGCGCCCGGCGGGTCGTACTCGGCGAGACCCGGATCGGGCGGCCGTACCTCCTTGAGCGCCACGGCCCGGTCCAGGACCAGATCGCGTGCCCGCCACACCATGCCCATACCGCCGCCGCCGAGCCGCGCCTCCAGTTCGAAGCGCCCGTCGATGACCCGTCTGCCGGATTCCCCGTCGTTCATGAGCGGGAGCCTACGAGATGCCGGTGACAACGTCCCACGCAGGTGGCCCGGGACGTACGGCCCCCGCCCGTGCGAGTGGCCCGTACCGGGGAGTTCGGCGGGACGCGTTCAGCCGGTGCGCAGGACCCGGAAGCGGCCCGGGTCGGCCGGGTCCCGGTCGACGACCTGGACCGGTGGCCAGGCCCATTGCCACACGTCGATGCCGGGCACACGGGAGAACCGGATCTTCCCGCGGGTGCCCTCGACCGCCACACCCGGCCAGGCCTCGGCGATGCGGGCCCGGTCCGTGCCGTGGGCCCGCAGTACCTCGGCGAGGACGGTGACCGTGTCGTAGCCCTCGAAGGCGACGAAGGAGGGTTCCTCGCCGAGTTGCTCGCGGAGCGCCGACTCGACCCGGGTGCCGAGGGAGTCGAGTCGCTCGGGCAGATAGCGCAGGAACGGGATCGCCGCGCCGTCGCCGCCCAGCAGTTCCGCCCACTCGGCGAACTCCGGCTGCCCGGCCGGCGCACCGATCAGCACGTCGGCGAGGCGCCGGTCGCCGCGGACGGCCCGGACGACCGGCACGGCCGGTTCCGGGTGCCCGACCAGCAGCAGGAGGGCGGTCGCACCGCTGTCGGCGAGTTCGTCGCACACCGCTTCGGGGGACAGCGCGCCCATCTCGAGCTCGACGACACCGCCGCCCTGTGCGCCGAGGCGCTCCCGCAGGATGCGCACTCCGGACGCCCAGTACACACTCGGCTGGGTCGCCACGGCGACGCGACGGTGGCCCGCGCCGAGGAGGAAGTCGGCGTAGATCCGCCAGCCGTGCGACTGCGCCGGGCACAGCCGCGCCACCCATGGCGTCGGCCGCTCGGCGAGCGCGTCGAGAACCGCCGACGAGCAGAGGTACAGCAGACCGAGCGCGTCCGCCCGGGCGGCGGCCGCGCGCGCGACGACGCTGTGATATTCCCCGGCCAGGGCGGCGACGCCCAGTCCCGCCAGTTCGTCCACGGCCGCCGCGGCCTTCTCCGGGTCGGCGGCGGTGTCCCGCACCACCAGCTCCAGCGGCCTTCCGGAGATGCCGCCCCCGACGTTCACCTCACGGACGGCCAGTTCGAGACCGGCGAGCAGATGCCGGCCCGCCCCGACCCAGCCGGGCCGGCTCAGCGGAACGAGCGCGCCGATCCGGAAGGGCGACGACGGTCCGTCGAACCGCCCTGCTCCGGATGTCGTCGGTGGCGTGGTCATGCTGCGGCGTCTCCCGTCGGACGATGCGTGGCGGCCGGCCCGGATCCTGAGTGATCGTCAGTGGGGTCGAGACTAACCCAGCCGGGCACCGCCGTCCCCGGCGCCCCGTACCGGCACCGGCGTCCCTGACGCCGTGTACCGGCTCCGCCCTCCGGCTGTCAGCGTGCCGCCGCCTCCACGACCGCCAGGTCCTCGCCCGTCAGTTCCGCGACACGATGGGCCGGTACGCCGGCGGCCAGCGCGCGGGTGAGCAGGGCGTCACGGCCGTCCGTGGTGGAGCGGTAGGCGAGCAGCTCGTCCTCCAGCCGCGCGACGTCCCGCGGCACGGCCTGGTGGCGTACGCGGCTCAGCTCCTCCTCGCCGAGGGGGACGGGGAGCCGCTCGGCGTCCTCGGGAACTGCCGAGGTCGCCTCCGGAGGCACCAGGCGCAGCCGGGGCGAGTGCGCGGTGATGCCGAAGGCGTGCAGCCAGGCCCGTACGGCGGGGGTGTCCATACAGGCGAGGTCGCCGACGGCGCCGGGAGGTACGCCGAGCGTCGAGCCCGTGCCGTTCACCAGGACGAGGTAGGCATCGTCGGTCATTCTCGGCTCCTCACGCGAGATGTTCCTGCCGGTTGCTGTCATGGGGCTTCCGTATACCCGCGGTTGCTCACTTCATCGCGGGCCGGGCATGGGCGTGGCACTCGGCGTGGGGTCTCGGTGTGCTCGGGCGGTGACTCCCGTGCCGGGGCGGCGGGTTCGGTTCCGCCGTCGCCGACTCCCCTGTCAGGACGGCAGATCCAGCTCCGCCCACACGACCTTCCCGGACGGAGTGCGGCAGGCACCCCACCGTCGGCACAGCATGTTGATCAGCTGCAGTCCTCGTCCGCCCTCGTCGCTGAGGTCGGCATGCTGGATCTGCGGCAGATCCGGGCCCGTGTCGGACACCTCCACCGACAGCCGCTCGTGCCGTACCAGCCGCAGCTCGCCCGGGGCGTGGCCGTAGCGCAGGGCGTTGCCCACCAGCTCGCTCACCACCAGCTCGGCGCTGTCGAGCAGATCCTGGAGCCCCCACTTCGCCAGCAGGCCGCGGACGGTGCGCCGGGCCAGGGACGCGGCCGAACCGTCGGAGGGCAGCTGGTGCACGTACACATCGCTGTCCGGGGCGAGCGCCACGGTGTCGGCCACGAGCACGATGGCGTCGTCCGCGGGGTCCCCGCCAGCGTCGGCCCGGACCGCGTCACAGACGGCCGCCGCCTGGGGGAGGGCGGTGCGGGTGGTCCGCAGCAGGCCGGCCAGTTGTTCGTCGACGTCCTCCGTACGGGAGCGGATGAGCCCGTCCGTGTAGAGCATCAGCCGCCCGCCCGGGGGCACGGCGCACTCGATCGGGTCGTACGGGATCACTCCGGTGCCGAGGGGTGCCCCGACCGGGATGTCCAGGAAGGACGCGGTGCCGTCGGGGGAGGTCACCAGGGGTGGGAGATGGCCGGCGCTGGCGACGCGGAAGGTGTTGTCCCAGGGGTCGTACACCGCGCACAGACAGGTCGCGACCTGGTCCTCCTCCAGGTCCCGCACCGCGAGGTCGAGGCGGGCGAGCACCCGCTCGGGCGCGATGTCGAGGGCCATCAGCGTCCGCGCCACCGTGCGCAGGCGGCCCATGGTCGCGGCCGCGGCCAGTCCGCGGCCCATGACGTCGCCCACCATCACCGCGCTGCGGCCGCTGGGCAGCGCCACCACGTCGAACCAGTCGCCTCCCACCCCGCCGGGGTCGGGGGTGGGGGTGTAGCACGAGGAGACGTTGAGCCCGGGCGTCTGCGGGGCGCTGCGGGGGAGCAGGGTCCGCTGCAGGGTGACGACCTGGATGCGCTCGCGGCCGTAGAGGCGGGCGTTGTCGATGTATACGGCCGCCTTGGAGGCGAGTTCGGTGGCCAGCGCCAGGTCGGCGCGGGTGAACGAGGGACGCCTGCCCGCCCGGATGAAGTCGGCCATCCCGAGCAGCATCCCGCGGGCGATCAGCGGGACGGCCATGTAGGAGTGCACCCCGGCGCGGCGCATCAGGTCGGCCGCCTGCGGGCTGGGCCCGACGGAGTCGTAGTCGGCCCGGGTCATGCGGCTGCGCAGGACCGGGGTGCGGGACATCAGGCACTGGGCACCGAGCCGCTGCGGGGTGTGCACGGTCAGCTGTCCGACGGGATCGGGGGCGAGATCGAGGCCCGCGATCTGGGACACCGCCATGGCCCGCAGCAGCGGCGCCTCGTGCCCCTTGCTGCGATCGCCCTCCTCGAACCGCAGGACGGACTCCAGCAGGTCCACCGCGCAGCCGTCCGCGAGTTCGGGCACCGCGAAGCCGGCCAGTTCCTCGGCGGTGTGGCGCAGGTCCAGCGTGGTGCCGATACGCAGCCCCGCGGCGTTCAGCCAGGCCAGGCGGCGGCGCGCCGCCAGTACGTCGGTCACCGGTGACAGTACGTCGCGCAGTGCCCGGTGCCCTTCGAGGAACCGATGGACCGGGCCCGGCGCGCCGCCGCCCCGCTGTGGTACGCCCACGCCACCTCCGTCGCGCTCTGTCTCCGCCGATCCCGCCCGGGTCACCGTCACGGTGCCCGTGCCCCACTGCGCAGCCTCTCGTATTCCTTCGCGGCCGGGCAACCGCTGGCGCGACTCCATGTGAGCCGGCCGCTGGTCCGGCGCTGGTCGGCGGGGCCTTCCGCGCACCCGGGCGGGCGGGACCAAGCGCTCGCTCAGCCGGGTGCCGATCGGCTGCGGCCCGGTGCGCGGCTCCCCGGGCGACCGAACAGCCCGTACAGTGCCGGGCATGGCTTGTCGCATCAGTGAGCTGGTCATCGACTGCGTCGACCCCGAGCGGCTCGCCGCTTTCTGGGGCGAGGTTCTCGGGTACGTGGAGTGCGGGCGGGAGGACGACGGCAGCATCCACATCGGGCCGCCCGGCACCGGCTTCGGCGGCCCGCTGCCCACCCTCGTCCTCAGTCCCAGCGGCGATCCGCGGCCGGCCAGGCTCCGGCTGCACATCGACGTCAGCGCCACCGACCGCGGTCAGGACGCCGAGCTGGAGCGGCTGCTGGCGCTCGGCGCCAGGCCCGCCGACGTCGGCCAGACCGGCGCCGAGAGCTGGCACGTCCTGGCCGACCCGGAGGGCAACGAGTTCTGTCTCCTGCACGCCCGCATCCAGCCCGTCTGACGTGGCGCGGGCCGGTCAAGGTCCGGCCCGGGCGGACTCTCCCGAGCGAACCCCACCCGGGCGGTCACTCACGAGCGGGCCCGCCCCGGCGGTCTCTCACGAGACCAGCGCGTCCCATTGGTCGCGCGTCGGGCCCTCCTGCCGGGGCGTGAAGTCCGGACGGGCGTCCAGCCAGGCGGTGACGTGCCGGTCCACCTCCTCGGTGCCGTAGGCCTCGTCGGCCCGGCGCAGCAGGTGGCGTACCTGGGCCCGGGCTCTCATGACGACGGGGTCGTCGAAGGCGCAGGCGGCCTGTGCGGCGGCCCGGCGGTCCGTGGAGGGTGAGCCGTCGGCGAGGCGCCGGGCGCTGAGGCTGTCGGACTTCACCTGGGCGTCGAACCACGGGCGCAGCGTCCGTGCCGCCCAGGAGTGGTATCCGGCCGGGTCGGCCGCGATCTGGTCGGCGTGGGCGGCGAGGTACTGGCCGGCGAGCAGGCCCAGGGCCACGCCGTGGCCGAAGGTGGGGTTGGTGTGGATGAGGCTGTCCCCCGCGTTGACCAGGCCGGTCACGATCGGTCCTGCGTCGTCGGCGAGGGCCGTCCAGCGGTTGTCGAGACCCGCCATCGCCAGGACGGGGGACTGCGGTTCGGCGTCCAGACCGAGCCAGGCGGCGGTCGCGGGGAACCGGCGGGCGGCGGCCTCGAACACCGCCGGGTCGGTCAGTGCGGCGCGGGTCGGATCGCCGGTGGAGAGGACCAGGTGCAGGGCGAACGAGTCGTTGTCGGACGGGAAGACACCCGCGAGGGCGAACGGCACGGACGAGCCGGTCTTCACCCTTCCGGGATCGCGCGGGCCGTCGGCGCGCAGCCGGTACCAGCGGCACAGATAGGCGATGCCGATGCGCCCGCCGTCGACCACGGGCGGGCGGCACCCGGCCGCGGTGAGCCAGCCGGGCACCGGCGAACGACGGCCGGACGCGTCGACGACGAGGTCCGCGTGATACGTGTGCGCGCCCACCCTGACGCCGGTGACCCGGGCGGGGCTGCCCTCCTGCACGGCGAGGCCGTCGACCCGGCAGCCGCCGCGCAGTTCGACGTTCGGTTCGCGCCGCGCGGCATCGGCCAGGGCGGCCTCCAGCACGATGCGCCGGGTGCGCACCGTCACCAGATCCTCGTCGCCGGGCCGGTGCGTTGGATGCTCGTCGAACCAGTCGAACTCGTGGTACTCGCGGGCCCCTCGTGCCAGCAGGTCGGCGTAGACGTCGGGAGCCTCGGCGCGCAGCACGGTGCGCACGGGTGCCAGCAGCGAGTGGGGCTGGGCGGCCTGCGGGACGCGGGGGCGGTGCCAGTCGAAGAAGTCCCGTTCCAGGTCCTCTCCGGCTTGCCTGGCGTCCTGTTCGAACAATGTGACCGTGTGACCTTTTCGACCGAGCATCAGCGCTGTCCCCAGCCCGCTGATGCCCCCGCCCATCACTGCAACCCGCGCCACCGATGATCCCCTTCGCGTCGTGTTGCATGACGAGCCTACTAGTTGATGATCTTCGGGCGGACGGCGCCCTCGGCCGCCGGGGAGCGGTGTGTGCGTCACCGCCCGCCGAGCGGTCCGGGAAGGACCGGTAACACGCGCTCCTTACATCCCCGTCCCATACGCTCGTGAGAGAGACGGTCGGACGCCCTGTGTATCCACGCCGAGGAGGCGATAGTGCTCGGTAGGGAAGCGCGGTTGCTCGCGGGCGCCGTGATCGTGGCGTGCGTGGTGCTAGTCGGTCCCAGCGCGCCGGGCGGCCCCTTCTTCGGCGGTCCACAGGCCGTCAGCGCCGTCAGGGACGTCGTACCGAACCGGGTCATGACATGGAACATGTGCAACCCGTGCGAGGAGAGCAACACCGACCGGGCCGCGGAGATCGCGAGGTACGCGCCCCAGGTCATCGGCCTCCAGGAAGCGTGCGCGCGGGACGTCGAGCGGATCAGGGAGTATCTGGAGACCCGTCACGGGCTGGTCTACCACGTCGAGTACGGCACGGTGCTGCGCAACTGGAGCCGGTGCGGGGGAGCGCCCTGGCGGCCGGGCGGGTACGGGCAGGCGATCCTCTCGGCGGCACCGATGACGGACCGCGTCAACGTCGAGTACCCCGACGGCGGCTCCGAGGACCGCGGCTACATGGCGGTCACCACCACGGTCGGCGGCGTGCGCGTCCGGGTCTTCAACACGCATCTCGCCGAGCGACGTCAGGAACTCGTGCGCGCGAACCAGACACGCGTACTCGCCGCCGCGGTCGCCCGGCACGACCGCACCATCCTCCTCGGCGACTTCAACGCCGTACCGGACGCTCCCGAGCTCGACCGCATCTGGGCACTGGCCACCGACACGGACCCCCAGTGCCGCCCCGCGCTCTACGGCGCCTGCCGGACGACCGCCGACTGGGACACCAAGTTCGACTACGTCTTCCTGCGCGGCATCACCTCGCGCGGGCACCAGGTGAAACCCAGCGTGTATTCGGACCACCACCTCGTGTACGCGGAACTCGACCCGATCCAGGCATCACCCGGGCCCTAGGGTCCTCGGCCGCCGCGAAACCGCACCGGTCGCTCGTCGTACCGGCACAGTGCTAGAAATGGGACATGATCGGTCCTTCTCGCCGGTCCAGGACGAGAGCGGCGCCGTTCGGCGAAGGACGCCCCACCGACTCGTCCCGCCGTGCGGCGGAGCCGCGTTCCCCGGAACACCGCCTCACCCCGTCACTGAGCTTCCGCCCGCTCGCCGCCCAGGTCTTCCTGCTCCAGGTACTGATCATGCTGGTGCTGATCGTGGCGGCGGTCGCGGCCCTGGTGGTGCAGGGACGCTGGGAGGCCGAGCAGGGCGCCAGGAACCGCTGCCTGGCCGTGGCGCAGGGATTCGCCCAGACGCCCGGCACCGCGGCCCTGCTGGCGTCGCCGGGGGCGACGGCGCTGCTCCAGCCCGCCGCGGAGGCCGCCAGACGAGGCTCCGGCGTCGACTTCGTCACCGTCCTGGACAGGAACGGGGTGCGGCTCACCGACCCCGTGCCCGACCTGATCGGCACCAGGGCGCAGGGGGTCGACCGGGCCCTCGCGGGGGAGACCTTCACCGAGACGTTCCACGGCGAGCCCGCGGACGCCGTGCGCGCGGTCGTGCCCGTCAAGGACGCCGACGGGCAGGTGGTCGGCTTGGTCAGCGCCGGAATCCAGTTCGACACCCTGGGGCAGGTGCTGAACCGGCAGGTCCCGGCGATGGTGGCCGCCGCGGCGGCCGTGCTCGCCCTGGCCACCGTCGGCACGGCCCTGGTCAGCCGGCGGCTGCGCCGGCAGACGCACGGGCTCGGCCCCGCCGAGATGACCCGGCTGTTCGAGCACCACGACGCCGTGCTGCACGCGGTGCGCGAGGGCGTCCTGATCGTCGGCGGCGACGGCCGTCTGATGCTGGCCAACGACGAGGCGCGCCGCCTGCTGGACCTCCCGCGGGGCGCCGACCGGCGGCCCGTCGCCGAGCTGGGACTCGGCGCCCGCCTGACCCAGCTCCTGGAGTCGGACGAACCCGTCTCCGACGAGGTGCTCCCGGCCGGTGAGCGGCTGCTCGCCGTCAACACCCGCCTCACCGAGCCCTACGGCGGCGGACAGGGCCTGGTGGCCACCCTGCGCGACACCACGGAGCTGAGCGCCCTGTCGGGGCAGGCCGAGACGGCGCGGGGACGGCTGACCCTGCTGTACGAGGCGGGCGTACGCATCGGCACCACACTCGACATCCGGCGCACGGCGGAGGAGCTCGCCGAGGTCGCGGTCCCGCGCGTCGCCGACTTCGTCACGGTGGAACTCCTCGACCTGGTCCTGCACGGCGAGGAGCCCACCGGCGCCGTCCGGCGGATGCGCCGCACCGCGCTCAGCGGCGCCCAGGGCCACCCGCTGCAACCCGTGGGCGACCTGATCCAGTTCGTGGTGGCCGACACCCCGATGGTGGCCGCCCTGCACCGGGGCAAGGCCGTCCGTGTGGCGGACCTGAACAGCGCCCAGGACTGGCGGGCCCAGGACCCGCAGGGCGCCCGCGAGGCCCTCGAGTACGGCATCCACTCGATGATCTCGGTGCCCCTGCAGGCCCGGGGCGTGATCCTCGGCATGGTCAACTTCTGGCGGGGCTCGGGCTCACCGCCGTTCGAGGCGGAGGACGTCTCGGTCGCCGAGGAACTCGTGGCGCGGGCCGCCGTCGCGATCGACAACGCCCGCCGCTACGCCCGCGAGCACACCATGGCCGTCACCCTGCAACGCAGCCTGCTGCCCCGTGACGTGCCGGAGCAGGAGGCGCTGGAGATCGCCTGGCGCTACCTGCCCGCACAGGCCGGGGTGGGCGGCGACTGGTTCGACGTCATCCCGCTGCCCGGATTCCGGGTCGCGCTGGTCGTCGGCGACGTCGTCGGCCACGGGCTGCACGCGGCGGTGACCATGGGCCGGCTGCGCACGGCGGTGCTGAACTTCTCCTCGCTCGACCTCGCCCCGGACGACCTGCTCGGCCACCTCGACGAGATGGTCGCCTCGTGGGACACCGAGACGTCGAGCGCGGGCGCCCATGACGCCCAGGTCACCGGCGCGACCTGTCTGTACGCCGTCTACGACCCGGTCGGCGGGCGCTGCACCGTCGCGCGCGCCGGGCATCTCGCACCTGCCGTGGTCGGTCCCGACGGTGCGGTGACCTTCCCCGACCTGCCGCTGTCGCCGCCCCTGGGCGTGGGCGGACACCCCTTCGAGACCGGCGAACTGGAACTGCCCGAGGGCAGCCGGCTGGCGCTGTTCACCGACGGCCTGGTCGAGGACCGCGGCAGCGACATCGACGAGGGCCTCGACCGGCTCCGCTCGGCCGTCGCCGGTCCGCACCGCACTCCCGAGGAGACCTGCCGGGCCGTCATCGAGTCGATGCTGCCCGAGCATCCCCAGGACGACGTGGCCCTGCTCGTGGCCCGGACCCGGCTGCTGGACCCGGACCATGTCGCGACCTGGGACGTGCCCTTCGACGTGACCGCCGTCTCGCGCGTGCGCAAGGAGGTGGGCCGCAGGCTCGACGCCTGGGGCCTGGAGGCCGCGTCCTTCTCCACGGAACTCATCCTCAGCGAGCTCCTCACCAACGCCGTGCGCTACGGCGCCGCGCCGGTCCGGGTCAGGCTCCTGCTGGGCGGCACCCTCGTCCTGGAGGTCTCGGACGGCAGCAACACCTCACCGCGTCTGCGCCGCGCGGCCACCACCGACGAAGGGGGCCGGGGCCTGTTCCTCGTCTCCGAGTTCGCGGACCGCTGGGGCACCCGCTACGCGGCGAACGGAAAGGTGATCTGGGCCGAACAGTCCCTGGGCCACAGCCCCGAACCGGACCCCGCCGCGCTGATCGACGAACTGGCCTGGTGATCCGAAAGGCCCTCCGGATGCCCCGAGTCTGCCTTCGTAAACAAGGAACCTGCGACGTATGAGGCGTGGATCGCAGGGTAACCGGTCGGTCAGGAGGTTGATATCCATGGTTCCCGTTCTGCTGGTTCTGCTTCTTGCGCTGCTCCTGTTCGGTGCCGGCTTCGCCGTCAAGCTTCTGTGGTGGGTGGCCATCGCCGTGCTGGTGGTGTGGCTGCTCGGTTTCGTGATGCGGTCCACGACCTCCGGGGGCGGCCGCGGGCGCTGGTACCGCTGGTGAACTGACCCGCCCGCACATCCACGACGGTGGGGCCCGACCGCACGACGGTCGGGCCCCACCGTCGTGGTGTGACGGCGCGCGGGCGTGCCGCGGCCGTGAGACCGGTGCGGCCAGGGTCCGGCCCTCCGAGCTCCCCGTCAGCGATGAGTCAGCTCCAGACGGACGTCGACCACGCCCTCGACGGCGCGCACCGCCCGGGCGATCACGGGTTCCAGCCCGCGGTCGGGCAGGGAGCCGCCGAGCGTGGCCACCCCGTCGGTCACCGATGTGGTGAGGACGTCGCCGTAGGGCAGCGCGCCGAGGACGCCCTTGCGGATCTCCCCGGCGATGTCCTCGTCGGAGCGCAGGAACACCTTCAGCAGGTCACCGCGGCTCACGACGCCCTGGAGGAATCCGGCGCCGTCCACCACCGGCAGGCGCTTGACGTGCCGTCGGGCCATGATGCGCGCGGCGTCGGCCACCGTCGCGTCCGCGTGCACGGTCACCGCCGGGGCGCTCATCAGTTCCCCCGCGGTCACGGCGCCCGCCTTGAGCCGCAGGGCGAGGTCACCCTCGTCGGTGTCCCGGAACTCCTCCTTGGCGAGCAGATCGGCCTCGGAGACCACTCCGACGACCCGGCCCTCACCGGCCAGTACCGGCAGGGCGCTCACCTTCCACTGGTCGAGCAGTTCGACGACCTCCTTGAAGAGTGCCTCGCTGCCGACGGCGACGACCGTGTGGGTCATCACGTCGCTCACGGTGTACGGCGATCCAGGCATCCCGGCCTCCCGTGACGGAACCCCCCTCACCTTCGACCCTGCCGGACCTCGCGCGGAACGCACAGGTGCCAGGGGGCCCCGACCGGGATCCGGTCGGCCCCCACCGTCACGGCCGCGCCGGCCGCGCCGCACCGCAACAGCGCCCGCGACCCGGGCCGTTGGGCGCGCGAACCAGGGCCGGTCGGCCCCCCGCCGGGCCCTGCGGCCCCTGTCCGCGACCGTGCCGAGGAGAGAGGCTCGAATCGCAACCCCCGGTCCAGGAAGGTGGAAGGTCATGACCCGCAGCGTCATCGTCGGACTCGACGGCTCCCGAGAGAGCAGTGCGGCGGCCGAATGGGCGGCGCGTGAGGCGCGGCTGCTCGGCGCCCCGTTGAAACTGGTTCATGTCATGGAGCCGGTACCGGTGCCCTGGGCGGAGGCGCCGCTGCTCGGCGTCGAGACCCAGCAGCACTGGTCCGAACGCATCCCCCGCGAGGCCGCCGAGGGCCTGCGCGCGCGCCACCCGGACCTCGAGATCACGATGGAACAACGAGCCGGACGGGCCACCGAGTTGCTGCCCCAGGAGGCGGGCGAAGCGGACCTTCTGGTGCTCGGCTCCCGCGGGCTGGGAGGGTTCGGCGGCTACGTCGTCGGCTCGATCGGCCTGTCCCTGGTCGCGCACACCGAGCGGCCCGTCGTCCTCGTCAGGGCGGGCGAGCAGGCCGCCGACGAGCACGAGAAGGACCCGGCCGGCGGACCGTCCACCGAGACGCCCTTCCGGCCCGTCCTGCTCGGCCTCGACATCGAGAGCCCCGACGCGACCCTGATCGAGTTCGCGTTCGCCGCCGCCTCCCGCCGGCACACCTCGCTGCGCGTCGTCCACGGCTGGAACCCGCCGCCCTACTACGCGTACGGCCTCGCCGCCAGCCTCGAACTCCACGGAGCCCTGGCACGCCAGGAGACCCACGCGCTGAGCGACGTGCTGCGGCCGTGGCGCGAGAAGTTCCCGGACGTCGAGGTCACCGAGGAAGCCCCCTACGGGTCCGCCTCCGACCACCTCGTCGACGCCTCCCGCGAGGCCTCGCTGGTCGTCGTGGGCCGCCGTATCCGCCGCAGCCCCTTCGGCGCGCACATCGGCCATGTGACCCATGCCGTCCTGCACCACGCCGCCGCCCCCGTCGCCGTCGTCCCGCACCACTGACCGGCGGGCCGGGGAACAGACCCCGCGGACCCGGCCCGCGCCGACGGGCGCGCGCCGGGTCCGCGGGCGGTGCGGGCCGAGGACGGGCCGACCGGTCCCCGACGCACCCCGGTCAGCCCGAGCGGCGCTTCACCGGTCCGCAGGATCCTCGAAGCGCCGGCAGTCCTGGAGGAGGCCCACCATGACCACGACCACCGGCGACCGGGGCGAACCGGCCCCGATCCACGCACTGCTCACGGACGGCACCACGGTGTGCGTCCGCCCGGCCGTGCCCGCCGACCACGACCGGCTGGAGGCGCTCTACGACGAGATGTCCCCGGAGAACCTCAGGCGCAGGTTCTTCGCGGTGAGCCACCGTTCGGTCGCCCGGGCCGCCGCCCGCGCCTGCGCCCCGCCCCGCCCCGGCTACCGGGCACTGGTGGCCGAGACACAGGACCGCATCGTCGGACTCGCCGAGTACGACACCGGCGGCGACGAGGACACCGCGGAGATCTCCATCGCCGTGGCCGACGGGGTGCACCACCGCGGCGTGGGCACCCTCCTCGTCGAACACCTCGCCTCCGCCGCCCGCGCCGAGGGCGTCACCTCCTTCACCGCCGACGCGCTCAGCGAGAACTACGAGGTGCTCCGCCTCTTCGTCGACCTGGGACTACGCGTCAGCCGCCGCTTCGACGGCCCGGAAGTGCGCTGCACCGTCGGGCTCGACGCCGACGACACCTATCTGACCGCCGTGGAGGCCCGCGGCAGCCGCGCCGACGTGGCCAGCCTGCGACCGCTGCTGCGGCCGGAGGTGGTGGCCGTCGTCGGCGCCGGACGCAGGCCCGGCTCGGTCGGCCGCGCAGTCCTCCACCACCTGCGCACCGGCGGCTTCACCCGGCGGCTGTTCGCGGTGAACCCCGCCGCCGACGCGATCCTCGGCGTCCCCTGCCACCCGAGCGTCGGCGACCTGCCCCTCACCCCCGACCTGGTGGTCGTCGCCGTACCGGCCGCCGCCGTGCCGGACACCGCCGAGGCGTGCGGCAAGGCGGGCGTCCGGGCACTGCTCGTGGTGACAGCGGGACTCGACAACGCCCAGGCGAAGGCACTGCTGTCGGCCTGCCGCAACTACGGCATGCGCCTGGTCGGACCCAACTGCCTGGGCATCGCCAACACCGAACCCGGCCTGAAGCTCGACGCCACCTTCGCCTCCGGCCACGCCCGCCCCGGCACCGCCGGAGTCGCCGTACAGTCCGGCGGGGTGGGCGTCGCCCTGCTCGACGGACTCTCCCGCCTCGGCATCGGCGTCTCCTCGTTCGTCTCGCTCGGCGACAAGTACGACGTCAGCGGCAACGACATGCTCCAGTGGTGGGAGAGCGACGACCGCACCGACCTCGCCGTGCTGCACCTGGAGTCCTTCGGCAGCCCACGGGCGTTCTCCCGGACCGCCCGCCGGGTGACCCGCCGGATGCCGGTGCTCACCGTGGACGCCGGACGCACCGAGGCCGGCCGCCGCGCCGCCGCCTCGCACACCGCGGCCGCCGCCACCCGCACCATGACCCGCCAGGCCCTGTTCACCCAGGCCGGCGTCACCGCCACCCACTCCATCGGCGAACTCCTGGAAACGGCCGCCCTGCTGCACTCCCAGCCGCTGCCGGAGGGCGCCCGGGTGGCGATCGTCACCAACGCCGGGGGCGCCGGTGTCCTGGTGGCGGACGCCTGCGCGGAGGCCGGGCTCACCCTGCCGCCGCTCACCCCCACGACCGTGGACGACCTGCTCGCCGTCCTGCCCGCGGGAGCCACGGCCGGCAATCCGGTCGACGCCACCGCGGCGGTGACCGAGGAGCAGCTCGGCGCGTGCGTGGACCGGCTCGCACGCTGCCCGGGTGTCGACGCCGTGATCGTGGCCCTCGTCCCGACCGCGGTCGCCGAGGCGACCGGCGACGACCTGGTCCGGGCGCTCACCCGGGCACCCGGACACCGGGCCCGGCCCGTCGCCCTCGTCCGGCTGGAGCAGGCACGGCCGGTCGAACTGCTCGCCGCCGCCGACGGAACCGTCCCCTCGTACGCCGAACCCCACGCGGTCGCACGGGCGCTGGCCCACGCGGCCCGTCGCGCCGCCTGGCTCGCCCGGCCCCCGGGCACGGTGCCGGAAACCGAGGACGTCGACGCCCCGCGCGCGCAGGCCATGGTCGAGGCGTACCTCGCCGCCCACCCAGACGGCGGCCGGCTCGACCCGCGGTCCTGCGCCGACCTGCTGGCCTGCTACGGCGTCCCCCAGATGCCGTGGGCGTGGGCCGAGACGGAGGACGAGGCCGTGGCCGCCGCCGAGCGGCTGCGCGGACGCGACGGACGCGTCGTCCTGAAGGCCCACTGGCCCGGACTGGTGCACAAGAGCGTCGAACGGGCCGTCCTGCTGGACCTGCGCGGCGACGCGGAGGTGCGGGCGGCGTTCAAGGACCTGCGCACACGGTTCGCCGGACTGATGACCGGGGTGGTCGTGCAGCCACTGGCCGGCCGAGGCACCGAACTCTTCGCCGGCGTGGTCCAGGACGACGTCTTCGGCCCGCTCGTGCTGTTCGGGCACGGCGGCACGGCCGTCGAGGTCCTCGCCGACCACGCGGCCCGGCTCGCCCCGCTCACCGACCACGACGTGCACGACCTGATCACGTCCCCGCGCTGCGCCCCGCTTCTGTTCGGCGCGCACGGCAGCCCGCCCGCCGACCTCGAAGGACTGGAACAACTGCTGCACCGGCTGTCCCGTATGGCGGCGGATCTGCCGCAGCTCGCCGAGGCCGACCTCAACCCGGTCCTCGCGACACCGGACGGGGCCGTGGCGCTCGACGCCCGGGTCCGGCTGCTGCCGCGCCGGTCCCACGACCCCTATCTGCGCCGACTGCGCTGAGGAGGACCAGCCATGAAGCACGACAAGGTCGGCTCCGTGATGACGAGCGACGTCGTCCGCGCCGGAACCGGCACACCGTTCAAGGAAGTGGCACGGCTGCTGGCCGGCCACCACATCAGCGGCCTTCCGGTGACCGACGAGGACGACAAGGTGATCGGGGTCGTCTCCGAGACGGACCTGATGATGCGCCGGGCCGTGACCGAGGCGGGCACCGGAACGGGACCCGCGCGCCGGTGAGCTGATGACCACCCCACCGGTGACCGTGCACGCCGACGACACCATCGTCCAGGCCGCCCGGACCATGGCCCGGCGGCGGGTGGAGCGGCTGCCGGTCCTGGACGAGGAGGACCGCCTCGTCGGCATCGTGACCCGGCGTGACCTCCTCCAGGTCTTCCTGCGCCCCGACACCGACATCCGGCACGAGGTGGTCCAGGAGGTGCTGCTGCGCAGCCTGTGGCTGACGCCCGGCAGCGTCGAGGTGTCCGTCGACGACGGGGAGGTCACGCTCACGGGCGAGGTGGAGCGCAGGAGCGAGGCCGACATCGCCGTGTCGATGACCCGCCAGATCGACGGTGTGGTCGCGGTCGTCGACCGGTTGACGCACCGGCTCGACGACACCAGGCTGCAGCCCGACGAGCAGGCCCTGCACGGCGTGGCCGACGACTGGCTGCGCAGGCTGTGACGGCGGGGCGGCGAGGGCCGCCCCCCGTGCACGGCGCACGGCGCGAGGCGCACTGCGCGAGGCGGGGGGGGGGGGGGGGGGGGGGGGGGCGGTGGGGGGGGGGGGGGGGGGGGGGGGGGGGGGGGGGGGGGGGGGGGGGGGGGTGGGTGGGGGGGTCGACCGAGTGCGGGACAC